>NZ_VFOX01000001.1:0-306658 GCF_006716345.1 Microbacterium saperdae
GAAGGTCACGACGGCGGGGAGCCGCTCGCCGGGGTCGTCGATCGCCTGCTGCACCGACGACCCGAACGCGGCGAACAGGGCGAGACCCGCGACCGCGGGGATCACGGCCTCCGGCGCGAGGAGGACGAGTGCGGCGAACGCGGCCGAGAATCCGCCGAGCACCAGGTACGACGCGCCCGTCGAGACGCCGGCGATCCAGCGCCGCTGCGGATCGGGGTCGGCATCGGGCCCTGCGGCGAGGGCCGCGCTGATCGCCGCGAGGTTGATCGCGTGACCGCCGGGCCGGTGCACCGAGCGCGGTGCCGAGGCCGGTCACCAGCAGTCGCCGTGACGCCAGGGCACCTCGTATCCGAAGCTGCGCATGACCGCGACACCCGGCACGTTCTGCGAGGCCATCGTCACGATGAACAGCGGCAGAGCCAGGCCGACCAGTGCGCCGACCGTGAAGGTGGGTGCCGTGAGCTCGAACCTGCGGCAGCAGCAGCGCCGGATCGACGGGCGCCCCCGCCTGCACGAGCGAGACGGCGACCGACCACGGCCGCTGTGACGAAGGCCAGCGGGACCGCCCACCGCGGCGCGAATCGGGCGAAGATCAGCCAGGTCACCACGACCGGCACGACGCCCCAGGGGTTCGCCACGATGCCGGTGATCGGCGCGAGGCACAGCGGCAGCAGCACCCCGGCGAGCATCGCCTGGGCGATCGACGGCGGGATGCGGGCGATCAGCGCGCCCAGCGCCGGCCAGAGCGCGGTCAGCAGGATCAGCGCGGAAGCCACGAGGAAGGCGCCGACCGCGGCAGGCCATCCGCCGTCCACGGTGCCGGTCGCGGCGAGCAGCGCGGCACCGGGGGTGGACCACGCTGCGGTGATCGGCATCCGATACCGCCAGGCGAGCACGATGCACGCGAGACCCATCGTGAGGCTCACGGCGAGGAGTCCGCTCGCGGCCTGCGCGGCCGTGGCTCCCACGGCACTGAGACCCGTGAGCACCACGGCGAAGGAGCTCGTGAAGCCCACCAGCGCCGTGACGACGCCTGCCAGGACCGGGCGCGACACGCTGTGGGGGCGGGGCGCTCCGTTCGGGTGGGACGGGGGAGCGGTGCCTGGCATGCTCCGAGGCTAGCGCCCGCGCGGCGTCGTCACGCGAGACCGAGGCGATGCGCCAGCACGACGGCCTGCACGCGATCGCGCGCACCGAGCTTCTGCAGGATGCGCGACACGTGCGTCTTCACCGTGGCCTCGCCGATGTACAGCGCTCCGGCGATCTCGGCGTTGCTGCGGGCGTCGGCGAGCAGCGCCAGCACCTCGGCCTCGCGCTCGGTCAGGGGCTCGGCGAGCACGGTGGCGGGAGCGGTGGCGGGAGCGGGAGCGGCGGGGGCCGCGACGACCGGGCCGGTGGCTGGGGTCGCGGCGAACCGGGCGAGCACGCGGCGGGTGACCTCGGGCGCCAGCATCCCGTCGCCGGCGGCGAGGGCGCGCACGGCGGCGATCAGATCCTCGGCGTCGGCGTTCTTGAGCAGGAAGCCGCTGGCGCCGGCCTCGAGCGCTCGGTGCAGATAGTCGTCGCGGTCGAAGGTCGTGACGATCGCGATCGCGGCGGCCACCGCGGGGTCGGCCACGATGCGCCTGGTCGCCTCGATGCCGTCCATGTCGGGCATCTGCACGTCCATCGTGATGACGTCCGGCTGTAGAGCGGATGCCTGCGCCACGGCATCCGCGCCGGTCGCCGCTTCACCGACCACCGTGATGTCGGGCTGCGTCTCGAGGATCGTGCGGAACCCGGCGCGGAGCATCGCGTGGTCGTCGACGAGCAGCACGCGGATGGGAGTGGTGGTCATGCGGGATCCTTCACTGCGGCGGTGGGGGAGAGCGGCACGCGTGCCCGCACCCGCAACCCGCCGTGCGGTCGCGGTGAGACCTCGATCGTGCCGCCCGAGGCGATCGCCCGTTCGCGCATGCCGAGCTGCCCGAGCCCCGGACGGAGTTGACCGACCGTGCGACCGGTGTTGACGATCTCGACCTCGACGCCGTCGTCGTCGTACCGCACCCGCACATCAGCGGTCGCTCCGACGCCGGCGTGACGACGCGCGTTCGTGAGCGACTCCTGCGCGATGCGGTAGAGGTTCACGGCCACGACCGACGGCACGCGCATCGGCTCGCCGATCACGGTGTACGCGGTGGGCAGTCCCGCATCCGTGGAGGAGGCGGTGAGATCGGCGATGTCGGCGAGGGTGAGGGTCGATGCCGGTTCTGCCGTGTCGCCCCCGGGCGTGCGCAGCGTCTCCAACAGCTGGCGCAGTTCGCTGATCGCATCGCGCGCGGAGGACTCGATCCCCGTGAGGATCCGCTTCGACTCGGACGGGTCCCGCTCGATCACCAGCCGCGCCGCTCCGGCCTGCACGCCCATGACCGACACGTGGTGGGCGACGACGTCATGCAGCTCCCGGGCGATGCGTACGCGGTCCAGCGCGACCGCCTGCGCGGCGGTCACCTCGCGCTCGCGCTCCAGCTCGATCGTGCGCTGCTCCAGCACGGTGCGTTCGGCGGCCGATGCCCATGCGCGCTCGCCGAAGTAGTACGCCCCGCCGAAGTAGAGCGCGTTCAACATGATCTGGATCATCATGAAGGCGATGTAGGGGGAGAACGCCCCGGCGACGACATCCGCCTCATCCGCCTGCTTGATGGCCTCGTAGTACATGGTGATCAGCAGCCAGGCGAACATGCCGATGATGATCGCGATGCGCACGATCATGGCGCGGCGGCGGTCGTTCATCCAGGCACCCACCGAGTACAGGCCGATGAACATCGCGATGTTGCCGACGTAGAGCTCCGGCACCTTCACGGTCACCGCGACGAAGTAGGCCGTCGAGGTCACCACGGCGACGATGCCGGGCCAGCGGCGACGGAATGCGAGGGGAGCGGTCACGACGACGGAGTAGACCAGAGCGGTCCACAACGGCGCCTGCTGATCGCCGTAGATCTGGGCGATCGACGACAGTCCGGCGCTGATGTCGGCTCCGGCGAACAGCACGGCGGCGAGCAGCAGATCGTTGCGGCGTTCGCGGGCGGTCGGCGTGCGGGTGAACGGCATCCTCCCACCGTAGGGCGGAGGGGGATGCCGCGGCATCCGTCCCGTGGGGGAGATTCCCCCGGAACAGACTGTTGACGGCGTGCTTGTTTTTTGCAAGTATGCAGGCGACGGGTCTCGTGCCCGATCGACGGATGCCGCATTCCGCGGCCCGCGAAGCGACAAAGGAGTCATCGTGACCAAGGTCTTCGTCAACCTGCCCACCACCGATCTCGAGCGCAGCAAGGCGTTCTACACGGCACTCGGCTGCGAGATCAATCCGCTCTTCACCGACGAGAACGCCGCGTGCGTCGTCTGGGCGGAGGACATCTTCTTCATGGTGCTCAAGCGCGAGTTCTTCGCCACCTTCACCGACAAGCCGATCGCCGACCCGAACGAGGTCGCCCAGGTGTCCGTCTCCTTCAGCCGCGACTCCCGCGAAGACGTCGACGACATCCTCGCCAAGGGGCTCGCAGCCGGTGGCACCGAGCCCAAGCCGGCGCAGGACTACGGCTTCATGTACTCGCGCGACCTGGACGACCCCGACGGCAACTCGCTCGGCTTCCTGTTCATGACCGAGGAGGCTGTCGAGAACGGACCCGAGCACGTCGCGGAGCAGAGCACCGGCTCCTGACATGGCAGCGCGCAGCTACGGCCAGTACTGCGGTGTGACGACGGCCGTCGAGTTGATCGGAGAGCGGTGGGCGCTGCTCATCGTGCGCGATCTGCTCGTCGGCCCTCGCCGCTACACCGACCTCCGGCTGGGCCTGCCGCGCATTCCGACCAACATCCTCTCCACCCGGCTCAAGGAGCTGCAGGAGGGCGGGGTCGTGCGGCGGGTTCCTCTGCACAACTGCGGACTCGTCTACGAGCTCACCCCGTACGGCCGCTCGTTCGAGCCGATCATGCTCGCGATCGGACGCTGGGGATTCCAGGCGATGGGTGACCCGAGAGAAGGCGACGTCGTCACCCCCGACTCGTTGACGATGGCACTGCGCACCGCCTTCCGGGCGGAGTCGGCGACCGATGCCGAGTACGAGCTTCATGTGGGCGATGTCGCCCTGCGCGCCTCGGTGCACGGCGGCGCTCTCCGCGTCGCACAGCTCGCGCCGCCCGCCCCGCCCGTGGGCGGTACCGCCCCCGCGGGTGATCCGGATGCCGTGATCGTCGCGGGTCCCGGCATCCGACTGCTGATCGGCGGCGAGCTCACTCCCGCCGAGGCGCTCGCACAAGACGTCGTCGCGGTGGTCCGCGGCGAGGAGGCGTGGCTGGATTCGTTCGCCACGACCTTCCACATCCCGGCGCTGGTGGCAGCGCGCTGAACCGCACGGCAGCATCCCTTCGCAAGGAGCACGACATGAGCACTGACGCTTCGACCTCCCCCGCATCCGGCCGCATCCTGATCGACCTGTTCACCTCTCTCGACGGCGTGGCCCAGGGGCCGGGCGGCACCGATGAGGACACCTCGGGCGGCTTCCGCTTCAGCGGCTGGCAGGCCGGCTATCCGACCGAGGGGGTGGGATCCGAGATCGACAAGGGGATGCGACAGCTCGATGCACTGCTGCTCGGCCGCCGCACGTACGACATCTTCGCGGGGTACTGGCCACACCACACCGACGGGCCGGAGGGGGGCATCGGACAGCTCTTCAACCGGGTGCCCAAGTACGTGGCATCCCGGGATGCCGACATCGCCCTGGACTGGGAGGGCAGCACGCGCGTCGGCGGCGACCTGGCCGCGGAGATCGCACAGATGCGGGCGTCGCACCGCGAGGTGCACGTGATCGGCAGCCTCGACTTCGTGCACACGCTGCTCGCGGAGGGGCTGTTCGACGAACTCAACCTCTGGGTCTACCCGCTGCTGCTCGGCGCAGGCAAGAAGGTCTTCGACGACAACGCGCTTCCCGCCGTGCTCCGGCTGCTGCATCCCCCGATCACCGACGAGGGCGGCGTGACGCTGCTCCGCTACGGTCGCACCGACCGGACGCCGGAGGTCGGGACGTTCTGAGCGACGCGCCTAGCCGAGCAGCCGCTCGATGACCTGCGCCACCCCGTCGTCGGCGTTCGACGCGGTCGTCTCGTCTGCCGCGTCCTGCACCACGGGTTCCGCATCGGCCATGGCTACGCCCCGTCCTGCCCAGCGCAGCATCTCGACGTCGTTGAGGGCATCGCCGAACGCCACGACCTCGGAGCGGTCGATATCGAGGTGCCGGCACAGGCGGGCGAGGCCGGTGGCCTTGGTGACGCCTTCGGCCATGACCTCGACGAACGGGGCGCCGGAGAGCGTCGCCTCGAAGCCCGTGAGACCGAGATCCTTGAGCGTCTCGAACAGGGCGGCCGGCGCGAGCTCGGGGTGACGGATCACGAACTTCAGGCTCGGAGCCGCGAGCACCTGCTCGAGCGGCACGCCGCCCATCGTCTCGGGGTCGCGCTTGTGGTCGGAGAGGTCCGCGATCTCGGCGTAGCCGTGCTGGGCGACGAAGGTCTCGCCGCCCTCGCGCACGCTCGCGAACAGCAGTCCGGGGATGCTGGCGCGCAGCGCGGCGGCGAGCGTGCGGATCGTCTCGGCAGGGAGCTCCTCGGCGAACAGCATCCGACCTTCGGTGAGGTGGATCGCGTACGCGCCGTTGCTGCACAGCGCCCATCCGTCGAAGGCGGCATCGGCGGCGATGGTGCGCAGCCCGATCGGCTGTCGCGCCGTGACGGGGACGACGTGGATGCCGCGGCTGCGGGCGGCGTCGAGCGCGGCGCGGGTGCGCGGCGTGACCGTGGACGACGGGTCGAGGAGAGTGCCGTCGAGATCCGTTGCGATCAGGCGGAGCGTCACGGGAGCACGGTCACGAGATCAGGGTCACGAGAAGATCATCGGAAGATCGTCGTCGTCCTCCGCGCCGCCGGTCCCCAGACGGCTGCCGTCGAGGTCGACGACCACGGGCACGTGATCGCTCGGCTGCTCGCCCTTGCGCTCCTCGCGATGGATGGATGCGCCGGACACGGCGTCGGACAGCGTGCGCGAGCCGAGGACGAAGTCGATGCGGACCCCCTCGTTGCGGGGGAACTTGAGCCGCTGGTAGTCCCAGTAGGTGAAGCCCTCGGGGATGAGGGGGCGCACGACGTCGGTGACCCCGGCGTCCTGGAAGGCGAAGAACGCCTGGCGCTCGGCGGGGGAGACGTGGGTCGACACGCCCTCGACGATGTCGGGGTCGCCGTTGTCGGTGTCGAACGGGATGATGTTGAAGTCGCCGACCAGGGCCAGCGGCAGGTCGGGGTTCGCCGAGAGCTCGGCGGCCGTGGAATTGCGCAGCGCCTCGAGCCAGTGCAGCTTGTAGGCGTAGTGCGGGTCCTCGAGAGAGCGGCCGTTCGGCACGTACAGGCTCCACACCCGCACGCCCTCGACCATCACGCCGAGCGCACGGGCCTCGAGCGGAGCATCCGGGCCCTCATGGCCCTTGGCGAAGCCCGGCATCCCGTCGAAAGCCGTGCGCACGTCGGTGATCGGCAGGCGACTCGCGATCGCGACGCCGTTCCACTGGTTCAACCCGTGCACCTCGACGTGGTACCCGGCCTCTTCGAACGGGCCGTAGGGGAACTGCTCGGGCTTGCACTTGATCTCCTGCATCGCCAGCACGTCGATGTCTTCGCGCACGGCGAATTCGACGGTGCGGGTGACACGGGTGCGGATGGAGTTGACGTTCCAGGTGGCCAAGCGCATGCCTCCAGCCTAGTTGCGGCATCGGACACCGGAGTTGCGGCATCGGACACCGGAGTTGCGGCATCGGACACCGGAGTTGCGGCATCGGACACGCAGACTTTCTGCAGAACACGCTTCCCGCGGAACACAGAGCCTGCGCCTTCTACACTGGACGTCGTGACCGCACTCGACGCAGACCGCCAGACACTTCTCGACCTCATCAAGGATGAGGCGGTGTTCCACGGCGACTTCACCCTTTCCAGTGGCAAGAAGGCGACGTACTACGTCGACATGCGCAAGCTCACGCTCGACCACAGGGCCGCCCCCGCGATCGGCCGCATCATGCTCGACCTGATCGGCGACCTGGATGTGGTGGCGGTCGGCGGGCTCACGCTCGGAGCCGACCCGATCGCGAACTCGGTGCTGCACGCCTCGGTCGCCACCGAGCGCCCGCTCGACGCGTTCGTCGTGCGCAAGGAGCCGAAGGACCACGGCCGCGGCCGTCAGATCGAGGGTGCAGACGTCAAGGGCAAGCGGGTCGTGGTGCTGGAAGACACCTCCACGACCGGACAGTCCGCACTCAAGGCCGTCGAGGCCCTGCGTCGCGAAGGCGCCGAGATCGTCGCCGTCGCCGTGATCGTCGACCGCAAGACCGGGGCCCAGGCTGCGATCGAAGCCGAGGGTCTCGAATGGCGCGCCGCCTTCGACCTCGACGACCTCGGACTCGACCCGCAGTGACGCGCTACGCACTCGCCGTCGACGTGGGCGGCACGAAGATGGAGGCCGCCCTCGTGAGTGAGGACGGCGCGCTCGTGGACGGCAGCCGCAGCAGGCAGGCCACCGGGCGCGAGGCCACGATCGACTCGCTCACCGCGGCGGTGCGCGCGATCGTCGCGCATGCGCTCGCCGCGGCTCCCGTGGGAGCGGACATCGTCGGTGCGGGTGTCGGCAGTGCCGGCCCGATCGACCGCGCGGCCGGTGCCATCATGCCGGTCAACATGCCCCTCGCTCGTGGCTTCGGCCTCGCGGACGCGGTGCGCACGGCGGCATCCGACATCCTGGGCCGCGAGGTGCCCACGACTCTCGGCCATGACGGCGGCGCGCTCGCGCTCGCGGAGTCCTGGCTCGGCGCGACGCAGGAGGCGGGCGCCTCGCTGTCGATCGTGGTGTCGACCGGCGTCGGCGGCGGTTTCGTGGCGAACGGCGCCTACATCCCCGGGGCCACCGGCAACGCCGGACACCTCGGACAGGTGCGCCGTGAGGGCGGGCTGACGCTCGAGGAGATCGCCTCGGGTCCGGCCAGCGCCGCCTGGGCCCAGCAGCAGGGCTGGACCGGTGCGACCGGTGAGGATCTGGCGAAGGATGCCGCGGCCGGTGACGAGATCGCCCGTGCGGCCATCGAACGCTCGGCGAAGGCCGTCGGAGAAGCGCTGGCGGATGCCGCGACCCTCGTGGACCTCGACATGGTCGCGATCGGCGGCGGTTTCTCGCGCGTCTCCGCGGACTACATCGACCTGGTGCAGCAGGCGCTCACCGCGAGTGCGGCCCACGAGTATTCGCGGCGTGCCCGCGTCGTGCGCTCGGGCCTCGGCGACGAAGGGCCGCTGATCGGCGCCGCCGCGCTCGTCATCCGCTGAGCACGGCGGTACGAAGAACGACCGTCATTCCGTTCACTCTCCTAACAAATACGCCGTAGGCTCGTGGGAGACGACGGAAGGACTGCGCATGCGCGTACTCGGCCTGCTCTCGGGCACCTCACACGACGGCATCGACGTCACGGTGGTCGACTTCGACGAGACCGACGGCGCTCTCCGCGGCACCGTGCTGCTCGAGGACAGCATCCCCTACGCCCCCGCGCTCCGCGCACGTCTGGTCGCCGCGCTTCCGCCCGCCCCGACGACCCTCGCCGAGGTGTGCGAACTCGACACCCTGATCGGACAGGCGTTCGCCGAGGTCGCCGCCACCGCCGCCGCGTCCGTCGGGGGAGTGGACGCGGTCTGCACCCACGGCCAGACGGTGTACCACTGGGTCGACGCGGGGCACGCGCTCGGCACGCTGCAGATCGGGCAGCCGGCGTGGATCGCCGAGCGCGTCGGCGCGCCGGTCGTGTCCGACGTGCGCATCCGCGACATCACCGTCGGCGGCCACGGCGCCCCGCTGGTGTCGTTCCTCGACGAGCTGCTGCTGCGGGGACGCTCCGGGACCTCGGCCGCGCTGAACCTGGGCGGCATCGCGAACATCACGGTCGTCGGCGACGGCATCTCCGCCTACGACATCGGTCCGGCGAATGCCCTGGTCGATGCCGTGGTGGTCGACGAGGAGCTGAACGACCTCGGCTACGACGAGGATGCCGCGATCGCCCGCACCGGCGCCGTCGACGAGACGTTGCTCGCGACGCTGCTCGCCGACCCCTACTACGCGCTCCCCGCCCCGAAGAGCACCGGCAAGGA
Organism: Microbacterium saperdae; assembly: GCF_006716345.1. NCBI lineage: Bacteria > Bacillati > Actinomycetota > Actinomycetes > Micrococcales > Microbacteriaceae > Microbacterium > Microbacterium saperdae. The sequence continues at coordinate 9,205 of NZ_VFOX01000001.1, forward strand.
GCATTTCCACCTGGACTACGTGCGCGCGCAGCAGTCCGGACGGGCGATCTCGACGCCCGACCTCGTGCGCACGCTCACCGAGCTCACGGTGCAGACCGTCGCGCAGGATGTGCGCGCGGCGGGCATCGGCTACCTCGCGGTATCGGGAGGCGGCTGCCGCAATCCGCTGATCATGGAGGGGCTGCGCGCCGCACTGCCCGAGGTCGACGTGGTGCTCGCTGATGAGCTCGGCGCCTCGGCGGACAACAAGGAAGCAGTCCTGTTCGCGCTGATCGGCTGGTGCACGATGCACGGCGTCGCCGCCGTCATCCCCGGAGGAACCGGAGCGCGTGCCCCGCGGATCCTCGGCACGATCACCCCGGGATCTGGACCCCTGCGCCTGCCGGAGCCGGTCGCCGCCGTCACCAGCCTGACGCTGCAGTCCTGATCGGCCGAATCGGCAACCGGAGCGGTCTCAGCGCGGAGGGCGCTGGTCCTCGTCCCAGGGACCTTCCCACCAGCCCGCGCGTCCGTCGCCGTCCCCCGAGCCGCGGCGGCGGGAGCGGACGAACTGCACGATGAACACCGTGAGCGAGCTCAGCAGGATCAGGAACACCACCAGGAACAGCACGTCGGACTGATTCATGGACGCTTCCCCTCTGCGGCATCCGAGACGATCTTGGCGATGCGGGCGCTGCGCGTCTCGGGACGCTTCGCCATCGCGATGTGGGTGAGGCCGAACTTCTTGACCGACTTCGGGAACGCGTCCCAATGCGCCCGTGCCTCGGGGGCGGCGTCGAGCGCGGCGGCCAACTCGTCGGGCTCGATCCCCGCCTCAGGTCCGTCGAGCATCTCCCACGCCCCGTTCGCCTTGGCGACGTCGAGCGCGCGGATGCCGGCCGGTGCCAGCAGGCCCGCTTCTTCGAGGTCGGCGATCCGGGCCTTGTTAGTCGCCGCCCAGCCGCTGGTCGCGCGCCGCGGCGAGAACCACTGCGCGTTCATGCCGTCGAAGGTGCGCACGGGGCCGTCGATCCACCCGAAGCAGAGCGCCTGTCGCACAGCATCCTCGTAGACGAGCCCGTCGACGGCGCCCCCGCGCACGTGCAGCAGCCAGACGCCGGCGGCGCGCCCGTGGTGCTCCTCGAGCCAGGCGCGCCACGCCGCGGCATCCGCCGCCGTCAGCCGCTCGCCGTCGTCGAGTGCACCCATGTCAGTCCTCGTCGAGCGTCGGGATCGTGCCGGTGACGGTGGGCAGCAGGTCCGCGACCGAGTCCACGATCTCGTCGGGCCGGAACGGGTACTTCTCGATCTCGGCCTGGTCGCTGATGCCGGTGAGCACGAGGATCGTGTGCAGGCCGGCCTCGATGCCCGCCACGATGTCGGTGTCCATGCGGTCGCCGATCATGCCGGTCTTCTTCGAGTGCGCGCCGATCTTGTTGAGCGCTGACCGGAACATCATCGGGTTCGGCTTGCCGACCACGTAGGGCTCCTTGCCCGTGGCCTTGGTGATGAGCGCCGCGATCGCGCCGGTGGCCGGCATCGGGCCTTCGGCGCTGGGCCCGGTGGCGTCGGGGTTCGTGACGATGAAGCGCGAGCCGGCGTTGATGTGGCGGATGGCCTTGGTGATCGCCTCGAACGAGTAGTTGCGGGTCTCGCCGACGACCACGAAGTCCGGCTTGGTCTCGGTCATGATGAACCCGGCCTCGTGCAGCGCGGTGAGGATGCCGGCCTCGCCGATCACGAAGGCGGAGCCGCCGGGCAGCTGCTGCGCGAGGAAGTCGGCGGTGGCGAGAGCGGAGGTCCAGATGCGCTCCTCCGGAACGACGAGTCCGCTCGAGCGCAGACGGGCCGAGAGGTCGCGCGCGGTGAAGATCGAGTTGTTGGTCAGCACCAGATAGGGGATGTCGTTGCGCTCCCACCCGGCGAGCATCTCGGACGCGCCCGGGATGGCGTCGTTCTCATGGACGAGCACGCCGTCCATGTCGGTGAGCCAGCATTCGATGTCGTCGCGGTGTGCCATGTGCACAGCCTATTGCTCGCGGGTGTCCCGTACCGAGGTGCGGGCTGTGACGGGGGCTGCGGGGGAGCGGGAGTCTCGGCCGATGAGGGTTCGAGCGGCGGGTCTCAGGCCGTGAGCCAGATCACATCGGCCGCATGGGCGATCTCGGCCTCCGCGCCCTCGACCGAGAAGCCGCCCGCGGTCACCGACACCTCGACGCCCACCGCGATCCCTGCGGCCTCGACCGCGCGCAGGATCTCGGGGTCGCGGTCGTCGACCCGCAGCACGCGCCCGATGTGCCCCGTCGCCGCATCCGCGAGCAGCACGAAGGGCTCGCGGTCGACGCGACCGTCGGCATCGGGGATGGCGTCACCGTGCGGATCGAACCGCGGGCGCCCCAGGCGTGCGTCGATGCCTTCCAGCAGCCGGTCGCTGATGGTGTGCTCCAGCACCTCGGCCTCGTCGTGGACCTCGTGCCAGCCGTAGTCGAACTCACGCACCAGCCAGGTCTCGATGAGCCGATGGCGCCGCACCATCGCGAGAGCGCGACGCGTTCCGGCATCCGTCAGACGCACGGCGCCGTAGGGCACGTGCGAGACGAGACCGGCGGCGGCGAGCTTCTTCACCATCTCGGTGACCGAGGAGGGGGCGATGCCGAGCTTCGCGGCGAGCACCGAGGGGGTGATCGGGGCGTCCTGCCATTCGGTGTGCGCGTAGACGGTCTTGAGGTAGTCGTCTGCTGCCGGGGATGCCACGCGACCAGTCTAGGTCAGCGCCCTCGGCGGGCTCGCGTCACGGGTTGGCGACGGCGACCAGGATGCCGAATGCGGCCTGTCCGGCGAAGAACACCACCAGGAAGCCGAGCAGGGCGGCGAGGAGCGACAGGCGTCCGTCGAAGCCCTCGATGTCGGCGATGCCGATCTTGCGGGCACGGAACGCGAGCACGAGCGTCGCGATGCCGAGGGCGAGCTGCACCCACGGGCTGGCGAGATCGATGGTCTTCGGGAAGGCGACCAGGAGGCCGCCGATCACACCGGTCGCGATGCCGATCCAGGTGAGGATGCGGACGGTGCGGCGGGCGTGATCGGCAGACATGACTCCGAGCCTATCCGCGGCTCAGGCGCCCGTGAGCACGAGCCACAGCAGGGCGCCGTTCAGGGCGATCAGCAGCACCGAGGCGACCACGCCGGCGGCGGTCGTCCAGACGCGGTTCGCCCACACGCCGAGCGTGCGGCGCTGGGCCGTCAGCGCGACGAGCGGGATCAGCGCGAACGGGATGCCGAACGACAGCACGACCTGGCTGAGCACGAGTGCGAGCGTCGGGTCGACGCCGATGCCGAGGATCACGAGTGCCGGGATGAGCGTCACCAGGCGCCGGGCCAGCAGTGGCACGCGCACGTGCAGCAGGCCCTGCATGATCTCGGCGCCGGCGTACGCGCCGACCGAGGTCGAGGCGAGACCGGAGGCGAGCAGCCCGACCGCGAAGAACGTCGCGACGACGGGGCCGAGGCCGGCGGCCAGTGCGGCGTGCGCGCCCTCGAGGGAGTCCGTACCTTCGACGCCGGCGAGGTTCGCGGCGGCCAGCAGCAGGATGCCGAGGTTCACCGAACCGGCGATGACCATCGCGATCGACACGTCCCAGCGCGTCGCGGTGAGCAGGCGGCGGATGCGCGAGACATCGGTGCGCACGGCCTCGGCCGCGGCGTGCTGAGCGTGATCCTGGTCTCGGAGGGATGCCGCTCCGAACCGGTCGCGGCTGAGCGCGGAGTGCGCGTAGATCGCGTGCGGCATGATCGTCGCGCCCAGGATGGATGCGGCGAGCAGCACGGATCCGGTGCCCTCGAAGCGGGGGACGAGGCCGCCCACCACGCCGGCGGGATCCGGGGGCGCGACGAAGACGCCGGCCACGAAGCCGATCGTGATGATCGCCATGAGGCCGACGATCACGAACTCGAAGTGCCGCGGTCCCCGTCGGCTCTGCACCGCCAGGAGCACCATCGAGACGGCGCCGGTGATCACGCCGCCGAGCAGGAGCGGCACGTTGAACAGCAGGTTCAGCGCGACTGCGCCACCGATCACCTCGGCGAGGTCGGTGGCCATCGCCACCAGTTCGGCCTGCAGCCAGTACGAGCGTCGCGCCCAGCGGCTGCGGATGCGGGAGCCCAGCACCTCGGGAAGGCTCTGCCCCGTGACCACCCCGAGCTTGGCCGAGAGGTACTGGATCAGCCAGGCCATCACGTTGCCCGCGACGACGACCCACACCAGCAGGTAGCCGTACTGCGCACCCGCCGTCATGTTGCTGGCGACGTTGCCCGGGTCGAGATACGCCACGCCCGCCACGAGTGCGGGGCCGAGCAGCCAGATGCTGCGGGGTGGAGTGGTGCGCGTCACGGGCGCCTCGGCAAGCACGGGATTTTTAGGCATGCCGAAATCGTAGCGGATTTTTCGGTACACCTAAATATCTTTCGAGGATGTGTCCGGATAGCCTGGCGGGATGGATGAGCAGACGCCCGAGAGCGGCACGCCCGAGCGCACCACCCATGGCGTCGGGCCCTGGCCGGGTGGCGCGGACGAATGGCCTGAGGGAGAGCAGTACGACCCCGAACTGCTCGAGCTCGGAGACACGCGCAACGTGATCGACCGCTACCGCTACTGGCGGATGGAGGCCATCGTCGCGGACCTCGACACGCAGCGGCATCCGTTCCACGTCGCGATCGAGAACTGGCAGCACGACATGAACATCGGCTCGATCGTGCGCAGCGCCAACGCGTTCCTCGCCGACACCGTGCACATCATCGGCCGCCGGCGCTGGAACAAGCGCGGTGCGATGGTCACCGATCGGTACCAGCACGTCGTGCACCACGAAGACGTCGAGACCTTCGCCGCCTGGGCCGCGGAGGCGGGCATCCCGATCATCGCGGTGGACAACGTGGAAGGGTCCGTCCCGGTCGACAGGGCCGAGCTCCCCGAGCGCTGCGTGCTGCTGTTCGGTCAGGAGGGCCCGGGTCTGTCGGCGGAAGCGCTCGCCGCGGCATCCGGCCATGTCGAGATCACCCAGTACGGCTCGACGCGCTCGATCAACGCCAGCGCCGCCGCGGCCGTGATCATGTACGAGTGGTGCCGACGCTTCGCACGCTGACCGCGCGCGACCACCCTCGACAGCCCGCGTCTCCGGGCGTACCGTGAGTGCCGAACGAGGAGGTTCTCATGGTCGAGCTGACACCCATCCGTCCCTATCTCTGGTTCGACGATCGGGCACGGGAGGCGATGGAGTACTACGTCTCGGTGTTCCCGAACTCGTCGATCGGCGACGTCGTCCTCTATCCGGACGAATCGCTCAGCGAGCATTTCGAGGGGATGACCGGCAAGGTGCTCAACGGGGAGTTCACCCTGAACGGGGTGCCGTTCGGGTGTATCGACGGTGGGCCGGCCTTCCGCTTCAACGAGTCGATCTCCTTCGTGATCGCCTGTGAGGACCAGGCCGAGATCGACCACTACTGGGCGGCGCTGTCCGCCGTGCCGGATGCCGAGGCCTGCGGCTGGTGCAAGGACCGCTTCGGCGTCAGCTGGCAGGTCGTCCCGGCCGGACTCGATCTCCTGCAGCAGAGCTCGGAGCAGATCCAGGCGCTGATGCAGATGAAGAAGATCGTGATCGCCGACCTCGAGAACGCCTGAGGCCCGCGAATCTCAGGCGGCGGCCGACAGCCAGCGGCCCGAGCGCACCCGCCACCCCAGCGTCGCCAGGCGGGCGAGCAGATACACCCCGAAGAAGGCGAGCGAGAGCCAGATGAGTCCGGCGCTGCCATCGACTCCCACGGCGGCGATGATCCACAGCGCGGGCAGGAACGGCACGAGGTTCAGGCCACCGGCGATCGCGAGGTAGCGGGCGTCGTTCGCTCCCATGAGCACACCGTCGAGCACGAACACCACGCCGGCGACGGGCTGGGCGACCGCCAGCACGATCAGTGCCGGCTGCACCAGCTCGGCCACTGCGGGATCACCCGTGAAGACGATGCCGAGCACCCCCGAGAGCGCAGCGATCAGGCCGCCCACGATGACGCCGAACCAGGCGCCCCAGGCCACCGTGCGTCCGAGCACGCGATGCACGCGTTGCTCGTCACCGGCGCCGAGCTCCTTGCCGATCAGCGCCTGCGCGGCGATCGCGAGCGCATCGAGAGCGAACGCCGCCGCGGAGAAGATCGTGAACACGATCTGCCAGCCCGCGAGCTCCTGCGTGCCGAGGCCGGTGGCGATCCCGACGGTGGCGAGCAGCGCGACCCGCAGACTCACGGTGCGCAGGAACAGCCACCCTCCGGAGCGGGCGGTGTTGCGCAGGCCGTCGCGCTGGGCGCGCAGCGAGGCGCTGTGTTTCGTGGCCAGGCGGCGGATGACGAGTGCGTAGGCGGCGACCATGCCCCACTGCGCCGTGATGGTGCCTGCGGCGGATCCGGCGATCCCCCAGCCGAAGCCGTAGATGAAGAGCACGTTCAGCAGGGCGTTCGCGCCGAACCCGAGCCCGGCGATCCACAGCGGGGTCACCGTGTCCTGCATGCCGCGCAGCAGCCCCGTGGCCGCGAACACGATCAGCATCGCGGGCAGGCCCCACATCGAGATCACCAGGTAGTCGTTCGCCTGGGAGGAGACCGCATCTCCGGCGCCGAAGAGCGAGACGAGCCAGGGGGCGGACACGGCGCCGACCACCGCGAGCACGGCGCCCAGGCCGAGGGCGAGCCACATGCCGTTGATTCCGACCGAGACCGCGTCCCCCGGCTGCCCGGCGCCGAAGCGACGCGCCACGGCGGGCGTCGTCGAGTAGGCGAGGAACACCATGAGCCCGACGATGGTCTGCAGGATCGCACCGGCGATGCCGAGGCCGGCCAGCGGAGTGGTGCCGAGGTGTCCGACCAGCGCGGCGTCGACGATCAGGAACGCCGGCTCGGCGATCAGCGCGCCCAGCGCGGGGACCGCGAGCCGCAGGATCTCTCGGTTGAGGGAGATGCGCGCGGTCATCCTCCGAGCCTATGGGCTGGCGCCGACGTCCCGTTCCCCGGTGCTGGTGCTGGTGCTGGTGCTGGTGCTGATGCTGATGCTGATGCTGGTCGCTGCCGGTGCTCCGGCTGGTGCCGACGTTTCCCCGCCGTCGTAGGGTGGAGGGAATCGGATGCCACGGAGGTGCATCATGACCGATCCCCGCGAAGCCGCAGCCCGGTACCGCGCGCAGCAGCACGGTGCCGACGAGGAGGAGGGCGGCACGCCGCCGGGGATCGCCGCGGCCGTCGACAGGGCCGCGTTCATCGAGACCGCGATCCAGGTGGCGATCCGCCGTGGAGACTTCGACGATCTGCCCGGCGCGGGCAAGCCGCTCGAAGGACTCGGTACGCACCACGACCCCGACTGGTGGATCCGCCGCAAGATCGAGACCGAGAACCTCACCGGCCTCGGGCCGCCCGCGATCCTGCTGCGATCCGAGGACAAGGGGCTGGACGCCGAGCTCGACCTGCTCGGCCGTGAGGCCGACGTGCGCACGGTGCTGGAGGACTTCAACCGCCGGGTGTACGAGGCCAGACGTCAACTGCAGGGTGGCCCGCCGGTCGTGACCTCGCCGCGCGACATCGACGCCGAGGTCGCCGCCTGGTCCGCACGGCGCTCGGCCCGTGTCGCCGCCGCATCCGCCGAGGAACCCGCGCCGCCGGCCCGCCGCCGCTTCGGCATCCGTCGTCGCGACTGATCGATTCGTCCCCCCTGACTCCCCGTGCCGTGTTCCGTGCCCCTGGGGGAGGCGGGTCATAGGGTGGACGCATGACTGACGTTCTCCCCGCAGGCCTGGCCACCGACGAGTTCAGCTCCGACATCCGTCCGCAGGACGATCTGTACCGCCACGTCAACGGCGCGTGGCTCGCGCGCACCGAGATCCCGGGCGACAAGGCCCGCTGGGGCTCGTTCCACCTCCTCGCCGAGCAGGCGGAGGCCGACGTCCGCGCCATCATCGAGGAGTCGCAGGATGCCGAGCCCGGCACCCTCGCCGGCAAGATCGGCGGACTGTTCGCGAGCTTCATGGACACCGAGCGCATCGCCGCGGCCGGTGTGACCCCGCTCGCCGAGACCCTCGCCGAGATCGAGGCGATCGACGGCATCCCCGCCTTCCTCCGCACCGTGGGCGCCTATGACCGCGACGGTCGCGCGCACCTGATCGGCTTCTACGTCGACGGCGACCCCGGCGACCCCGAGCGCTACGTGCCCGTGGTCGTGCAGTCCGGCCTGTCGCTTCCCGACGAGAGCTACTTCCGTCTCGACACCTTCGCCGACACGCGCGCCGCCTACCGCGCCCACCTCGAGCGCCTGCTGACGCTGGGCGGCATCCCGGATGCGGCGGCGACCGCCGACCGGGCGATCGCGCTCGAGACCGAGCTCGCCGGGCACCACTGGGACAACGTGCGCAGCCGTGACGCGGTCGCGACCTACAACCTGAAGACCTGGGACGAGGTCCAGGCACTCGCGGGCATCGACCTCGCTCCGTGGCGTGACGCGGTCGCGCCGTCGAACCCCGATGCCTTCGCAGAGATCGTGGTCTCGCAGCCGAGCTTCCTCGAGGGACTCGGCTCGCTCCTGACCCCCGAGCGCCTCGACGACTGGAAGGCCTGGCTCCGAGCCCAGGTCGTGCACGCGGCCGCCCCGTACCTGACGGATGACTTCGTGCAGGAGAACTTCTCGTTCTACGGCACCGAGCTCACCGGCGTCCCCTCGATCCGCGAGCGCTGGAAGCGCGGCGTCTCGGTCACCGAGAGCGCCCTCGGCGAGGCCATCGGCAAGGTCTATGTCGAGCGGCACTATCCGCCGACGGCGAAGGCCGCGATGGACGAGCTGGTCGCGAACCTGATCGAGGCCTACCGCCAGAGCATCACCGACCTGGAATGGATGACCGCGGAGACCCGCGAGCGCGCGCTCGCGAAGCTCGACTCCTTCACGCCCAAGATCGGGCACCCCGAGGTGTGGCGGGACTACTCCAGTCTCGTGATCGACCGCGCCGACCTGTTCGGCAACGTGCGTCGCGCCGCGATCTTCGAGCACGACCGCCACGTCGACAAGGTCGGCAAGCCGATCGACCGCACGGAGTGGCATATGCCTCCGCAGATGGTGAACGCGTACTACAACCCGTCGATGAACGAGATCGTGTTCCCCGCGGCGATCCTGCAGTACCCGTTCTTCGACGCCGGCCGTGACGCCGCAGCCAACTACGGCGGCATCGGCGCGGTCATCGGTCACGAGATCGGACACGGCTTCGACGATCAGGGCAGCCGCTACGACGGCGACGGGCGCCTGCAGGACTGGTGGACGGATGCCGACCGCGCCTCGTTCGAGGAGCGCACCAAGGCGCTCATCGCGCAGTACGACGAGCTGGTGCCGGAGGGGCTCGACCCGGAGCACCATGTCAACGGCGCACTCACGATCGGCGAGAACATCGGCGATCTGGGCGGTCTGGGTATCGCGCTCAAGGCCTACGAACTGTCGCTGGGCGGGGCCGAGGCGCCGGTCATCGACGGCTATACCGGCGTGCAGCGGCTGCTGCTCTCCTGGGCGCAGGTCTGGCAGCAGAAGAGTCGTGACGCCGAGACGCTGCGACTGCTGACCATCGACCCGCACTCGCCGAACGAGTTCCGCTGCAACCAGATCGTGCGCAACATCGACGCCTTCTACGAGGCGTTCGACGTGGCCGAGAAGGATGCTCTGTGGCTCCCTGCCGCCTCGCGGGTGACCATCTGGTGATCAGGCCTCGGAGCCTGTGAGGGAGCGGCTCTGTGGCTCCCTGCCGCCTCGCGGGTGACCATCTGGTGATCAGGCTTCGGAGTCTGTGAGGGAGCGGTTCTGTGGCTCCCTGCTGCGTCGCGGGTGACCATCTGGTGATCAGGCTTCGGAGTCTGTGAGGGAGCGGTTCTGTGGCTCCCTGCCGCGTCGCGGGTGACCATCTGGTGACCAATGTCCGGAGTCTGTGAGGGAACCTCATCGACCGGGGTTACGATATCGGTGCCGCGGGGGAACGTGCCCCTCGGCGTCCCTTCCACCCCCCTCGGTAAGGATCCTGCGTGGGCGCGCCCAAACCCTCGGTCCCTGACCCCGCCAACGGGTCTGACGCCGCCCTGCGCCGCTCTCAGCGCACCGGTCGGCGCCTCCCGCGGCGGGCCGCCGTAGGCCGCCGATCGTTCACCTCGACTCTGCGCGCGCTGGAAGCTCTCGTGGACTCCGGGGCGCAGGTCTCGGTGCACGTCGTGGACCTCGACAGTCACGAGCACGTGCTGTCCGGCGATGATCATGTCACGATGCCCATCGCCGGGCTCGGTGTGGTCCCGCTGCTGATCGAGGTCGCCGCCGGATTCCAGAGCGGCGAGCTCGACCCCCTCGAGATCGTCGAGCGCACGAACATCGATGCGGTGTCGACGTCGGGACTGTGGCGGCATCTGCACGCGCCGGCACTCCCGCTCGAAGACCTGGCGGTGCTGGCGGCGACGGCCGGCGATCCGATCGCCGTGAACGCGCTGCTGCAGAAGGTGGGGCACGACCGGGTGCGGGAGCGCATCGAGTCCCTGGGTCTGCGGCGGACGGCGCTGCTCGACCGCTTCCGCGACCAGCGCGGGCCGGATGACGCGCCGCAGGTCGCCGTCGGGTCCACGCGCGAGCTGGCCGGCCTGTTCTCGGCCCTCGTGAACTCCGCCGTGGTCGATGCCGCGGTGAGCGCCCAGGTGTCGGAGTGGCTCAGCCTGAACCAGGATCTGAGCCTGGTCGCGGCATCCACGGGGCTCGATCCCTTCGCGCACGACCACGACGCGCACGGCCTGCTGTTCGTGAACAAGACCGGACGCGACCGTGGCGTGCGCGCCGAGGCCGGAGTGCTGGCGGGACCCCGCGCGGGCGTCGGCTACTCGCTCATCGTCTGCTTCGACGACCTGTCGATCACGCACCGGTTGCGCGCGCACGACGCCTTCCGCGTGCTGGGCGTCGAGCTCATGGAGTACACGCACTGACCCTCGACCCTTGTCGGGCCGACGAACTCAGGGGAGCATGCGCCGCAGCAGGTCGGTGAGGGCGCGGCGATCGACGGCGGGCAGCTGCGCGGTGAACGGGAGTAGCGCCTCGCGGAGCGCGACGCCGAGCGCATCCGCGACGGCACGCCCTTGATCGGTGAGCACCACATCGACAGCACGCGCATCCTGTGCGTTCGCCACGCGGGCGAGCAGCTCCTTGCGCTCGGCCCGCGCGACCAGCCCGGTCATCGTGGACTTCTCGAGGCCCAGGTATTCGGCGAGATCGCTCATGCGCAGCCTCCGATCCCGCAGGATCGCCAGCACGCGCAGCTGCGTGAGGGAGAGGCCGGCGTCGGCGGCGAGTCCGGTCAGCGCTCCCATCGTCGTGAAGGCGGTCTGCCCGAGGGCATCGATGAGGTCGTCGTCGTGAGTCTCCGGGGGCATGCCACCGAGGATACTTGACGACGTTCGTATTGCGAACTAGTTTGGTTCGTAATACGAATTAAAAGGAGAGTGGCATGTACGCAGCAGTCGTCAACTCGTTCGGCACCGCACCCGTCTGGCAGGCGTTTCCCGAGCCGCAACCACGGAGCGGCGAGGTCGTCGTCGACGTTCTCGCCGCCGGCCTGCACCCGCGGGTCCGTTCGCAGGCCGACGGCTCGCACTACACGAGCGAGGGCTCGCTGCCTCTCATCCCGGGGGTGGATGGGGTCGGCCGCTTTCCCGACGGCACGACGCGCTATTTCGCGGTGGCGAGCGACATCCGAGGCTCGATGGCGGAACGTGTGGCCGTCGATCCACGTGCCAGTGTCAGGATCCCGGACGGCGCCGACCCAGTGGCTGTCGCCGCTGCGGCGAACCCGGTGATGTCGTCGTGGGTCGCACTGCGCCATCGCATCGCGTTCCCACGCGATGCACGGGTGCTGATCCTCGGAGCGACGGGGGCGGCGGGAACGGCGGCCGTGCAGGTCGCGAAGCACCTGGGGGCGGCGCGGGTGATCGCCAGCGGTCGCAACGTCGCACAGCTCAAGCGGGTGACGGCTCTCGGCGCCGACGAGATCGTGCCGCTCGGCGACGAGGATGCGCTCGGGCGTGCCGCCGGAGATGTCGACGTCGTCCTGGACTACGTCTGGGGAAGCCCCGCCGCCGCCGCCATGCGCGCCATCGTGACGGCCAGGACGACGCCGGGAGCTCGGCTCGACTGGATCACCATCGGATCATCCGCCGGTCAGGACGCCGCGATCCCCTCGGCAGCGCTCCGGTCGTCCGGTCTCACGATCGTCGGCAGCGGCCAAGGCTCGGTCGGCCGTTCGGCGTTCGTCGCCGAGCTTCCCGAGATCGTCAAGGTCATCTCGGATGGCACGATCGTGAGCGCACCGACCGCCGTCCCCGCATCCCAGGTCGAGGCGGCGTGGACGTCCGCGGGCGGGCCGGGTGCAGGCCGACTCGTGCTCACGTTCTGACTGGGTAGGCTCATCGGATGACCCGCCCCGACTGGACCCCGCACCGCCGTGACGACGGCGAGCTGCTCGGCTGGATCCGCCCGGAGGGGGAGCACTGGGCGGCCGTCGACGTGCTGGGGCGACCGGCATCCGCCGCCACCGAGTGGCTCGACGCGGAGGCGGCGCTGGAGGCGCACGGCATCGCCTGGCTCGCGGACCCGTGGATGCTGGAGGGCGAAGCCGAGCGTCCGCTGCGCGTGCGCATCCTCGAGGTGACCCCCGACGAGGAGGGCGTGCCGGGGCGCATCGTCGTGAAGATCGACGACTTCGGCGACATGAACCGGCCGGCGACCGCACAGTTCGTGGTGGAGTGGCCGATCCCGGCGCGACTGCGACCGCCCCGCGCGGGCGACCCGGATCCGCGGACGATCTCGCGCTGAGGGGTCAGTCCGCTCCGCTCATCCCGGCAGTGACGGGTGCACTTCGCTCGCGCGCTGCTTCGGGATGAACAGCGACAGCACGACGGCGATGATGCCGGCGGCGATCGCGAGCCAGAAGCACACCTCGAACGCGGCCCGTGTGGGTACCGAGACGCCGTCGACGTCGATGCTCATGGCCGCGAGCACCCCACCCATCACGGCGGAGGCGCTCGAGGTGCCGACAGAGCGGAACAGCGCGTTCAGGCCGTTGGACGCACCCGTCTCGTTCGCGGGCACCGAGCGCATGATGATCATCGGCATCGCGGCGAACGTGAAGCCGATGCCGACGCCGATGAGCAGGTTGGCGACGAGGATGTGCCAGACCTCGCTCGACCACAGCAGCACGAAGACATAGGCGAGCACGATGGCGGTGGCGCCGACCGTGAACAGGGGGCGAGGGCCCACGGTGCGCTCGAGCCAGCCCGACAGTGGGGAGATGACCATCATCACGAGTCCGGCGGGCATGATGATCAGCGATGCGGCGACCATGTCGAGTCCGAAGCCCGAGCCCGAGGAGACCGGCATCTCGAGGAGCTGCGGGAAGGTCACGTTCGACGCGAACAGCGCGAAGCCCATGCCGATCGCGGCGATGTTCGTGAAGAGCACGGCGGGCCGTGCGGCGACGCGCAGGTCGAGCAGCGGGTCCTCGGTGCGCAGCTGGTACCAGCCCCACACCAGCAGGACCACGACTCCGCCGATGATGCAGGTGAGAGTCAGCGGCGCCGTCCAGCCCCACTCGGCGCCGCGCGAGACGAACAGCAGGATGCCGGTCAGGCCGATCGCGAGGCCGATGGCCCCGAGCACATCGAGGCGTCCGGGGAAGCGCAGCACGTCTTCGGGGATGACGGCCAGCACGAGCGCGAGACCGATCACGCCGAGCCCGGCGGCCAGCCAGAACAGCCAGTGCCAGTCGGCGTTCTGCGCGAGCAGGGCGGCCACCGGCATCCCGATCGCACCGCCCACTCCCATCGTGGCGCTCATCAGCGCGACCGCGGTGCCGAGGCGTTCGGTGGGCAGCACATCGCGCATGATCGCGATGCCGAGGGGGACGACACCGGTCACGGCGCCCTGCAGTGCCCGACCGATGATGACCCCGACGATCGAGCCGGAGAGCGCCGCGATCAGCGATCCGATGATGAGCAGGACCAGCAGCACGATCACGACCCGGCGCTTGCCGTACATGTCGCCCAGACGGCCGGAGATCGGTGTCGCCACCGCCGCGACCAGCAGCGTGATGGTCACGACCCACGTGGTGTCTTCGCGTGAGGCGTTCAGCAGCTGCGGCAGCTCGGCCTGCAGCGGCACGACCAGGGTGAACATGAACGAGGAGCAGAGCCCCGCGAACGCGAGCACCGCGACGATCGCCCACTTGGGAGGGGTGCGAGAGAGTCGTTTCCTGGCTTTGTCATCGTTCGCACCCACCGACCCAGGCTATCGGCGTCCGCAGACACCGGGGCCGACCGCCCGCGTCGAGCCGGAAGGTCGTGATTGCATGGAGAGATGAGCGCTGATCTCGAGCAGCATCCCGCCGACACCCCTTTCCATCGTCGTCTGGTCTACGGCACGCGTCCGGACGGCGCGTGGATGACCCACGGGCCCGCCGGGGCTTACGAGTCGGTCGTGATGCGTCCGCTCGAACCCATGCTGGTGCCGGAGAAGCCGCGCAGGGGCGAACTCGATCCGGAGAACTGCGGCGCCTGCGCCGTGGACGAGCACACCATCTGGCACGACGATCTCTGGCAGGTGCAGGCCGGGTGGGAACCGGGAGGCCTGCCGTTCATCGGCGCCATCTCGCCGCGTGAGCACTGGCTCCTGGAGGATGCCCCCGTCGAGGTGCTCGCCGCGCTCGGTCCGCTCATGCAGCGGATCTCCGAGGCGGTCAAGCGGATCCCGGGCGTCGCGCGCTGCCACTTCAGCCGCTTCAACGACGGCTCGGCGCACCTCCACCTCTGGGCGTTCGCGCGCCCGGCCGGGATGATGCAGGGGCGCGGGGCTGTGCTCTCCTACTGGGACGGCATGCTCCCCGAGATGACGGTCTCGATGATGACCGAGTTCCTCGATATCGTCGCCGAGGCGCTCGCCGAAGGAGGCGGAACCGCGTACCCGATTCTGCGATCCCGCGAAGGAGGGGCAAACTAGGCGCGTGCGAACCATCCGTGATCTCGACACCGTTGAACTCATCCTCGATGCCCAGGGCATCCTCGATTCCATCCGAGGCCCCGAGCGCGTCATCGATGCCGGCACCCTGCGCGCGCTGCAGCAATCCGGCAACTACGTCGTCGGTCTCTTCGACGGCGAAGGCGACGAGGAGCGCATGGTCGGCGCCTCGATCGCGTTCTTCGGCGCGCCGGGCCAGCGGGCGATGCACTCGCACATCACCGCGCTGATCCCCGAGTACCGCGGGCGCGGCTGGGGGCGCGAGCTCAAGGAGCACCAGCGCCAGTGGGCCTTCTCCCGCGACGTCGGTCGCATCACCTGGACGTTCGACCCGCTCGTGGCCCGCAACGCCCACTTCTTCCTCACCGTGCTCGGTGCGCGCGTGACGGGGTACGCGGTGAACGTGTACGGCATCTTCGGTGGCGGTGATGCCGGAGATGAGAGCGACCGCCTCGACGTCGAGTGGGCCCTCGCCGACATCGCCAAGCCTCCGGCGGCCGACCTCGTGGTCGAGACCCTCGAGATCCCGTCCGACATCGAGTCGCTGCGGGAATCCGATGCGGCCGCCGCCCACGAATGGCGCACGCGTCTGCGCGCCGAGATGGAGGAGCGTCTCGCACGCGGCCTCCGCATCGCGGGCTTCGACGTGGAGCGCGGCTACCTCTTCACCGCCTGAGACGGCAGCACGAAGTCCCCGGTCTCGCCGGGGTTGACGGCGATCTCCCACCGGAACCCGTCCGGGTCTGTGAAGTACCCCGAGTACCCGCCCCACACGCGTTGCCGGCCGGGGCTCACGGTCGCGCCGAGCAGCGCGGCCTCGGCGAGCACATCGTCGACCTCGGCCGGAGTCGCGGGGTTGTGGGAGAGCGTGAGGGGGGCGATGCCGGATGCCGGGGCTTCGCCGATCTCGGCTGTGAACCCCTCGATCGACCACAGCGAGAGGATGATTCGGTCGGCCACGGGGAACATCAGCACGTCATCGCCGGCGAAGATCGGCTCCCAACCGAGTCCGTCGACGTAGAACGCCCTGCTGCGGGCGAGGTCGGACACGGCGAGGGTGATGAAGCTGATGCGCTGTTCCATGCCGACGAGTCTCGCACCGCCATCCGACATCCGACAGGGTGTTCGCGCCGGGTCAGCGCACGCCCTTCATGAGCCGCAGCACCGGCTTGACGGAGAGCAGCAGCCCGATGCCGACGAGGATGGCGATCGCGCCCAGAGTCGAGAAGTACGGCACCTCGTTCTTCGGGTCGTAGAACTGCACCAGCCAGCCCGAGATCGCCGTGCCGAGCGCGATCGACAGGAAGAACAGCGCCACCATCTGCGTGCGGAACGCGTCCGGGGCGAGCTTGGTCGCGACCGAGAGGCCGACCGGCGAGAGCAGCAGCTCGGCGACCGTGAAGACGAACAGGATGCCGACGATCGCGAGCAGCGGTGTCGAGTTCGCCCCGCCGTTCGCGAACGGGAGGAAGAGCAGGAACGCGAAGCCCATCACGATCGCGCTGATGCCGAACTTCGTGGGTGTCGACGGCTGACGGCTGCCCAACCGGGTCCAGATCGCCGCGAAGACGCCCGAGAGGATGATGATGAAGACCGGGTTGATCGACTGCACCGTGGAGACCGGGATCTCGATGCCGAACAGCATCCGGTCCAACCGCTTGTCCGAGTAGACCGTGAGCACCGTGAACTGCTGCTGGTAGAGCGACCAGAACGCGACGCTGGTCACGAACAGCGGCAGGAATCCCCACACGCGTGAACGTTCGGTGCTGTCGATCCGCCGGCTGCTGAGGATCACCGCGAAGTACGCGATGCTGGCGATCACGGTCAGGCCGATCACGATGACGGCCAGGTTGTCGTCGCGGATGACGCCGGTGAGCACGAGCACGGCCACGAGCACGATCGCCGCGATCGCGATGCCGATCACCAGGGGGTACCGCGCGGACGGGAGCGGGTTGGGCACGGCCCGCGCCGACTCCGGCAGCGCCTTGCGTCCGAACGAGTACTGCACGAGGCCCAGCGTCATGCCGATCGCGGCGAGGCCGAAGCCGTAGTGGAAGCCCAGCGTGGACTGCAGGATGCCGGTGAGGATCGGCCCGAGGAAGGCTCCGAGGTTGATGCCGAGGTAGAACAGCGAGAACCCGGCATCGCGGCGGGGGTCGTCCGGTGCGTACAGCGTGCCGACCACGGAGGTCGCATTGGCCTTGAGCCCGCCCGAGCCGAGCGCGACGAGCACGAGCCCCACGCCGACCCCCAGGAGTCCGGGCAGGAGGGCGAGGGCGATGTGTCCGGCGACGATCACCATCGCGCTCACGAACAGCACGCGCTCCGAACCGAAGAGCCGATCCGCGAGCCAGGCCCCGAGGATCGTGGAGAGGTACACGGAGCCGCCGTACGCGCCGACGATGCCGCCCGCGACCGCCTCGGGGATGCCCAGTCCGCCCTGCGTCGTGGAGTAGTACAGGTAGATGAGCAGGATGCCCTGCATGCCGTAGAAGCTGAATCGCTCCCACATCTCCACGCCGAAGATGTGCACCAGCGACCAGGGCTGACCGAAGAAGCGGGTGTCCTCGTTGCGGGCCGGACGGGTGGGCTGCGCTGCGCTCATGCCTCGAAGGTACTCTCCGACGGGCGCGGAGACCCGGTTTGAGAGGCTCGGACGGGGGAGTTGCCCGCAGATAGACTGGTGGGTGCCGCGGCATCCGCGTGCCGCACCCCCTCCCGCATCCGACCATTGGAGCCACCATGGCCGAACAGTCCCGCCTCGACAAGGTCATCGCCCTCGCCCGCCACCGCGGGTTCGTGTTCCAAGCGGGTGAGATCTACGGCGGTTCTCGGTCGGCCTGGGACTACGGCCCCCTCGGTACGGAGCTCAAGGAGAACATCCGCCGGCAGTGGTGGCAGACGTTCGTGCGCGGCCGTGGCGACATGGTCGGCCTGGACTCCAGCATCATCCTGCCCAAGCGCGTGTGGGAGGCCTCCGGCCACGTCGCGACCTTCACCGACCCGCTGGTCGAGTGCCTGCAGTGCCACAAGCGCTTCCGTGCCGACAACCTGATCGAGGACTTCGAGGCGCGCAAGGGCCGCACGGCCGAGAACGGCCTCGCCGACATCCCCTGCCCGAACTGCGGCACCAAGGGGCAGTACACCGAGCCCAAGGCGTTCTCCGGTCTGGTGAAGACCTACCTCGGCGTCGTGGACGACGAGTCGGGCCTGTACTTCCTGCGCCCCGAGACCGCGCAGGGCATCTTCGTGAACTTCTCGAACGTGCTCACCGCCAGCCGCAAGAAGCCGCCGTTCGGCATCGGCCAGGTCGGCAAGGCGTTCCGCAACGAGATCACGCCCGGAAACTTCATCTTCCGCACCCGCGAGTTCGAGCAGATGGAGATCGAGTTCTTCACGCCTCCCGCCGACGCGCAGGAGTGGTTCGAGCACTGGGTCGAGGCCTGCTGGAACTGGTTCATCGACCTGGGCATCGACCCGGAGAACATGCGCCAGTTCGACGTGCCCGAAGACGACCGTGCGCACTACTCGGCCGGGACGATCGACGTCGAGTACAAGTTCGGCTTCGCCGGCAAGGAGTGGGGCGAGCTCATGGGCGTCGCCAACCGCACCGACTACGACCTCTCCAGCCACAGCGAAGCTTCCGGCCAGAGCCTGACCTACTTCGACCAGGCCACGGGCGAGCGCTACACGCCGTACGTGATCGAGCCGTCGTTCGGCCTGACGCGTGCCATGATGGCGTTCCTCGTCGACGCCTACGTCGAGGAGCAGGTGCCCAACGCCAAGGGCGGCACCGACGTGCGCACCGTGCTCAAGCTCGACCCGCGCCTCGCGCCGGTGAAGGCCGCCGTGCTGCCGCTGTCGCGCAACGAGAAGCTGTCGCCGCTCGCCCGCGAGGTCGCCGACACCCTCCGCGCCTCCTGGGCCGTCGACTTCGACGACGCGGGCGCGATCGGCCGCCGCTACCGTCGCCAGGACGAGATCGGCACGCCGTTCTGCGTCACGGTCGACTTCGACTCGCTCGAAGACCGTGCCGTCACGGTGCGCGACCGCGACACCATGGCGCAGGAGCGCGTCTCGATCGACGAGCTGCACGCCTACCTCGCGGAGCGCCTGCGCGGCGCCTGATCGCGCAGCATCCGGACCCCGTCGACCGTCCACCGGTCGGCGGGGTCTTTCATCTGCTCCCGGCGACGGCGCGCGCATAGCGTTCGGAGAGCAATTGCAGGCGCGGGAGCAGCTCAGGCGGGCTCTCGACCGTGAAGTCCATCATCAGCATCCCGATGTAGGCCGCGACCGTGTCGAGGCTGTCGGCTCCGGTGACGAGGATGCAGTGATGCTCGTCCACCGGCTCGACGACGCCCACAGCGGCATGGATCCGGTCGAGCACGGCAGCCGCCGGGGCATCGATGCGCAGCCGGGCGTGCACGATCCACCCGCTCACCGCGATGGTCCGCATCGCGAAAGCCGTGTAGTCGCCGCCCGGCAGGGGTTGCGGCTCGAAGCGGCGATGCGTCGGCATCCGCAGCTCCATCCAGTCGACGCGGTACGTCGTCCACTCGCCGCTCTCGGGAGCGCGCGCGACGAGGTACCAGCGCCGATGCCAGGTGAGCAGCCGGTAGGGCTCGACCAGCACCGGCGCGCCCTCGTAGTCGAAGCGCAGCCACTCCTCATTGCGGATCGCGCTCGCGATGGCCTGGAGCGACGACGCATCGACCTCGGGATCGGGGGCGTCGGTGTCGTTGTTCTCCGGGGCGCGGTCGACGCTCGAGCGGAGTGCGTCGACCGTGGGGCGCAGATGCGACGGCAGCACCTGTTCCAGCTTGGCGAGCGCGCGGGCGCCGGCCTCCTCGACGCCGGCGATCCCCGCTGCGGCCCGCAGGCCCACGGTGACGGCCACGGCTTCCTCGTCGTCGAGCAGCAGGGGAGGGAGCTTTCCGCCGGCGCCGAGACGATAGCCGCCGACCGAGCCCCTGGCGGCGTCGACCGGGTAGCCGAGATCGCGCAAGCGATCGATGTCGTGACGGATGGTGCGCGACGAGACCTCCAGACGCTCGGCGAGTTCGCGTCCTGATCGCTCGCGCCCGGTCTGCAGCAGGGCGAGGAGGGCGAGGAGTCGCGCTGTCGGATCGGCCATCGGAGCTCCTCGAGAAGTCATCGATCTATTAGGAACATATTCAACCTAATGCCCTTCTACCTTCGAGATATGGACAACACGACGCTCACGTTCCGCCCCTTCACCGTCTCGGTCTCCGCCGCCGAGGTCGCCGATCTCCAGGATCGCCTCGCCCGCACCCGCCTTCCGCAGCCGTCGCCGACGGACGACTGGGATGCCGGCACCCCCAACTCCTACCTGCGCGAGGCGCTCGCCGCCTGGACAGCGTTCGACTGGTCCGCCGCCGAACGCCGCATCAACGCCGTGCCGCACTTCACGACCGAGATCGACGGACAGACCATCCACTTCATCCACGTGCGCTCCGGACACGAGGGGGCGACGCCGCTGCTGCTCGCCCACACCTATCCGGGATCCTCGGTCGACTACCTCGATCTGATCGACCGTCTCGTCGACCCGGTGGCGCATGGCGGACGTGCGGAGGACGCCTTCGACGTCGTGATCCCGGATGCGCCGGGCTACGGCTTCTCGCAGCCTCTGTCCGCCGCGGGCTGGACGACCGCGAAGGTCGCAGCCGCCTACGACCGGCTGATGCGCGGACTCGGCTACGACAGCTACGGCATCCACGGTTCGGACAACGGCGCCATGGTGGCCCGTGAGCTGGGGCTGCTGAATCCGACGGGCTTCCTCGGGCTGCACGTGCTGCAGCTGTTCTCGTTCCCCTCGGGCGACCCCGCGGAGTTCGAGAAGCTCGAGCCCGCGGACTATGCCGGCCTCGAGCACATGCAGTGGTTCCAGTCGGTCGGCGGGTACAACGCGATGAACTCCTCGCGGCCGCAGACGGTGTCCGTCGGGATCAGTGACTCCCCGGTCGGACTGCTCGCGTACAGCGAGCTGTTCAACTCGTTCGGCAACGGCACGTCCCTGGTGCCGCTCGAGAAGATCCTGCTCGAGGTCAGCGTGAACTGGTTCGCGAACGCGGCATCCGGCATGAGCCGCAGCTATCTGGAGAACGCCAGGGCGGACGCCGCTGCGGAGGGCGCTGAGGACGCCGGTTCACGTATCAACGCCGCCCGCACCGGGGTCGCGGTCTTCGCCGACGACTTCCAGACGATCCGGGTCTTCGCCGAGCGCGACAACTCGAACATCGTGCACTGGAGCCGGTTCGACGAGGGCGGACACTTCGCCGCACTGGAGCGTCCGGATGTGCTGGCTGCCGACATCCGGTCCTTCTTCGCCGCCATCCCCTGAGCCCCGAACTCACTTTGCAGGCCCACCTGTGCGACCGCCGCACGGGTGGGCCTCGCATGTGGGCATGCAGATCCGCGCCTGCCCGGCGGTCGCTCAGTCGACGATCGTGAGGGTGACGTCGTGGGAGCCACCCTCCCGCATCCATTCATAGGAGCGCTGCAGGATTCCTCGGAGCACGTCGAGATCGACTTTCGACAGGTCCTTGATGTAAAGGCAGGAGACGCTCGTGGTGTGCGGGCCGAGCTGCGCGAGGGCGTCGCGATGGGTGTCGAAGCCTTCGAAGACGTAGACCGTGAGCGACGCCTTGCGTGGAGCGAATCCGAGGATGCCGCTGAGACCCTCGGTGCCGGTGGGATAGCGGTAGTGGCAGGTGCCGAACCCGACGATTCCGCTGGACCACATCTCCGGCTCACGGCCGGTGATCTCGCGCATGATGTCGAGAACGACGAGCGCGTCGTCGCGCCGCCGCGAGGGCGTCACGGCAGCGAGATACTCCTGGACGTCCTGACCCGTCTTCTCCATGCTCAGCCCTTCTTGGCCGCGGCCTTCATCGCCTTCTTGTGCTCGCGCACCTGCGTCAGCGACTCGGGGGAGACGATGTCGGCGACGCTGCGGAACGAGCCCTCCTCGCCGTAGGCGCCGGCGGCCTCGCGCCAGCCCTCGCCGGTGAAGCCGTACTGCTTGCCCAGGAGGGCGAGGAAGATCTTCGCCTTCTGCTCGCCGAAGCCGGGCAGCGCCTTCAGGCGCTTCAGGACCTCGGGCCCCGACGGATCGCCCGCGGTCCAGAGCGCGGCGGCATCCCCGTCCCAGTCATCGACGAGGGTCTGGCACAGCGTCTGCACCCGGGTGGCCATCGATCCGGGGAACCGATGTACGGCAGGAGTCTGCTTGAAGGCCTCGAGGAACTCGTCCGGGGCCATGCCGGCGATCGCGGCGGCATCCGTCGCGCCGGTGCGCTGTTGGATCTTCAGAGGTCCGGCGAAGGCGGTCTCCATGGGGACCTGCTGATCCAGCAGCATCCCGACCAGCAATGCGAGCGGGTTGTCGGTGAGCAGGGCGTCCGCGGCGGTGTCTCCGGTGATGTGAAGGGCCATGCCTCCAGTGTGCCACCCGGCGTGCGCGCGTGCGGGGTCAGGCCGAGGCGGATGCTCCGTCGTCGGCGATGATCTCGGCCTCCGGCACGATGCCGTAGAGGGCGCCGAGTGCGGCGGTGAACTCGTCGGCGCGACCGGCCGCGGCGAGCTCATGTGCACGGGTCGTCGGCGTGTGCAGCAGCACGGCCGAGAGGTGGCGCAGCGCCTGCTCGACGCGGCCGTCCTCGTCGCCGCGTGTGCGGGCACGGTCGATCTCGGACTCGAGCAGCGAGAAGATGTGCGACCGCAGTGCGACGACCGCCGGCGTGACGCTCTGGCGCTCACCCACCACGTGGAAGGTGTCTGCGGCCTCGCGCACCACGCTGCGGGCCGCGTCGGTCGCCTGCAGCTCTTCGAGCGGGGCGTGCAGTCGGATGGTCTCGAGGTCGAGCAGGGCGACGCCCTCGAGCGTGGCGACGGCGGGGTCGACGTTGCGGGGCATGCCGAGGTCGACGACGAGCTGGTTGTGCGCGGCGACCGGGCATCCGATCGCCGCAGGACCCGTCGGGGCCTGGAGCTGCTCCGGTCCGAGGACCGGCTCTGTCGCTGTGGTGCACGTGATGAGCAGGCTCGACCGCGCCGCCGTGCGGGCGTAGTCGTCTGCCGAGACGGCGCGGATGCCGTGCTTCGCGGCGAAGGCCTCGGCGCGTCCGGAGGGCGAGTACACCGAGATGTTCACGGCGCCGCGCTCGCGGAGCGTTGCAAGGGTCACGGCCGCGTAGGCGCCGGTGCCCACCAGCAGCACCCGCTCGGCGGACCAGTCGGCGATGCGGCTGTCGGCGAGTTCGAGCGCGAGGCGCACGAGCGAGCGGCCGGCGCGGCCGAGAGCGGTGACGTTCTTGACCTTGCGCTGCGCCTGGCTCGCGCGCTGGAACAGACGCTCCAGCTCGGGGGAGGTGGTGCCCTCCTTGCGGGCCGACTTCAGCGCTCGACGCACCTGGCCGGCGATCTCGCCCTCGCCGGAGACGACGGACTCGAGCCCGGAGGCGACGGAGAAGAGGTGCTCCGCCACGCGGCGGCCGGAGTGCACGGCGTAGGCGCCGTCGAGCTCGGTGGCCGGGACGCCGGTGACGGCTTCGACCGCTTCCAGCACGGCTTCGACACCGATCGCGCCGGCGGCAGTGACCGGTTCGTCCATTTCCACGTACGCCTCGAACCGATTGCACGTCGCGAGGACGACCGCACCCTGCACGCACGGAGTCATCTCCACGAGAGTGGGGGCGACGCCGTCGGGGGTGCGGCTCAGGCGTTCGAGCAGATCGAATGTGGCGGTCTTGTGACTCGCCGTGACACACAGCAGCACCCGACAATCCTACCCGAGCCTCCGCGGGGCATCTCCGCACACTCATAGAACACGGGTGGGAGGATGGAGGCATGGCCCTCTCCGATGCTCCACTTCTGCGCGCCCTCGCCGGTGACCGCCCGGCCCAGACCCCGGTCTGGTTCATGCGTCAGGCAGGTCGATCCCTGCCGGAGTACCGCGAGCTGCGCGTCGGAACGCGGATGCTGGACGCCTGCCTGACCCCGGAGCTCGCGGCCGAGATCACCCTGCAGCCCGTGCGTCGACACGGCGTGGATGCCGCGGTGTTCTTCAGCGACATCGTGATCCCGCTGCGTCTCGCGGGCGTCGAGGTCGAAATCGAGCCCGGTCGTGGTCCCGTGTTCGCGAACCCGGTGCGCAGCGCCGCCGACGTCGACCGCATCACCGCGATCGACCCGGCATCCCTGGACTCGACCGCGATCGCCGAGGCGGTGCGTCTGGTGACGGCAGAGCTCGGCGACATCCCTCTCATCGGATTCGCCGGAGCACCGTTCACGCTCGCGGCCTACCTCGTCGAGGGCGGCCCCTCCAAGGAGCACCTCCGTGCGCGGGCCATGATGCACGCCGACCCCGATTCCTGGAACCGTCTGGCCGGGTGGCTCGCGCAGATCTCCCGCGCCTTCCTGGCCGCGCAGCGCGACGCCGGGGCATCCGCCGTGCAGCTCTTCGACTCGTGGGCCGGTTCCCTCAACCCGGCCGACTACCGCGCGTTCGTGGCGCCGCACTCGCGCGCCGCGCTCGAGGGCATCGACATCCCGAAGATCCACTTCGGCGTGGGCACAGGACCGTTCCTCGCCGACATGCGCCTCGACGGTGCGGTCGACGCGGTCGGCGTCGATTGGCGCCAGCCGCTCGACGAGGCCGCCGCGCTGCTCGGCCCCGACACCACGGTGCAGGGCAACATCGATCCGGCGCTGCTGTCGGCGCCGTGGCCGGTGCTCGAGGCGCATGTGCGCGACGTGCTGGCCCGCGGCCGTGCGGCCAGGGCCCACATCCTCAACCTCGGCCACGGCGTCCCGCCGGAGACCGACCCCGACCAGCTGACCCGCATCGTCGAGCTGGTGCACGCGCATGGCTGAGGCACCCGCGCCTGCGGTGCTCGCGGCACGCGCCGCCGAGACGCGGGTCGTGGTGATCGGCGGAGGCATCGGCGGCCTGCTCGCCGCCCGTGAATGCGCCAAGGTCGGCATGCGCGTGACGCTGCTGGAGGCCACGGATGCCGTGGGTGGAGCGATCCGCCGCACCGAGCTCGACGGCGTCGCGCTGGATGCGGGAGCGGAGAGCTTCGCGACCCGTGGCGGCCACGTGCGGACGCTGCTGGCGGAGCTCGGCCTCACGGACCGCATCGTCGCACCCGCGGCGGGCCGCGCCTGGCTGGCCGGGATCCCCGGTGTCGGTGCCGCACCGCTGCCGGTCGGCGGACTGCTCGGCATCCCCGCGAATCCGTTCCAGGACGACGTGCGCCGCATCATCGGCTGGTCCGGCGCGTGGCGGGCGTATGTGGACCGCGTGCGACCGCCGCTGACGATCGGCCATCAGCTGAGCCTCGGACGCCTGGTGGCATCGCGCATGGGAGTGAAGGTGCGCGACCGCCTCGTCGCCCCGGTGACGACAGGGGTCTACTCGGCATCGCCGGACGACGTCGACGTCGATGTCGCGGCCCCGGGGCTCAACGCCGCTCTCACCCGCGTTGGTTCCCTCTCCGGCGCCGTGCAGGCGCTCCGTGACACGGCCGCGACGGGTGCGGCGAAGGCCCCGGGTGCTGCCGTGGAGGGCCTCGTCGGCGGGATGACGGTGCTTGTCGATGCGCTCGTCGCCGACCTCGCGCGCCTCGAGGTCGATGTGCGCACCGCGACTCCCGTGGAGCTCCTTTCGCGAGACGGATCCGGGTGGCGCGTGGTCGCGGCTCAGGTGGCGGACGCCGGGGAGGACGCCGCGGCGGACTCGGACGACGACTCCGCCGCACCGGTCGAGAACGAGTTCGCCGCCGACGCCGTGATCGTGGCGACAGAGGAGTACGCGGCGCGTGCGCTGCTGGCCGAGGCCGTCCCCGCTCTCCGCACCGCGGACGCGGCCGAGGCGCCGCAGATCGAGCTCGTGACCCTGCTGCTCGACGCGCCCGCGCTGGATGCGGCGCCGCGCGGCACCGGAGTGCTCACGGTGCCGGGCAGCCACACCGCGAAGGCACTCACGCACTCGACCGCCAAGTGGGACTGGGTGCGTCAGGCCGCCGGAGGCCGCCACGTCGTCCGCGTGTCCTTCGGCGCACAGGGAGAGCCCGCCGCGACCGCCGAGCTCGATGACGATGCCGCCGCAGCCCTGGCGCTGAGCGAGGCATCGGCGCTGCTGGGCGTGCCTCTGCCGGCGGCGTCTCTGGTCGCCGCCGAGCGCTCGCGGTACATCCAGTCGCAGCCCGCGTCGATCATCGGCTCGGGGGAGCGGCGTTCGGCAGCGCGCGCCGCTGTGCAGGAGACGCCGGGGCTGGCCGTCGTCGGCGCCTGGTTGGCGGGCACGGGGCTCGCGCAGGTCGTGCCGGATGCGGTGGCCGAAGCGGATCGACTTCGCCGCGCCCTGCTGTGGGATTGACGTGAGCCTGGATCGGCCCTGCCTGTCAACCCCCTGACGTTTAGATGCCGAAATCGGCATACGGGGTTACGCTGGGAACCTGGCCGACGGGGATCGAAGCCTGCGGCTCGACCGGAACAACGTGAGGAGACCCCATGAAGGGGAAGATCGGACTCGTCGTCGGACTCGGCGTGGGGTACGTCCTCGGCACACGTGCCGGACGCGAGCGTTACGAGCAGATCAAGACGCAGTGGCTCAAGGTGTGGGAGCTCGATCCCGTGCAGGAGCGCGTGGAGCAGGCGAAGAGCTTCCTCGGCGACAAGGCTGCTGCCGTGCCCGGCGTGATCTGGAACGGCGCGGTGAAGATCGTGAAGTCCGTCCAGGGCAACGGCACCCCGGGGCAGAAGCTCGACTCCGCGATCGCGAAGAGCAAGGATGCCGCTGCCGAGGTGGCGGATGCGGCCGAAGACGCCGTCGACGCCGCCAAGGACGCGGCGAAGTCGGCCGCCAAGAAGCCGGCAGCGAAGAAGCCGGCCACCAAGACCGCAGCGTCGAAGACCACGGCGACCAAGAGCGCGACCACCAAGAAGGCCGGCGCCTGAGATGCCTCGCGGATACCGGGATCGAGCCGACGACGGTCTGCTGACCCTCATCGGCGACCTGCCCGACCTCGTCACGAACCTCGTCAAGGCCGAGATCAACGCGGCGAAGGCATGGATCTCGCGGACGGCCAAGGACGCCGGTATCGGTTCGGTCTGGTTCCTGGTCGCCCTGTTCTTCCTGTTCTGGGCGGTGCCGGTCGTGCTCGTGTTCGCGATCGCCGGGCTGTCGTCCTGGTGGCCGGTCTGGCTGTCGGCGATCGCCGTGTTCGGCATCCTCATCCTCGCCGTGCTGTTCTTCGCACTGCTCGGCATCCTGAAGTTCCGCAAGGTCCTCGCCCGGCAGAACCCCGCTCAGGCGGTGGCCGAGGACATCCGACTCGTGAAGGACGCCGGCGATGACCGTATCTGACAACCTCCCCCGCACGGTCGTCCCCGCGGGGATCGTCGACCCCGTCGCCTCGGCACGTGCCGAGCTGAAGGCCGCTCTCGCCGCGATCGAGGTCAAGGGCAACATCCCGCGTCGCGTCGAGAAGGCGTCGGCACGGGCAGCGGCCAAGGCGCGCACCTTCGCCGACCGCAACCCGATCGGCGCCGCCGCGGCTGCCGTCGGAATCGCCGCCGTGGTCGGCGGCGCGGTCTGGGTGATCGCCCGCGCCCTCTCACGCTGACTCCGCGTTCGCGGGCGCTCGACAAAGAGGGCAGACTGGGGTCATGTCCGAAGTGCGCGAAGAGAACCCGTCCGGCTTCACCCTCTGGGCGGTCTGGCGACGCAATCCCGATGTGGCCGTCACGGAGTCCGACTCGACGGAGCTGGAGACGATCGTCTCCTACGTCGAGGACTCGGGCGTGACCGTGCGCGGCTTCTACGACGTCTCCGGCCTCAAGGCCGATGCGGACCTCATGGTCTGGCTGCACGGCGAGACGGCCGAGGAGCTCCAGCGCGCGCTGCGTCGACTGCGCCGCACCGAGCTGCTCCGCTCGCTGCTGCCGGTGTGGAACGTCATGGGCGTGCACCGCGACGCCGAGTTCAACCGCGCCCACGTGCCCGGGTTCCTGCGCGGCGTCGAGCCCAAGGACTGGCTCTGCCTGTACCCGTTCGTGCGCACGCCGGAGTGGTACCTCGCCCCCGAGGACGAGCGTCGCAAGATGCTCGCGGATCACGGACGCAAGGGCGCCGCATTCACGGGCGTCATCGCCAACACCGTCGCGGCCTTCGCGCTCGGCGACTACGAGTGGATCCTGCCCCTCGAGGCGGATGACGTGACCGAGCTCGTCGACCTCATGCGCGACCTGCGGTACACCGATGCGCGTCTGTACGTGAAGGAGGAGCTGCCCTTCTACACCGGGCGCAGGCTCCGGTTCGACGAGATCGCGGACGTGCTGCAGTAGGCCGCGCGATGACCACTCCGATCCGTTTGGGTACCCGGCGCAGCGCACTCGCGCAGGCGCAGTCCGGTCATGTCGCGACGGCGCTCGAGAAGGTGACCGGGCGTCCGGTGCAGCTCGTGCCGATCACCTCAGAGGGAGACACGAATCGGGCGTCGCTGTCCGAGATCGGCGGCCAGGGCATCTTCGCCACGCGGCTGCGCGAGGCGTTGTTCTCCGGCGAGTGCGACTTCCTCGTCCACTCGCTCAAGGATCTGCCGACCGCGATCCCCGCGGGTCTCGTGATCGCGGCCACGCCGGAGCGCGAAGATGCGCGAGATGTCGTGCTCACGCGTGACGGCATCCCGCTGCATGCGCTCCGCTCGGGCAGCACCGTGGGAACCGGCGCACCGCGTCGGATCGCCCAGGTGCGCCGACGCGCACCGCACGCGGAGGTCGTCGACATCCGCGGCAACGTCGACTCGCGTCTGGCGCGCGTCGCTTCCGGCGAGCTGGATGCCGTCATCCTCGCCGCCGCCGGCCTGTCGCGGCTCGAGGCGGACTCACCCCTGCGACGCGAGGAGCTCGGGCTCGCCGAGTGGCCGACCGCCCCCGGTCAGGGTTCGCTGGCCGTGGAGACGACAGCGGATGCGCCCGCCGAACTGCTCGC
Organism: Microbacterium saperdae; assembly: GCF_006716345.1. Taxonomy (NCBI): domain Bacteria; kingdom Bacillati; phylum Actinomycetota; class Actinomycetes; order Micrococcales; family Microbacteriaceae; genus Microbacterium; species Microbacterium saperdae. Next base: position 38,298 of record NZ_VFOX01000001.1, read on the forward strand.
CGCCCTCGCCGCGCTCGACCACGGCCCGACTCGTCTGGCGATCACGGTCGAGCGCGCGATCCTGGAGGGCCTGGACGCCGGATGCCAGGCGCCGATGGCCGCGCATGCGGTGGTCGAAGGCTCATCGGTGCGGGTCAGAACAGTGGTCTACTCGGCCGAAGGAGACCGTCGGATCGGCCTCGACGTCACGGAAGACCTGAACGGGGAGTATATTCGTCGGAACGGCAGTGGCAATGGAGCGGATGCTGCCGATGGTGCAGGCCCGATGCACGCAGCGCGCGAGCTCGGGTTGACTGTTGCCCGTCGGTTGCTCGATCAAGGGGCGGCCGACCTCGTCTCCCGAGAGCATCTTTCCTCATGACATCCGATATGAAGCAGGACCGACCACTGGACGGCTGGCGCATCCTCGTGCCCCGCGGAGGGCCGTGGGGCGACGGCGTCGCCGCCAGCCTGCGCGCACAGGGAGCGATCCCCGTCGTCGCGCCGTTGATCAATTTCGCACCCACGACCGACCAGGCGGCGCTCGACGTCGCCCTGGAGCAGTTGGCGGCCGGCGAGTTCGACTGGCTCACCGTCACGAGCGCGACGACCGTCGACGTGCTGTTCGCCCACCGCGCGGCCGTGCCACCCTCGACGCGCATCGCCGCAGTCGGAGAGACGACCGCAGCTGCCCTTCAGGCCGTGGGCTATGAAGTCGCCCTGGTGCCGGAGCAGGACAACTCCGCCGAAGGGATGGCCGAGCAGCTCATCGCGCTCGAGACCGACCCCCGGCGCATCCTCGCGCTGCGCAGCGAGATCGCGAAGCCCGTGCTGAGCCGTCTGCTGTCGGAGGCCGGGCACGATGTGCACAGCGTCGTGGCCTACCGTACGGTCGGCGTCCCCGTCACGGACCGCATCAAGCGGGATGTCGAGAACGGCCGCATCAACGCGATCCTCATCACGAGCGGGTCGGTCGCGGAGCAGGTGCGCGAACAGTTCCCGGAGATCCCCGACGAGACACTGCTGGCCGCGATCGGACCGCGCACGGCTCGCGATGCGCAGAAGGCCGGGCTTCCGGTCTCGGTCGTCGCCGACCGACAGACGGTCGACGCGCTGATCGATGCCGTCTCGCACTTCACGCTTCCGCACGCGGCGGACGAGTTCGCGCCGTGAGCTTCCCCGACGTCCGGTTGAGGCGCCTGCGCCAGTCGCCGGCAGTACGCGATCTCGTGCGCGAGACCTCTCTCCAGCCGCGGCAGCTCGTGCTGCCGATGTTCGTTCGCGAAGGTCTCAGCGAGCCGGTCGCGATCGGTTCCATGCCCGGCGTCGCCCAGCACTCGCTGGACTCGCTGCGCGCGGCGGCCGTCGAAGCCGCTGAGGCGGGTGTCGGCGGTGTGATGCTGTTCGGCGTTCCTGCCGTGCGCGACGCCCGTGGCTCGGGAGCGGACGACCCGCACGGGATCCTGAACGTGGCGACCGAGGTGCTGGCTGCCGAGGTCGGCGATGCGCTCGTCGTGCAGACCGACCTGTGCCTGGATGAGTTCACCGATCACGGCCACTGCGGCGTGCTCGCGGCCGACGGGTCGGTGGACAACGACGCGACGCTCGAACGGTACACGTCGATGGCGCTCGCGCAGGCGCGCGCCGGGTCCCAGCTGCTCGGGCTGTCGGGGATGATGGACGGCCAGGTCGCCGTCATCCGCGCCGCACTCGACGCCGAGGGATTCACGCAGACGCTGATCCTGGCGTACGCCGCGAAGTACGCCAGCGCCTTCTACGGTCCGTTCCGCGAGGCCGTCGATTCGCAGCTGACCGGTGACCGCCGCACGTATCAGCTCGGTCCCGGCAACCGTCGGGAGGGCGTCCGCGAGGCCGTCGTCGACGAGGCCGAAGGCGCCGACATCGTGATGGTGAAGCCTGCCATGGCCTTCCTCGACGTGCTGCGCGAGGTGCGCGACACCGTCAGTATTCCGGTCTGGGCATACCAGGTGTCCGGTGAGTACGCCATGATCGAGGCCGCCGCGGCGAACGGGTGGATCGATCGCCGCGCGGCCATCCTGGAGTCGCTGCTGTCGATCCGCCGCGCCGGCGCCGACGCGGTGCTGACCTACTGGGCGACCGAGGCCGCGCGCTGGCTGCGCGCCTGAGCCGTACCGTCTTCTCTTCTTCGGAGCATCATCATGACCGACCGCAATGACGACCTGTTCTCTGCCGCTCGCGCGGTGATCCCCGGCGGGGTGAACTCCCCGGTGCGCGCCTACGGCTCCGTCGGCGGCACGCCCCGCTTCCTCGCATCCGCGAAGGGCGCGACCGTCACGGACGCCGCGGGCAACGAGTACATCGACCTCGTCGCCTCGTGGGGTCCCGCGCTCCTCGGTCACGCGCACCCCGAGGTCGTCGCCGCTGTGCAGGAGGCGGCGACGCGCGGTCTCTCGTTCGGTGCGCCGACCGAGGGTGAGGTCGAGCTCGCCGCCGTGATCGCGGAGCGCGTGCGCTTCGGCGAGACACGTCCGATCGAGCGCGTGCGTCTGGTGTCGACCGGTACCGAGGCGACCATGACCGCGATCCGTCTGGCCCGCGGTGCCACCGGCCGCGATCTGCTGGTGAAGTTCGCCGGGCACTATCACGGACACTCCGACGGACTGCTCGCGGAGGCCGGTTCCGGTGTCGCGACGCTGGCGCTCCCCGGGTCGGCCGGGGTGCCGGCGCCGATCGCCGCGCAGACCCTCGTGATCGGCTACAACGACCCGGATGCTCTTGCGGCGGTCTTCGCCGAGCACGGCCCGCGCATCGCCGCGGTCATCGTGGAGGCGTCGGCTGCGAACATGGGCGTGGTCGCTCCGCTGCCGGGCTTCAACCGGCTGATCGCCGACACCGCCCACGCCCACGGCGCCCTGATGATCCTCGATGAGGTGCTCACCGGCTTCCGGGTGCACTCCGCCGGATTCTGGGGTCTGCAGGCCGCCGCGGGGGAGGAGTACCTCCCGGACATCGTCACGTTCGGCAAGGTCGTCGGTGGAGGGATGCCGCTCGCCGCACTCGGAGGCCGCGCCGAGGTCATGGACCTCCTCGCCCCCCTCGGGCCGGTGTACCAGGCGGGAACGCTCTCGGGGAATCCGCTCTCGGTCGCGGCAGGTCTGGCGACACTGCGTCTGGCGACCCCCGATGTCTACGCGACCGTGGATGCCGCTGCGGACCGGGTCTCCACCGCGCTCGCAGCCGCGCTCACGGGTGCCGGGGTGACGCACGCTGTCGCGAAGGCCGGCAACCTGTTCAACGCGTCGTTCCGGGCCTCCGCTCCGCGCGACTACGCCGAGGCGCAGGCGCAGGAGTCATTCCGCTACGCCCCGTTCTTCCACTCGCTGCGCGAACAGGGGATCGCTCTCCCGCCCAGCGTCTTCGAGGCCTGGTTCCTCACCGCTGCTCACGGGGAGGACGAGCTCCAGCGCATCGAGGCTGCGCTCCCCGTCGCGGCGGAGGCAGCGGCGGCCGCCCAGGCCTGAGCGCGAGGACCTGCTCAGACGAACATCACCCGACGCGGTGGTGGATCGCTGTAGTGCCGCCCGAGCGGACTGACCCAGTCGAGGCTTCGGTCGGGGAGCTGTCGAGCGGTCCATCGATGGTGTTCATCGACGTCCGGATGCTTGAGCACGTGGTGACCCGCGCAGAAGTGGCTGAGGTTGGACAGGCTCGTCCGCCCGCCCCGGGCATGGTCGTGGTTGTGATCGATCTGGCAGCGGCGCACCGGCATGCGGCAGCCGGGGAAGCGGCAGTGCTGATCGCGCGCCCGCAGGAACCGACGCATCCCCTCTGTCGGACTGTACGTGTCGGTCTCGACCACCATCCCCGCCGGATCGAGGAACAGCCGGGACCATCCGCCGTTGCGCCCGGCGAGATCGCGGGCGATGTCGGGATCGATCGGTCCGAAACCGTCGAGTTCTGCCGGGCGGTCATCGGCCCCGAGGAGCGTCGTGGCAGCGACCGTCACCTGGATGTGCGCCCGCACCTGATCGATGCCCGCACCCGCCGCCTCGCTGGGGTCGGCCGCCAGCAGCAGGTCGGTGAGGAGATCTGTGCGCACCTGGTCCATGGTGCGCGTATCGGCAGGGACGATGATCGGGCTCGGCTCGGGTAGAGGATCTGTCGTGAAGGTGTCTCGTTCGCCGAAGATGGCCCACTCGTCGAGGCCGGGTGCGCTCCAGTCGAGGTCTTCGGGGAAGATCGGATTCTCACCGGAGTCGAGCCCGTCGGGGGAGAGCACCGGTTCGACGTCGTCGCGAGCCGCGATCACCTGACGCGCGAGCTGCGTGAGACGGTCCATGATCGCGGCGGCCAGGTGTTCGGGAAGCACGATGGAGATCAGCGCGAGCCCGTCGTCGACGGAGCGCATCGTGACATTGCGCTCCGAGGAGGCGCGTCGATGGCGGTCGACCAGCGTCTCGCCGGCCAGCGCTGCGGCGATCTGGCGCACCAGAGCACGGGTGCGGGCCGGGGTCTCGTTCTCGGCGACGACCACTGCGGCGGCGTCGTACAGGTCCAGCGCCCCGGCATCCGCTCTCCCTTCACGGACCGCCTCTCGCACGATCGTGCCGGCGCGGACGATCTCGCGTACATGGGCGCCCGTGATCGCGCCCCGACGGAACGACTCGCGGGCGGCAGGGTGATCGGAGTCGAGGAAGGCCGCGTCGGAGAACGCGTACTCGACGCTTCCCTGCGAGACGCGGGCGGCCGCCGAGTACTCGGCGATCATCGACCGGTGGATCGTGTCGCGATGGTACGGACTCTCCCGTGTGTCGGCGTCGCGCAGGAGCAGCCGATCGACGAGCAGTTCGGCGGATTCCGCCTCGAGTCTGGCGATCTGTCGCCGCTTCTCCACCCACGCGTCGAGCAGCGTCGCACGCTGTTCGATGTGGTCGGAGGGGGTCTGTGGCATGCTGCTAGCCTAGAACATATGTACGACACTCGGGGGAAGTCATCCACAGCTGAGATGCTCAGGAGCGCTGCTCCGATGGTGGGTTTCGACAATGGATCGTTGCGTTCCTGTGAGCAACTTCCAGACAACTGGCAGGACCGCGCTGGCAGACTGGACTCATGGTGACGTTGCTGTTGGATCAGACGCAACTGGAGGTCGTGCTCTCGCCGATCGAGCGTGCCGCGACCTTCCACCGCGAGAATCTCCGGATCGTGCGCGAGACCATCACCAAGGTGCAGTTGATCGACGACGCGTGGACCTGGTTGCGGGGCGTACCGAATCCCGGCACGCACATCCCCGGTGTCCTCGCGGCCGGCAGCTGGAAGGCTGCGGGCAGCCTCGACTTCGTGCTGATCCGTCGCCGTCGTCCGTCAGTCGTGATCGACCTCGACGGAGACGCGCAGTACCGGCGCCTGATCCTCACGACCCGGCACGGGCTCGCGCTCACACAGGCGCTGCGTCTCGAGGTGTCCAGCGAAGCAGCCGATGTCGAGGAGATCGTGGCGACGGCGCCGACTCCTGTGACGAAGGGCAGCCGTCGTCCGGTGATCCGCCCCCGGCCCGCCTGACAGACCAGATGACATGTGAGAAGCCCTCCGCAACCGAAAGGTCGCGGAGGGCTTCTCACATGTCGGAGCGGTATGTCCGTCAGTCCTGACGGTGCTCGCCCTCGTGGTGGTGGTCGCCCTCGTGGTGGTGGTCACCGTCGTGGTGGTGCTGGTCACCATCGTGGTGGTGCTCGCCCTCGTGGTGGTGGTCGCCATCGTGGTGGTGGTGCTCGCCCTCGACGTGCTCATCGGATGCCGGGGCATCGTCCGCATCGTGATCGACGGGGGTCGCGGCGGGCACGGTGTCGATGACACCCGTGGATGCGACACTCCACGATGTCGATTCCCCGGATCCCGAAGAATCTTCGGACGTCTCTGCGCCGAGCGGGTAGTCCTTGGGCTCGTCCTCGTAGTAGGCGCGAGCCGCGGCAGCGAGCATCGAGCTCACCGCAGCGGAGCGGGGGTCGTCCTCGGACTGCTCGCCATCGGACTGCTCGCCCTCGGACTGGTCGCTCGCGCCCTCGAGGCCGTCGAAGATCTCGATTCCCGCGGAGTCCTCTTCTGCGGACTCGTCGTCGGAGGCGGCGGGCGCCTCGACGGGTTCGGTCTCGGCGTCGTCCACCTCGGTGACCTCAGGGTCCTGACCCTCCGGCGCCGCGAGATCGGTCGCCTCCGGGGCGTCCTCGTCAGACTCGCGCGCCTCGTCGTCCTCGCTGTCGGCGAAGATCTGGCTGACGTCGTGCACAGGCTCGTCATCCGCGTCCGACGGCGTCGACGCGGCGGCGACGGGAGCCGCGGTGCCGAACAGGATCTCGTCGAAAGAGGGAGTGGACGTCTCGGACGGCACCTCGGATGCCTCGGATGCCTCGGATGTCTCAGACGCCTCGGTGAGAGCCTCATCCGCGGCGACGGCCTCATCGACGGCGATCTGCGCGATCGCGTCCTCTTCGTCGGTGTCGGCCGTGAGCTCGGTGTCGGCTGCGAGTTCGGGGTCCGCGTGGTGCACATTCTCCGATGCGCGGATGCTCTCCGCGACCTCCGCCACGGCGGCGGCGATGGCATCCTCGTCGGAGAACGCCTTCTCCTCGGGCGCAGGGTCGGCGCCGGCGGCGATCGCCGCGGCGGCAGTCGGATCCGAGGGAGCCGTCTCCGACACCGCAGCCGAGACGGCCGTGACCTCGGCGATCTCGGCGATCAGCGTGTCGTCCCCGGCGTCCTCGGCGTTCGGGGAGCCTTCCTCCGCCGGGGCCTCCTCGGCAGGGGAGTCGGCGTCTGCGGCGGGGACCGCGAAAGTCGGTGCGAGTGCGAGCTGCGACGCGGCGGCCGAAGCGCGCGGCTCCAGCTTGCCGCCGCGGACCAGCTCGATGAACACGTCCTCCAGCGTCGGACCACGCTGCACGAGCGTGCTCAACGCGATGCCGGCCTGAGCTGCGACGGCGCCGACCGTTCCTGCGTCTCCGCCGCGCACGGTGAGGCCGGAGCGCAGCACCTCCACGTCGAAGCCGGCGGTCGAGAGTGCGGCCGTGAGCGCGGCACGGTCCACGGCATCCACGACGACCGAGCCGGCCGTCGGGTCGGCGAGCTTCTCGATGCCGCTGGAGAGCACCAGCTGGCCCTTCGAGAGCACCAGCACGTTGTCGGCCACCTGCTCGACCTCGCTGAGCACATGCGAGGAGACGAGGACGGTGCGTCCCTCATCCGCCAGGCGGCGCATCAGCAGACGCATCCAGCGGATCCCCTCGGGATCGAGACCGTTCGCCGGCTCGTCGAAGACGAGAGCGCCGGGGTCGCCGAGCAGCGCGTGCGCGACGCTCAGCCGCTGACGCATGCCGAGCGAGAACCCGCCGATGCGGGAATCGCCTTCACCGTCGAGTCCGACCAGTGCGAGCACCTCGTCGACGCGGGAGAGCGGGATGCCGTTCGCCTTCGCCGCGATCGTCAGCTGCCGACTGGCCGTGCGGCGGGGACGGTAGACCGTCTCCTCGAGCACGGAGCCGATGGTGCGCAGCGGCTGGCGGAGCTCTGCGTACGTCGTCCCGCCGATCGTGGCGGTACCGGACGTGGCACGCACCTGACCGAGCAGGATGCGCAGCGTCGTGGTCTTGCCGGCCCCGTTGGGGCCGAGGAAAGCAGTGACTGCACCGGGCTCGACACGGGCAGAGAGGTCCGAGACGGCGGTCACCTCATTGAAGCGCTTCGTCACATGTGTGAACTCGAGCACCTGTCCGTCGGGCATCCGCGACCTCTCCTTGCATTGGGCACTTCCCTCTATCCTGCCGGAAAAGCGCTCGGATCGCGTATTTCATGCGGAATCCCGCGTCGTGGGATCGGAGTAGCCTGGCTCCCGTGACCGAATCCACGCCTGCTCCCCGCGTCCTCATCCGCACGGAAGGAGCCCTCGGCCGGCTCACGCTCAATCGTCCCGAGGCGATCAACGCGCTCGACCTCGGCATGATCGAGATCCTCACCCAGACGCTCCACGCCTGGCGTGAGAACACCGACGTGCAGATCGTCCTGATCGACGGAGAGGGCGAGCGCGGCATGTGCGCGGGCGGAGATGTGCGAGCCCTGCACGCCCAGATCGTGGGCGGACGCGCGGAGGAGACGGCGGAGTTCTTCCGCGCCGAGTACGCGCTGAACGCGCTGATCGCCGAGTACCCCAAGCCGGTCGTCGCCCTCGCCGACGGCATCACGATGGGCGGCGGCATCGGCCTCGCCGGCCACGCCGCGATCCGTATCGTCACGGAGCGCTCGAAGCTGGCGATGCCCGAGACCCGCATCGGATTCACTCCGGACGTCGGCGGCACCTGGCTCCTCGGCCGGGCACCCGGACGATTCGGCGAATACTTCGGGCTCACCGGCCAGACGATGAACGGCGCGGATGCCGTCTACCTCGGCTTCGCGGACCACTTCGTGCCGTCCGATCGGCTCGACGCGCTGCGCGAGGCGCTCGCCTTCCGCGCCGACCCCACCGGGCCCAGCGAGATCGTGCTGCTCTTCGACGAGACCCCGGAGCCGACGACTCTGCCCTCCCTCCGCCCCGCGATCGACGAGGCCTTCTCGGCGCCGACCGTCGCGGAGATCGTCGGACGGCTCCAGGCGCAGGGCAGTACGGATGCCGCCGCCATCGCCGACCTGCTCGAGGGGCTCGCGCCGACCGGTCTCGTCGTGACGCTCGATGCGGTGCGCGAGGCACGCGAGGCATCGGGACTCCGCGCCGCGCTGGAGGGCGAGTACCGCCGGGTGCTCTGGTTCGTGAACGAGCACCCCGACCTCGTCGAAGGAATCCGCGCACAGCTGGTGGACAAGGATCGCAACCCCCGGTGGCAGCCCGCCACGCTCGCCGAGCTGGCACCGGATGCCGGCGCGGAGGCGCGGGCGTACGTGCCTCGGCATCCGCTCTTCTGAGCGCTCGCCGCCTCTCCTTCCCCACTCTTCTCCTTCGCCCGTGCCTCGACTTGGCACGAGGTGTCGACTTGTTCGGCCCGGTGCAGAAATCGCTGGCCGGACCACGGAAAGGTTCGCTGTCAGCGAAGGTCCCCCGATAGGGGGATACGAATGTCGGCGCTTCGTGGCACTCTTTCTTGTGGCCGATTGTCGGTCGGCATCCGTCAGCCGAGAAATCCGCCGATTCATCCTTCCTAGAAAGTCCGCCTGTGCTGGGAAAAATCCTCCTCCGTTATCTGTCTCGATACCGATGGCTGCTGCTCGCCGTGCTGGTCTTCCAGCTCGCGAGTGTCGCAGCGACCCTCTACCTTCCGCGCCTCAACGCCGACATCATCGACAAGGGCGTCGCCCTCGGTGACACCGGTTACATCTGGAGCACCGGTCTGTTCATGCTGGCCGTGTCGCTGGGGCAGATCATCGCTTCCGTCACCGCGACCTACTTCGCGGCGCGCGCCGCGATGGGCGCCGGCCGCGACATCCGTGCCGACGTCTTCGGCAAGGTCAGCGGTTTCTCCGAGCGCGAGGTGTCGCAGTTCGGCGCCGGCTCGCTCATCACCCGCAACACGAACGACGTGCAGCAGGTGCAGATGCTCGCCATGATGGGCGCGACCATGCTCGTCACGGCGCCTCTGCTCGCGATCGGCGGCATCGTCTTCGCCATCCAGACCAACGTGGGCCTGAGCTGGCTCATCGCCGTCTCTGTGCCGCTGCTGCTCATCCTCGCGGCTCTGGTGATCGGGCGCATGGTGCCCCTGTTCCGCACCTACCAGGGCAAGCTCGACAACGTGAACCGCATCATGCGCGAGCAGCTCACGGGTGTCCGCGTGGTGCGTGCGTTCGTGCGCGAGCGCATCGAGGAAGAGCGCTTCCGCGGCGCGAACACCGACATCATGGACGTCGGACGCAAGGTCGGGTCGCTCTTCGTGTTGCTCTTCCCGCTGTTCATGCTCATCCTCAACGTCACCGTCGTCTCGGTCATCTGGTTCGGCGGCATCGAGGTGAACAACGGCACCGTCCAGGTGGGCACGCTGTTCGCCTTCATGCAGTACATCGGCCAGATCATGGGCGGCGTCATCATGGCGAGCTTCATGGCGATGATGATCCCGCGCGCCGCGGTCTCGGCCGAGCGCATCGGCGAGGTCCTCGACTCCGAGTCCACCCTGGTCCGCCCGGAGAACGGCGTCACCGAGTTCCCGATCCCCGGATCCGTGGCGCTCGACGGCGTCGAGTTCACCTACCCCGGCGCCGACTCCCCGGTGCTCACCGGAATCAGCTTCGCCGCGCAGCCCGGTGAGACGGTCGCGATCGTCGGATCGACCGGCTCGGGCAAGACCACCCTCGTGTCGCTCATCCCGCGTCTGTTCGACGTCTCGGGCGGAGCAGTGCACGTCGGCGGCACCGATGTGCGCGAGGCGGACGTCGAGGCGCTGTGGGACAGCATCGGCCTGGTGCCGCAGCGCCCCTTCCTGTTCACCGGCACCGTGGCGTCCAACCTGCGTTACGGACGTGAAGAGGCGACGGACGAAGAGCTCTGGCAGGCGCTCGAGATCGCACAGGGCCGCGACTTCGTCGAAGAGATGCCTGACGGGCTCGAATCGCGCATCGCGCAGGGCGGCACGAACGTCTCCGGCGGTCAGCGCCAGCGTCTCGCGATCGCCCGTGCGATCGTGCATCGTCCGCAGATCCTCGTGTTCGACGACTCGTTCTCGGCGCTCGACCTCACCACGGATGCCCGGCTCCGCCAGGCGCTGTGGCGGGAGCTCCCGCACGTGACGAAGATCGTGGTCGCGCAGCGCATCTCCACCATCACCGACGCGGACCGCATCGTCGTGCTCGACGGCGGGACCATGGTCGGCGTCGGCACACATGAGGAGCTGCTCGCGACGAGCGACACCTACCGCGAGATCGTCGAGTCGCAGCTGGGGGTGGACGCATGAGCGAGCAGAGCAACCCTTCGACAGGCTCTGGGGCCGGTACCCGGAAGCAGCGCGGCCGCAGTAAGGCGGCAACGATCGAACCCGAACTGACCGCCGAGGAGAAGTACGAGGCCGAGCTCGCGGAGCAGGCGCGTCAGAACTCCGGCGACTGGGACAGTGTGGCGCCGGGCAAGGCCGACAACTTCGGTCCGAGCTTCGCCCGGATGATCGGTCTGCTCAAGCCGTCGGCACTCTGGTTCGTCTTCGTGTCGATCCTGGGCGCCATCGGCGTCGTGCTGACCGTCGCGGCGCCCAAGGTGCTCGCCGAGGCGACCAACCTCGTCTACAAGGGGTTCATCTCCATCCAGCTCGGGCAGCCCAGCGACGGCTTCCCCGGCTTCCCGGCCGGCACCTCGCAGGATGTCGTCGTCGAGGCCCTGCGTGCCGGTGGCCAGAACGACTTCGCCAATCAGGTCGGGGCGCTGGGCGACTTCACGGTCGGCCAGGGAATCGACTTCGAGGCCCTGCGGATGGTCATCGCCGCCGTCCTCAGCATCTACGTGGCTGCCGCGTTCCTCACCTGGATCCAGGGCTACGTGATCAACGTGATCATGGTCCGCACCATGTGGCGGCTGCGTGAATCGGTCGAGGCGAAGATCAACCGTCTGCCGCTGGCGTACTTCGACAAGGTGCAGCGCGGTGAGCTGATCTCGCGCGTCACCAATGACATCGACAACATCACGCAGACGATGCAGCAGTCGCTCTCCGGTGCGCTCACCTCGGTGCTCACCGTGATCGGCGTGCTCGTGATGATGTTCTCGATCTCGTGGCAGCTCGCGCTGGTCGCCCTGATCACGCTGCCGCTCATGGGCGTGATCTTCGGCATCATCGGGCCGCGGTCGCAGAAGGCCTTCGGCAGTCAGTGGCGCAAGGTCGGTCGACTGAACGCCCGTGTCGAGGAGGCGTTCTCCGGCCACGCGCTGGTGAAGGTCTTCGGTCGCGAGAAGGATGCGCTGGAGAAGTTCCAGGACGAGAACGAAGAGCTGTTCCAGGCGAGCTTCAAGGCCCAGTTCCTGTCCGGCATCATCATGCCGGCCATGATGTTCGTCGGAAACCTCAGCTACGTGGGCATCGCGGTGCTCGGTGGTCTGATGGTCGCGAACGGGCAGCTCCGCCTCGGCGACGTGCAGGCGTTCATCCAGTACTCGCAGCAGTTCACGCAGCCGCTGTCCGAGCTGGGTGGCATGGCTGCCGTGGTCCAGTCCGGAACGGCATCGGCCGAGCGGGTCTTCGAGCTGCTCGATGCCGATGAGCAGGAGGCCGACGACGTCGACGCCCCCGAGCTCGTGGAGGGCAAGGGCGTGATCGAGTTCCAGAACGTCGCGTTCTCGTACACGCCGGAGCGTCCGCTCATCCGGGATCTGTCGTTCCGCGTGGAGCCCGGTCAGACCGTCGCGATCGTGGGACCGACCGGTGCGGGCAAGACCACCCTGGTGAACCTGATCATGCGCTTCTACGAGCTCAGCGGCGGGCGGATCATGCTCGACGGGCAGGACATCGCCGAGGTGACCCGCGACGAGCTGCGGTCGCGCACGGGCATGGTGCTCCAGGACCCGTGGCTGTTCGCCGGCAGCATCCGCGAGAACATCCGCTACGGCCGCTCGACCGCGACCGATGAGGAAGTCCAGGAAGCCGCCGCGGCGACCTACGTCGACCGCTTCGTGCACGCTCTCCCTGAGGGGTACGACACCGTGCTCGACGAGGATGCCGCGAACGTGTCGGCCGGTGAGCGCCAGCTGATCACGATCGCACGGGCGTTCGTCGCGAAGCCGTCGATCCTCATCCTCGACGAGGCCACGTCGGCCGTCGACACCCGCACGGAGCTGCTGCTGCAGAAGGCGATGGCTGCTCTCCGCGAGGGGCGCACCTCGTTCGTGATCGCACACCGTCTGTCGACCATCCGCGATGCCGACCTCATCCTGGTGATGGAGCACGGTGACATCGTAGAGAAGGGCACGCACGACGAGCTCATCGCGGCGCAGGGTGCCTATTGGCGCCTGTACCAGTCGCAGTTCGAGCAGGCCGCGACCGACATCGACGCGGAAGACGCCCTCACCGGCTCGACCCCCGTCGTCGTCAGCGGTGAGGCGGAGGATGAAGCCGCTGCGGCGGTCATCGGCGCCTCCGTGGGCTCACAGCTGCCGGCAGCCGAGGTGGTGGCGGCCGAGGCCGTGGTCGAGAAGCCGTCGGCGGAAGGTCCCGACCGCACTGCCTGATCGCAGCGCCTGAGCGCGTGTGTGAACGCACGCCAGACGCAGAGGCCCCACCCCGGATCTTCCGAGGTGGGGCCTCTCGCTGTCTGCCTGTCCTGAGCGGAGTCAGCTGGTCCTGAGCGGAGTCGAGCTAGTCCTGAGCGGAGTCGAGGCCGAGCAGGTCGAGCGGGTGGGTCAGGCGCCACCAGGGACTCGGGCCCTCGATGTCATCGGCGAGCACCAGCGGCGTCGTGGTGGTGTTGAGCGGTCCGGCCGTGGTGAGGGTTCCGATCCGCTCTCCGGCATCCGTCTCCGAGCTCAGCGTGAAGGCGGGGGTGGCCTGCGCCACAGCGCCGTTCCAGAGGATGACGTCGGCGTCGGCATCGGCGATCACGTCGATCTTCTCGCCCCATACCGTGCGGACCTCCCCGACGACCGTGCCCTCCGGGACCGCGGGCTCCTGTGCCTGCAGTGCGGCCTCAGCCTCGGCGAACAGAGCCCGTGTCGCGGCGAGACGCTGCTCGTTGTCGTCCTGGTTGAGCACGGCGGCGAAGAGATGCACCGTCGTGTCGCCGACAGTGACGTCCTTGGCGGTGAGCAGATTCCAGCCGACCAGAGTTCCGGTCTTGATCCCGACCACGCCCGGGTCGGCGAGCATCCCATTCGTGTTCTCGACGGTGCCCGCGCCCGGGAGGTCCACCGACTTGGTGCCGACGATCTGCGCGAAGACCGGATTCTTCATCGCGTACTCGCCCAGGGCGACGAGAGACGCCGGCGTGGAGACGTTGCGCTCGTCGAACCCTGACGGCGTGACGACGGTGATGCCGGACAGTCCGCGGTCGCGCAACCAGATCGCTGCCGCTTCGGCGAACTCCCGGTCGGACCCCCAGATCTCGGAGGCGAGACGGTCGATGTAGTTGTTCGCCGATCCCAGCAGCGTCCCCTGGAGGAGCTGGTACTCGGTCAGCACTCCGCCGACCGGCACGTCGAGCGCTGACTGGTCGGACCGCCGGTACGACCAGTAGTCGAGGCTGTCGCGGTACGTGAAGGAGAACTCCGGGCCCTGCTCGCCGAGAGCGAGCGGCATGCGGTCGAGCACCATCAGAGTGCTCACCACCTTCGTGATGCTGGCGATGCTCACGGCGTCCGGGATCGAAGTGGACGTCGTCATGCCCTCGATGCCGACGGCTGCGCTGCCCTGTGCCGGCCAGGTCGCCACAGCGGCCGGGGCGGGCACGGTGGCGAACTCCACGGATTCCACGGTGGGGGCGACCTCGTGCAGTGGCCACAGCAGCGTGCCTCCGACGTAGGTCGCGACGAGACCCGCCAGGACACCGAGTGGTACCAGCAGGCCGGGGCGCGCGATCGCCGGACGGAGCTTCGCGCCGCGCATCAGCGCCACCCCCGGGTCGGCGTCCGAGGCCTGGTCGAAGGAGGGAGCCGGAGAGTTGCCTGCGATGGTCTCGGCTTCGACCCAGGTCAGAGCAGTGGCGGGAGCCGCCTCGTCGGCCCATTGTGCCGTACCGGGCGTGAGAGCGTCGGTGGCGTCGGACTCGACGTCGATGAGGTCGGGCTCGGCCTCGGCGGGGGAGTCTTCCTCGAGCGGCTCCGGAGCGACCACCGTCTCGTACTCGTCGGGACCGTCGCTCGACTCCGGCTCGCCGGGATCGGGCGTGACCGTCGGCGCAGCGTCGCCGATGACGGCGTCGCCGGGGGCAGCTGCGGCGGTGGCCTCGGCAGGGTCAGAAGCGGTCACTTGCCTAAGTTACCGAATTCATCGACCGATTCGCGTTCACGCAACCGGGAGACATGGTGGCGCCGCGACTGGGTAAGATCGGGAACACAACCACGGGAGTCCGGCGAGCCGGGCTGAGAGGGAGCGAATCGCGCTTCGACCGTCGAACCTGATCTGGGTCATGCCAGCGCAGGGAGGAGTTCAGATGAGTACGTCCACGTCCGCATCCGCGCAGCAGGCGTCCGCCGCTTCGAAGGATCTTCATCGCGCCCCGGTCTGGCGCTGGCGCGTCGTCGACATCGTCGTCGCCGCGGTTCTCGGCGTCGCGATCGGCCTCGTGTTCTGGGGCTGGAACACGATCGGTTACGCCTGGTTCGGGGCGGCCGACGCCTTGACCCCCGGCCTCGGCGGGATCGCCGTCGGCATCTGGCTTCTCGGCGGTGTCGTGGGTGGTCTCGTGATCCGCAAGCCCGGCGCCGCCCTGGTCGTCGAGCTCGTCGCCGCGATCGTGTCGATGCTGATCGGCAACGTCTGGGGGATCTCCACCATCCTCTCCGGGTTGGTGCAGGGGCTGGGTGCGGAGATCATCTTCGCCCTGTTCTTCTACCGTCGGTTCGGGATCGCCGTGGCCGCTCTCGCCGGTGTCGGTGCTGCCGTCGCGGCGTGGGTGTTCGAGCTGTTCTACGGCAGCTCGCCGAACATCCTGAAGTCGATCGAGTTCAACACGATCTACCTGGTGAGCGTCGTCGTGTCGGGAGCGATCCTGGCCGGTGTCGTCGGCTGGCTGCTCGTGCGCGCCCTCGCGGTCACCGGCGCCCTCAGCCGCTTCGCCGCCGGGCGAGAGCACGTGCGCGAGGTCTGAGCGTGACCTTCGCCGCCCCGGCCCGCGTGCAGGCTGCGGGCTGGGGCTGGCGGTACGCCGGGCGGAAGCGGCCGGCGGTCGCCGATGTGACCTTCACGATCGAGCCCGGCGAGCGGGTGCTGCTGCTCGGTGCCTCCGGTGCGGGCAAGTCGACGCTGCTCGCCGGGCTCGCAGGTGTGCTCGGCGATGATGACGAAGGCGAGCGCACGGGCTCGCTCCGCGTCGATGGTGCCGCCCCCGAGTCCCGACGCGGTCAGGTCGGCCTGGTGCTGCAGGACCCGGATGCCGGGATCGTGCTCTCGAAGGTCGGAGACGACGTGGCGTTCGGATGCGAGAACCTCGGTGTTCCGGCATCCGACATCCCGGGCCGAGTGGCGGAGGCGCTGGAGGCCGTCGGGCTCGACGTGCCGTTGCAGCGACCCACCAAGGCGCTCTCGGGCGGCCAGAAGCAGAGACTCGTGCTCGCCGGCGTCCTGGCGATGCGACCGGGACTCCTGCTGCTCGACGAACCGACCGCGAACCTCGATCCGGAGGGCGTGCGCGAGGTGCGGGCGAGCGTGGAGCGCGCCGTCACCGCGAGCGGCGCGACGCTGATCGTGGTGGAGCACCGCACTCCCATCTGGGTCGACCTGATGACGCGGGTCATCGTGCTCGCCGCCGACGGTGGGCTGCTCGCGGATGGCGCTCCCGAGCGGGTGTTCGCCGAGCATGGCGCCGCGCTCGCGGACGCCGGGGTCTGGGTACCCGACCGCGGCATCGATCTGCCCGTGCTCGAGGCGGTGGCGGCATCCGATGCCCTTACAGCGTCCGGCCTCGCGGTCGCGCGCGAGCCACGCGTGGTGGTGCAGTCGGGGCTCGATCTGCGCGTGCCGCGGGCCAACGCGACGGTCATCACGGGCCCCAACGGTGCGGGAAAGTCCACGCTGGCCCTGACGCTCGCCGGGCTCATCCCCGAGCAGGCGGGGGAGGTGCGTGCCGCCCCCGAACTCGCGGGACGTCGCGGAGTGCGTCCGATCCGCTGGACGTCGCGCGAACTGCTCACCCGTATCGGCATGGTGTTCCAGGAACCGGAGCATCAGTTCCTGGCGCAGACGCTGCGGGACGAACTCGCGGTCGGTCCGCGCGCCCTCGGCTGGGATCAGGCGCGCACCGACACCGTCGTCGACGAGCTGCTGGAACGATTGGGGCTCGCTCCCCTCGCCCTCGCCAACCCGTTCACGCTCTCGGGCGGTCAGAAGCGGCGCTTGTCCGTGGCGACGGTGCTCGCGGGGGCGCCGGAGGTGATCGTGCTCGACGAGCCGACCTTCGGGCAGGACCGGCGCGGATGGATCTCGCTCGTCGCCCTCCTGCAGGAGGAGATCGCCCGCGGTCGATCGATCGTCGCGGTCACGCACGACGACGCGGTGATCCGGCATCTGGGCGGACACCGCATCGAGCTGGCGGCGGCCTCATGACCACGACCGAGACGGCGCGCACGGTGTGGCTCGACGGCGTCAATCCCGTGACGAAGCTGCTGCTCGCGGTGCTGCTGTCGGTGCCGCTGTTCGCGTCGATCGACGTCACGAGCGCCCTGGCCGCGATCGGGCTGCAGCTGCTGTGCCTCCCGCTGACCGGGCTGCGCCTGCGCACGGTGCTGAAACGGCTGCTGCCGATCGTGATCTTCGCGCCGATCGCCGGCGTGAGCATGCTGCTGTACGCCGAGCCCGCCGGCCACATCTACTTCACGTTCGGTTTCGCGACGATCAGCGACGACTCGATCACGCTGGCGATCGCGGTCAGCCTGCGCGTGATCGCGCTCGGTCTGCCCACGATCCTCCTGTTCGGCGGGACCGATCCCACGCAGCTCGCCGATGCTCTCGCCCAGGTCGCGAAGCTGCCGAGCCGCTTCGTGCTCGGCATCCTGGCGGGCACCCGGATGCTGGGACTGTTCCTCGACGACTGGCGCACCATGAGCCTGGCTCGCCGCGCCCGCGGCGTGGGCGATCGCGGCGTGCTGCGCCGGTTCTTCTCGATGGCGTTCGTGCTGCTCGTGTTCGCGGTGCGCCGCGGCTCCAAGCTGGCGCTGGCGATGGAGGCGCGCGGCTTCGGCTCCGGCATCCCGCGCACCTGGTCGCGACCCTCGCGACTGCATCCCCGCGACGCGGTCGCCCTGCTCGGGGGCATCGCGATCATGGCGCTCGCTCTCACGGCTGCGGTCGTGGCCGGCACCTTCCGCTTCGTCTGGAGTTAGTTGGCTAGCCCGGGCCGAGCTGGAAGTAGTGCTCGCGGTGCAGTTCGCATCCTTCGTTGAAGAGTGCCGCACATTGAGGGCATGCCGTGGCGGCGAAGTACTCGGTGATCGTGAGCTCGTGCCCGCAGGCCCCGCAGAGGATCGCCTCCCTGTCGTGCTGATCCGTCGCCCACTGCTGCGCAGGATGTCCCGCCGTCTCCTCGTGGCAGAGGTGGCACGGATAGTACTCGCCGCAGCAGGCGAAGCGGATCGCGACGATGTCGGTCGCGCCCTGGTAGTGCACGCAACTGGTCATGTCGTCGACGACGGGGCCGAGCACCCGCGGCCGTTCGGGAGACGTCACAGTCAGCTCTCGTTCCAGAGGCGGCGGTAGTAGGCGAGCCGTTCGCGGTCGGGTTCGATGCCGTACGCCTCGATCAGCGTGTCCTCCCAGCCCGGTCCGAAGTTCCAGGCAGTGCTCATCGAGGCGACCGCGATGTCGGCCCAGCGGTCCGCGGTGCCGAGGGCGGCGAGATCGACGAACCCGACAGGGCGACCGGCGTCGTCGAGCAGCGTGTTCGGCATGCAGGCGTCGCCGTGGCAGACGACCAGTCGATCGATCGACGGAGCGTCCCGCAGCTCCGCGGGCACGTCGACGTCGCGCGCTGCCGCGTTGGCCAGCCGCTCCGCGACGCTCCACTCCCATGGGCAGTCGTCGACCGGGAGCGCATCGTGCAGGGTGCGCAGTCCTTCGCCGACGGCACGGACCGAGAGCTCGGGTTCCTCGACCCAGCGCGGATCGACCGCGCTGCGCGCATCGAGCGCGACGGTCACGAGCCACTCGTGGGTGTCGTCCTGCCCCTGCGCGAGCACCTCGGGTGCCGTGATCCAGTGGCGCGCCCAGCGCATCCGTTCGGCCTCGTCGCGCAGGGAGGCTTCGAGGTCCCGCGGGCCCCACTTGATGTAGCGTCCGTCGTCGGTGCGGAACGTGAGTCCGCCGATGCCGTTCAGCCAGACCGGTGTCAGGGCGGCGCCGATGGCGAGCTCGCGCACGCGATCCGGCACGGCGATGTCGTCGGAGGGGATGCTCATCAGGCCATCCTGCCGCACGTCGCACACGTCCCTCCCGCGTTCTCGACGAGGCGGTGTCGTAGGCTCGTCTGCAACGCAGTGCCGACGTGAATCGAGACCAAGACTCACGTATGCTGACACTGCGTTTCATCGCAGTGAGTCGCACGACGACGTTCAAGGGAGAACACGATGCAGATCAGCGGTCAGGGCGCGCTCATCACCGGAGGAGCTTCGGGGCTCGGGCTCGCCACCGCCCGACGGATCGTCGCGGCCGGAGGCCATGTCACGATCATCGACCTTCCCTCCTCGCAGGGCGCCGCGATCGCCGACGAGCTCGGGGGAGTGTTCGTGCCCGCCGACGTCACCAGCGTCGACGAGGTGCAGTCCGCCGTCGCCACCGCGCAGGCCGCCGCACCGCTGCGCATCGTCGTGAACTGCGCCGGCATCGCCCCGCCGGCGAAGGTGCTCGATCGCGAGGGCAACCCCGCGGTGCTCGCCGACTTCGAGCGCGTCGTGCGCATCAACCTGGTCGGCACGTTCAACGTGCTCTCGCAGGCATCCGCCGTGATCGCGAAGAACGAGCTGATCGACGGTGACCGCGGCGTGATCGTGAACACCGCCAGCGTCGCGGCCTTCGACGGCCAGATCGGTCAGCCGGCGTACGCGGCCTCCAAGGGCGGCGTCCACGCGATGACCATCCCCGTCGCGCGCGAGCTCGCCCGCTACGGCATCCGCGTCTGCACGATCGCCCCCGGCATCATGGAGACCCCGATGCTGATGGGCCTGCCGCAGGCGGCGCAGGATTCGCTCGGCCAGCAGGTGCCGCACCCCTCGCGGCTCGGGCGCCCCGACGAATATGCCGCGCTGGTGCAGCACATCGTCGAGAACGGCTACCTCAACGGAGAGACGATCCGTCTCGACGGTGCCATCCGCATGGCGCCGAAGTAAACCGGCATCCACCCGCACGCAAGGAGAACCATGACTCTGGCAGGCAAGACCATCCTGATGTCGGGCGGAAGCCGCGGCATCGGTCTCGCGATCGCGCTGCGCGCCGCGGCCGACGGCGCCAACATCGCGATGCTCGCGAAGACCGACACCCCGCATCCGAAGCTCGAGGGCACGATCCATACCGCGGCGGAGCAGATCCGTGCCGCGGGAGGACAGGCGCTGCCGATCGTGGGCGATGTGCGCGATGGCGACGACATCACCGAAGCGGTCCTGAAGACACAGGGTGAGTTCGGCGGCATCGACATCGTCATCAACAACGCCAGCGTGATCGACCTGTCCCGCTCGCTCGACCTCGGAGCGAAGAAGTACGACCTGATGCAGGACGTCAACGTACGCGGCACGTTCATGCTGTCGCGGGCTGCCGTGCCGATCCTCAAGGATGCCGAGAACCCGCACATCCTGTCGCTCTCGCCGCCGCTCAACCCCAGTCCGAAATGGCTCGGTGCGCACACCGGCTACACGCTCGCGAAGTTCGGCATGACGCTGGCCACGCTCGGCCTCGCGGCGGAGTTCGCGCGCGACGGCATCGCGGCGAACACGCTGTGGCCGCGCACGACGATCGCGACCGCGGCGGTGCAGAACCTGCTCGGCGGGGACAAGGTCATGGCGGCGAGCCGCACACCCGACATCTACGCGGATGCCGCCTACGCGGTGCTGCTCAAGCCGGCTCGCGAGTACACCGGGCAGACGCTGATCGTGGAAGACGTGCTCGAGGCCGACGGGGTCACCGACTTCTCGGGCTACGCCGCGATCCCCGGCACCCCGGACAGCGCGCTGTTCCCCGACATCTTCCTGGACTGAGCGCGCGCACCCCGTCGATGAGGGGCGAGTGCTCAGAACAGCAGGTAGAGCGCGCCCATGATGGTCAGCGCGATCACGATGCGGTCGAACAGGCGCTGGTCCATGCGGCGTGCCAGGCGGATGCCGGCGAGCGCGCCGACCACGACGAGCGGAGCGAGCACCGCGTCCATCAGCAGGACGTGCCCTTCGAAGAGCCCGAGGCCGGCGAGGAACGGCACCTTGATCAGGTTGATGATCGCGAAGAACCAGGCAGAGGTTCCCAGGAACACCTGCACCGGGGTGCGGGTCGCGAGGAAGTACATCGACATGACAGGGCCTCCGGCGTTCGCGACCATGGTCGTGAAGCCGCCGAGGGTGCCGTAGACGCCGGAGAGCACGAGGCCTCCCGGTGTGGGAAGTGCGGCCTCCGTACGGTTCTGCCGCCACCGCCGCCACAGCGTGACCGCGATCATCAGCAGCAGGATCACGCCGATCGCGCGACGGACGATGCCGTCGCCCGCCAGCGCGAGGAAAGCGAAGCCCGCGAGCAGGCCGGCGATCACGGCCGGGGCGAGTCGCAGCAGCGTCGGCCAGTGCGCATGGCGTCGGTAGGTGATGAGAGCGAACACGTCGCCGACGATCAGGAGCAGCAGCATCGCGGCCGTGGAGGTGCGCGCGGGCAGCACGGTCGCGAACAGCGCGATCGCGAGGATGCTGCCGCCGGGCAGTGCGGTCTTGGAGATGCCGATCGTCACCGCGGCGAGAGCGAGCGCCGCCCAGGCCCAGGGGTCGAGCGCGATCACCTGTCGAGCTCGAGGACGATGTCGTCGTACCCGCGGGCCGCGGCGAGTTCCCGGGGGAGCACCCCGTCTCCGTCGCGGATGGTGATGTCGGCGCCCCCGTCGATGAGGGCGCGCACGATCTCGGCGTAGACCGGAGAGCCGTCGCCCAGCACGATCGCCTCATGCAGCGCCGTCCAGCGCAGGTTGTTGATGTGGTTCGGGTCGACACCGGCATCGAGCAGGATCTGGACGGTCGAGAGCAGCCCGCGCTCGGATGCCGGGATCAGCGCGGTGCCGCCGAAGCGGTTGGTGCTCGTGAGGTCTGCGCCGGCGTCGAGCGTGAGGCGCAGGATCTCGTCGTGACCGCGGGCGCCGGCGTAGAGGTAGGCGGAGTCCTGGATGTCGTCCTTCGCATTCACGTCGGCTCCGGCCTCGATCAGGGCCCGCGCCGCCTCGACATGGTCGGCCTTGGTCGCGATGACGAGCGCCGTCATCCCGCCCGCTCCGCGTGATTCGATGTCCGCGCCGTCGCGGAGGGCCGCGCCCACGGCGGCGGCGTCACCGGCGGCGGCCGCATCGAGAAGCTGGCGGCTGGGTGTCGACACGGTGGTCTCCTCGGGCGATGACGGGGGCGGTTCGGCGGGGGCGGCGCAGGCGGACATCGCGAGAAGCACCGCCGCCGCGAGGGCGAGCGTAGCCGGTATCCGTCTCCATGTCACCACTCTGGTATACCAAATGAAGCTGGAGTGTGGATGGGTTGCGCACCCGCCCCGCCCCCCGCCGGTGCGGGTCAGGCGCGCGTGGTGGCGAGGGCGGCGGCGAAGCGAGCCGCGCGCTGCTCGATGTCGGCCCAGTCGGAGGCCTTGATCGAGGCGCCGTTCGCCAGGTCTCCGCCCGCGCCCACGGCGACGGCACCGGCCGCGAACCAGGCGGCGAGATTGTCGGGGCTCACGCCGCCGGTCGGCATGAGGGGTGCATCGGGGAACGGCCCGCGCAGCGCGCCGAGGTAGGAGGGGCCGCCGAGGGAGGCGGGGAAGATCTTCACGACGTCGACGCCGAGTTCGAGTGCGCCCATGACCTCGGTCGGGGTCATGGCTCCGGTCATCACGATGCGACCGGTGTCGATCATGGAACGCGTCAGCGCGGGAAGGGTGCCGGGGCTCACCAGGAACTCGGCTCCGGCGTCGGCGGCGAGGGCGGCCTGCTCCGGCGTGGTCACGGTGCCGGCGCCGATGTATGCCGCGTCGCCGTGTCGCGCGATGAGCTCACGGATCACGGCCGGGGCGTCGGGGGTCGAGAAGGTGACCTCGATGCCGGTGACCCCGCCGCGGATGATCGCCTCTGATGCCTCGAGCGCGAGCTCGGCGGAGGGGGCGCGGAGCACCGCGAGGATGCCGGTGGTGCGGGCGCGGTCGAGACGATCAGACATGGAGCTCCTCAGGGTCGGATGGTTCCCATTCTCCCCTGCACCAGGTTGTAATTACAAGTTGGTGCAGGGAGTCATCAGGGGAGCGCCCAGAGCGGAGCGTGCAGAGTGCACCGTTTCACGCATCGGAAACGACACTTCGCACGTAGTGCTCCGTTCACGTGCTGTCTATGGTCGCAGAAAGCAGGCTTCGCAACTCTCTCCCGAGGAGGCACCATGGCTACTTCTTCCGTCGACGACTACTCGCTCTCCCGCGTCCCGGCATCCGCACGCGTCTCGTGGTTCGCGATCGCGACCCAGCGTCTCGGTCAGCTCTCGGCGCTCAGCTCCTTCGTCGTCGCCGCGACGCTCGGCTTCTCGATGCCGTTCTGGGACGCGATGCTCGCGATCACGATCGGCGCGGTGATCCTCGAGGTGGTGTGCATCTTCACCGGCGTGATCGGGCAGCGCGAGGGGCTGAACACCTCGCTCCTGTCCCGATGGACCGGCTTCGGGCACGCAGGCTCCGCGCTGATCGGTCTGGCCATCGGCGTCAGCCTGATCGGCTGGTTCGGCATCCAGTCCGCGGTGTCGGCATCCGGTCTGCACGCGATCATGCCGTGGCTGCCGGAGTGGACGTGGGGGCTGCTCTTCGGCTTCCTCATCACGGCGATCGTGAGCCTCGGGTTCCACGGCATGCAGTGGGTGGCGAACATCGCCGTGCCGCTCTTCCTGATCCTGGTCGGCTGGGCGGTCATCACCGAGCTGCAGCGGCACGACATCGGCGAACTGGTGACGCAGCCGGCACCCGGTCCGCCTCTGTCCCTGCTCGCCGGGGCGTCGATCATCGCAGGCAGCTTCATCGTCGGCGCTCTCATCTCGCCGGACATGACCCGCTACAACCGGTCGACCGCCGACGTCGTCAAGCAGACCGTCGTGAGCATCACGGTCGGCGAATACCTGGTCGGACTCTCCGGAGTGCTGCTCGCCCATGCCGTGAAGACGGCCGACGTGTCGGCGATCCTGCTCTCGTCCGTCGGCTGGGTCGGGGTGCTGGTCATCGTCCTGGGCACCTTCAAGATCAACGACTGGAACCTGTACAGCTCCGGTCTCGGCGTCGTGAACTTCATCGACACGGTGTTCGGACGCCGTGTGAACCGCGCGGTCGTGACGATCGCGATCGGCCTCGTCGGATCGGTGCTCGCTGCATTCGGCATCCTGGGCTACTTCACCGACTTCCTCATCGTGCTCGGGGTCGCGTTCCCCCCGATCGTCGGCATCATGATCGCCGAGTACTTCGTGGTGAAGAACTGGCGTCGCGATCTCGACGAATCCAGGGAAGCCGGTGTCCTGCCGGCGCGTGCTCCGCGGTGGGTCCCGGTGTCGATCGGCATCTGGATCGTCTCGGCCCTCGTCGGCTACTTCGTCACCTGGGGTCTGGGATCGCTCAACGCCGTCATCACCGCGTTCGTGCTCTATGTCGTGCTCGGCAAGCTCGGCTGGATCCGCGGATACGGCTCGGCGGCCACAGAGCAGGCGATCACGGCTCCCCGCTCGGCGGACCGTGCGCTCTCCTGATCCCGATCGGACCGCCGGGATCGCCCGGCACACCCTCCCTGTCCTCCCAAAGTAAGGAATCACGATGAGAATCGGCATCGACGTCGGCGGCACCAACACGGACGCGGTCCTCATGGATGGCGACCGGGTGGTCGTCGGCATCAAGGAAGCGACGAGCAAGGATGTGACGGGCGGCATCGTCACGGCCATCGAAGGCCTCGATCGCCTGGCCCCCTTCGCTCGCGGTGACATCGAGGGGGTGATGATCGGGACGACTCATTTCATCAACGCCCTCATCGAGGCCAAGGGCCTCACGCCGACCGCCGCCGTTCGTCTCGCGCTGCCGGCCACCGCCTCGCTGCCGCCGTTCGTCGACTGGCCACAGCCTCTGATCACGGCGGTCTCGGGGACCGGCTACCTCGCGCACGGCGGGCATGAATTCGACGGACGCGTGATCGCGCCGCTCGATGAGGACGAGCTCAAGCGGCATGCGGCTGACATCCGTGCGCGCGGACTCCGGTCGGTCGCCATCAGCTCGGTCTTCGCCCCGGTCAATCCGGAGTTCGAGCTGCGTGCAGCGGAGATCCTCACGGCGGAGCTGGGACCCGATGTCGCGATATCCCTCTCGCATGAGATCGGACGGGTCGGGCTTCTCGAGCGCGAGAACGCGACCATCATCAATGCCGCGCTGAGAGAGCTCGCGGCGCACATCGTCGCCGGCCTGGAGAGGGCGGTGCGATCGCTCGGAATCGCCGCCCCGCTCTACCTGAGCCAGAACGACGGCACGCTCATGAGCGTCGACTTCGCTCGCAACTACCCCGTGGCCACATTCGCCTCGGGGCCGACCAACTCGATGCGCGGCGCCGCTCTGCTCTCGGGCC
This sequence comes from Microbacterium saperdae, assembly GCF_006716345.1. Classification (NCBI taxonomy): domain Bacteria; kingdom Bacillati; phylum Actinomycetota; class Actinomycetes; order Micrococcales; family Microbacteriaceae; genus Microbacterium; species Microbacterium saperdae. The sequence goes on from NZ_VFOX01000001.1 coordinate 63,702, forward strand.
TCGAGACCTGTGCGGTCGTCGACATCGGGGGGACCACCAGCGACGTCGGCGTGCTGACAGCGGGCTTCCCGCGCGAGGCGACAGCGGAGATCTCGGTCGCCGGTGTGCGCACGAACTTCCGCATGCCGGACGTGTACTCGATCGGTATCGGCGGTGGTTCGCTCGTCCGCGACAACGGCCTGAGCATCGGCCCCGACTCGGTCGGCTATGAGCTCACCCGGCGCGCGCTGGTCTTCGGCGGCGACACCCTGACGACGACCGACATCGCGGTGGCCGCCGGATACTCGGACATCGGTGATCGGGCGCTCGTGAGGCACCTCGACCGTTCCCTGGTCGACAACGCCCTCGCAACGATCGTGGCGCGTGTCTCGGATGCCGTCGAGCGGATGCGCACCACTGTCGAACCGCTGCCCGTGGTCGCGGTCGGCGGCGGCTCCATCCTGCTGCCCGAGGAACTGCCCGGACTCGGAGCGGTGCGCCGGCCCGAGAACTTCGCGGTCGCCAACGCCGTCGGCGCAGCCATCGCCCAGGTCAGCGGTGAGGTCGACCGCGTGTTCAGCGTCAGCGAGTCCACCCGCGCAGCGCGCCTCGACGAGGCCCGTCAGGAGGCCGTGGATCGCGCTGTCGCGGCCGGAGCGCGCCCGTCCAGCGTCTCGATCGTGGACTTCGACGAACTCCCCATCCCCTACCTGCCCGGCAACGCCATCCGCATCCGTGCGAAGGCTGTGGGCGATCTCGACCTCCGGAAGGCCACGCATGTCTGAACGACGACTCTCCTCGATCACCGCCGATGTCCTGCCCGCGATCGCGCGCGGCGCCGCGATCCTCGGCACCGGGGGAGGGGGCGACCCCTACATCGGCCGACTGCTGGCCGCCGAGGCCATTCGTCAGCACGGCCCCATCCCCCTCGTGGATCCGCAGGATCTGCCGGATGATGCGGTCGTGCTCCCGGTCGCGCTGATGGGTGCTCCGACCGTCATGGTGGAGAAGGTGCCGACGGTGGACCAGCTGTCCTCGGCGATCCTCGCCCTGGCCCGCTACCTGGGCGTGACGCCCACGCACGTCGCGTGCATCGAGGTCGGCGGGGCGAACTCCACGATCCCGATGGTCGCGGCGGCTCAGCTCGGGCTCCCGCTGGTCGACGGCGACGGGATGGGCCGGGCGTTCCCCGAGATCCAGATGGTCATGCCCACGCTCTCCGGCATCTCCTGCACGCCCATGTCGTTCGCCGATGAGAAGGGCAACGTGGGTGTGGTCGACACCATCGACAACACGTGGGCGGAACGGCTCACGCGTCCGGTCGCGGTGCAGATGGGGAGTTCGATGATCGTCTCCAACTACGCCATGACCGGTGCGCAGGTGCGGGAATCGTTCATCCCCCACACCCTCTCGCTCAGTCACGAGCTCGGATCGCTGGTCGAGGATGCGCGGGCGTCGCTCTCCGATCCCGTGGCCGCGGTCGTGCAGCGACTGGGAGGCGCCGAGCTGCTGTCGGGCAAGGTCGTCGATGTGTCGCGCCGGACCGTGGCGGGCTTCGCGCGCGGCGAGGCGCGCATCGAGGGACTCGATGCCGATCTGGGGCACGAGCTCGTGCTCGGATTCCAGAACGAGCACCTTCTCGCCACACGCAACGGCACACCGATCGTGTCGACACCAGACCTCATCATGGTGCTCGACAGCGAGACCGGTGAGCCGATCACGACCGAGACGCTTCGCTATGGACAGCGGGTGCGGGTGATCTCGTGCCCTTCGGACGAGCGGTGGCACACCGAAGACGGCATCGCCCTGGTCGGTCCTCGCTATTTCGGATACGACGTCGACCCCGTGCGTTCTCCCGTGACGGCGACGGCCGGGTGACGGCGGGGCTCCGGTGTAGCGTGTGCACGTGAACCGAGACCTCGGAGTCGATCGACTGAGCGCGCTGGCCGCAGGGCTGTTGCTGCTCGGTTCCGGCGGGGGAGGAGACCCCGGTCTGCTCGCCCCGGCGGCGCGTGCGGCGATCGCTGAACGCGGCCTGCGGACCATCGGCATCGACGACCTCGGTGACGACGACCTGGTCGCCCCCATCGGCTTCATCGGCTCGACCTCTCTCCTGCGCGAGAAGCTCCCGTCAGGCGGTGAGATCGGTCAGGCCGTCGATGCGCTGCGCCGCTGGACGGGGCGGAATCCCACGGCGCTCATGTCGATCGAGATGGCCGGGGTCAACGGATTCACCCCGATCGTCCCCGCGGTGGAGATGGGGCTGCCCCTCGTCGATGCGGATCTCGCCGGTCGCGCCCTGCCGCGGCTCGACATCGTGAGCCTGGTCGCCGCGGGCAGCGCGCTCGTGCCCTGCGCGGTGACGGGTCCCGGCGGTCAGGTGATCGTGCTCGACCAGGTGGATGCCGGACAGGTCGAGCGCCTCCTGCGGGAGTTCGTGGCCCGCACGAGCGGCTGGGGTGCCCTCGCGCTGCCGTTCCAGACGGCAGCAGGTCTGCGGGATCGGGTCGTCACGGGAACGCTCGAGCGGGCGCTGCGGATCGGAGAAGCGCTCGCCGCGACTCCGGCCTCCGCCTCGGCGCTCGAGATGGCGACGGCGGTGGGCGGACGGCTCCTCGGCGCCGGACGGGTGCTGGACTCGGAGACCGGCGCCTCTCTCGGCGGCTTCGATCACACCACGGTCACGGTGCGCGACTCCGCGTCCGGATCGATCCTGCGCGTCGAGGCGGAGAACGAGTTCATCCTGGCGCAGCGCGACGGCGAGATGGTGGCGACGGCGCCGACGATCATCACTCTTCTCGCGATCCCCGAGCGACGCATCGTGGCGGTGGACGATGTGCGAGCAGGGCTCGACGTCGCGATCCTCGCTCTTCCCGCGCCCGGATGGTGGGTCGAGACCCCGGTGAGGGCGGCGCACATCTCGCCGGCCGCGTTCGGCTTCGAGCAGGAGGTGGTGCCCTGGTGATCGCTCCCGCAGAGCGGCGAGGACTCCGGCTGAGCGCGGTGCTGCAGCATCCGTCGCTGTCGGATGTCGAGAGGGTGGCCGGAGCGACCGATCCGGTGGTGGCGACGATCGGGGCGACCCATGCCGCCGAGCTCGCCGGCATGCTCGCCTCGGTCCCGAGCGACGTCGTCGTGCTCCTGGACGAGACCGTGCAGACGGACTGGCGCTTCGATGCCGCCCTGCGCCGCGCCGCGGACGCTCAAGTCGCCGTGCTCGTCCTCCATCGCACGAGCGTGGTGACCGCGGCCACGCGGGCGCTGGCCGACCGGCTCGACGTGGTGCTGCTGGCCTGCGCGAATCCGTGGGCGACGTCTCTCGCTCTCCGGGATCGCCTCACCGGCGGGGACGACGCCCTCATCCGCATGATGACCGCTCTCATCGAGGCCGTGCAGCAGGCCGGCCCCGACGTCGCCGACGTGCTGCACGCGGCGGGTCGTCATCTCGGCCGCACGATCCTCCACGTCGACACCGCCGGGCGCGTGCTGGCCCCCCTCGACGGCACGGCGTCGGTGCCCCGCCCCACCGACGCCCGCGCGTCGCTCTCCGGTGTGCTCATCGAGGACATCGACGATGGTGTGCTCGCCTCCGTGCCGGTGCAGTCCGGCGTCATCGCGCCGTCGTGGCTGCGGGTGTCGCTGCCCGCGGCCGCCGCATCCGAGGTCGCCGCGGTGCGGCTCGCGCTGCCCGCGATCGCGCTCGCGGTCGGTCATCGGCTCTCGGTGCGGCGCGTGATCGATGAGCGGGAGGCGCGCTGGCGGACCGCTCTGATCGGCGAGCTGACGGAGGCAGGCGAGGCGCCGTCCGCCAGCACCCTGAGACGTGCGCTCGAACTGGGCTGGCGTGTGGAGGGCTGGCACATCGGCATCCGCGTGGTCACCCGCGCCGACGTCGACATCGTGGCCATGCGCTACGAGATCGTCGAGGCGCTCGGCGGCGAAGGGCTCGATGCCGATGTGGTCGAGCAGAGCGATGGCTGGGCGGCGTGGCTGACCTTCGAGCTGCAGCCCACGCTCGCCGAGGTGACCGCGGCAGCGCAGGCGGTGCGGCGCGCACAACTGCGGTGGAACGAGCACTTCCCCACGCACGTCGGCATCGGCCGGGTGCTGCACGGGCCGTCAGGCATCACCGCCTCACTGTCGGAGGCGGGCGACGCTGCCCGCCTCGCGGGGTCCCGCCCGCAGTCCGGCCACTTCCTCCACGTCGACCGGCTCGGGCTCGCGCAGCTGCTGCTGGCCTGGACCCAGACGGACACCTTCCAACCGGCCGCGCTCGAGCTTCTGGCACCGCTGCGCGAGCAGACGACAGGCGACCTGCTGCGGACGCTCGCGAGCTATCTGGACGCGGAGTCGTCGATCGTCGAGACCGCGTCCGTTCTCGGTATCCACCGCAACACGGTCGCCGAGCGCATCCAGCGCATCCAGCGCATCCTCGCCGTCGATCTGCAGGATGCCGAGACGCGGCTGGCGCTGCACCTCGCGTGCCGCACGGTGCTGGCGTCGACCGACGGTTGACCGAGAGGGCAGGCGCCGGCCGGGCGGCGTCAGCGCAGTGAGTATCCGCCGTCGACGTAGAGAGTCGAGCCCGTGGTGTAGCCGTTCGTGAAGAGGTGGATCACCGCGCCGGCGACCTCCTGCTCGGTGCCGGGGCGGTGCAGCACCGTGTCAGCGCTGAACTGCGCGAACGCGGCTTCCCGCACCGCGTCATCGCGGTGGGCCCAGAGGTTCCCGTCGATCGTTCCCGGGGAGACCGCGTTCACCCGTACGGGAGCCAGCTCGACCGCCAGGCCCCGTGCGAGTCCTTCGATCGCGGCATTCGCGGCCACGTAGGCAGGAGCTGCGGCCGGGGGCCGGACGCTCGCGGCGCCCGACATCAGCACGATCGATGCGTCGGGGGTGAGTCGGTCCAGAGCGGCGCGGACCACCCGGTACTGGCCCCAGAATTTGGACGCGAAGGGGGAAGACGCCTGGTCGGCGTCGAGGTCGCGCATCGAGCCGACGACGTAGTCCGCCGCGGTCGTGAACAGTGCGTCGACCGCCGGGATGCGCTCGAAGAAGGCGGCGACGGATGCCTCGTCCCCGGTGTCGACGGTGGCCCAGGTCGCGCGCTCGCCGAGCGATGCCGCGGCGGCGTCGAGTCGCGCGGCTGTCCGTCCGCCCAGCACGACGGAGGCGCCGAGCGCGATCGCGCGCCGTGCGACCTCCAGACCGATTCCGGATCCGCCTCCGATCAGCACGATCGTGCGGTCGGCGAGCAGGGAGGAGGGATCGTACGAGGTCATGCGCTCAGCCTAGGAGCGGTCGGAGGAGGCGCACTATGTGCAGGGCGCATGCTCCCGAGGCCGACGCGGTGCAGTGCGCCCATCGGGGCCCGCCGAGCGTCGTGCTCGACGGGCCCCGAAACGGACGGGATCAGGACGAACGGCGACGCCGCAGGGCGAGGGCGCAGCCGATCGCGACGACGCCGAGCGCCAGGACGAGCACCGTCAGCGGCATCTGCCCGCCTGTCACCGCCAGCTGGCCGGCGGCGACGACCGTGATCGCGATCCGGAGGGGAGCTTCGCCCGCCGCGGTGATCTCGAGCGTGTGCGGACCCGGCGCGAACCCGGCGGGGATGTGCACGGGAAACGACACGGCCCCGCTCGCACTCGCCCGCGGGATGCCGGCCACCTCCATCGGTTCGCTGTGCACGGTCGCCTGGATCTGCTGACCCGCCTCGAGCCCGCTCACGTGGACCGAGAGTGTTCCACCGACCTCCACCCGGGCATCTCCCACGTCGATCGACGCCCACGCGGGTCCGTCCGTCGGCTCCGGGGCGGGTCCGTCTGTCGGCTCCGGAGTGGGGCCGTCTGTCGGCTGCGGAGTGGGGCCGTCTGTCGGCTGCGGATCCGGATCGAGCACGAAGTCGTACAGCTGAGCGTCGGCCCAGACGGCGTGCGCCGCGAGGGGGGAGGCGTTCATCGAGGTGACCAGCCGCAGCTCGTCGACGTCGTCGAGCGGGACCGACAGGGGGGTCGGGACCGCGCCGAGCCCGGCAGTCCCGGTCGCCAGCAGCTCGTCGTCGCCGTAGATCGAGAACTCGATCGGGGCGAAGCCGTCGACCTCCGCCGCGGTGTAGGCGACCGGCTGGCTGTTGTAGGTGATCGTTCCGGCATCCCAGGTGTCGACCGTCAGCCCCGACACGGTGAGGGTCGACACTCCGAACGACCCGGCGAGCCACATGTCGAGTTCGACCTTGGTCACGTCCGCCAGATCGATATCGGCAGGAAGGTCGAAGGACAGGTAGCTCTTCGCGATGCCGTTCCCGGCGCCGGCGAGCTGCTGCATCTGTCCGACATCCGTGTTGTCGAGGTTGGTGTCGGGCATCCAGTCGCGCACATCGACGCTCCTGGTCGCGCGGACCTCCCTGACGGGTTCGTCGCCCGTCACGATGCGCAGGAGCGGGCTGTAGACCGGCGGAAGATCCGCATCTCCGAGGTAGGAGGATCCGCTGTCCCTCGTGCTGAGCTGGAAGCTCACCACCCCGTCGTCGCCGTGCGTGGTGACGAACTCCGTCTGATCCACGGCGAAGCGCGAGCTCAGGGCCGGCAGGCTCACGTCCGTCGCGAACAGTCGAGGGATGTCGACACCCGCGTCGACGGCGGGAGTCGCCTGGAACGTGTCGACCTCGAGCGCGCTCAGGTCGTAGACCAGCTCCGAGGGGGCGGCGACGCCGACAGCCTTCGCGGACGGCGCCGGGCCGCCGTCCGCCTCGACCAGATACGGCAAGCCATCGGCGTTGAGGTCCAGATGGATGCCCGCCTGAGACCCCGACTCGGGCGACCAGGAGCGGGTCTGGTCGTAGGGGACGTCGGACAGCCACTGTCGGTTCTCGATGGTCGACGGACGCATCACGAGGGCGGCGAACGCATCGCGGACATCGTCGAGGAGCGCATCGAGTGCGGGCTGCGTGGTCACCCCGTACCCGCGGATCGCGGCGATCACCGCGTCGTACGCGTCCTGGGCGACGGCGAGCGACGCGGGCGTGTAGCGATCGGCCTGCGACGTCTCGAGGATGCGGGTGTAACTGCCGCGCACCGTATCGAACGCGGTGGTGTCGAGCGGGGTCGACTGCGAGAAGCCGAAGTCGTCGAGATAGATCGGCACGCCGTCGGACTGCTGGTACACCTCCATCTGCAGCAGGATGTCGGTCACCGCGACGCCCCCGACCTCTGCCGGGATGGCGAACTGCAGCCGCGACTCCTTCCATGCACCGGTCCCCGCCGACGCGTTCAGGGAGTCGGTGTACGCGTGGTTGAGGGCGAGCGTCGTACCGTTCGCGCCGAGCAGTCCGACCTTGAACCACAACGTCGCGGTCGAGTTCGTGCCGGCCGGCGTGCGGTAGTGGGCGATCGCCGTCGCTTCTCCTGCCGTGACGGGCAGGACCTGCGAGACCGCGCTGAACGCCACGTCCGTCGCCTTCACGCTCTTCGTGCCGGTGCGGGCGACATCCTCCGAGGAGGCGAAGTCGCCACCGGACGCATTGGTCTGCGTGTACCAGGTCCCCGATCCGGTGAGAGTGCCGGTCTGGGCCTCGAACGACGGATCCTCCAGCGTGTTCTCCGACGGCACGCTGCGCACGAGGATCTCCCGGGCGAAGGTGCGCAGCAGCGTGTCTGCGGGAGCACTGGCGAGATCGCGCAGACGTTCCGTCACCGGTCCGCCGGAGGGCTCCGAGGCGGCGAGGTATTCGACGAACCGGGCCTGCAGGTGCGTGTTCACGCCGTTCCAGTTGTTCCCGGACCCGAACAGGCGCGGGTCGCCGTACAGCGCCGAGTCCGTGCGGGCCAGCTCGGTGTCGAGGAGCTGGTTGCGCAGCGCCGCCTTCTCGATCGCGGTCGCCACACCTCCTTGGTCATCGAGCCAGTCCAGGGCTTCCTGTTCGGAGGCGACCGTGACGGTGGACTTCGGATAGCTCGCCATGGAGGCCGCGTAGATCTCGGCGCTGCGGGTGAGCACATCGGCCCTGGCCTGCTGATCGGCGGTCACGGCGAGGGTGTCGACCTGCGCCATCAGCGACTCGGTCAGATCGATGTCGGCCTGCGTCACGGCATCGAGGTACGAGGACGTGTGGATGTTCAGGTAGATTCCGCGTTTCGATGCCTCCCACCACTCGGTGTCGGTGACCCTCGTGGTCCAGAAGTCCTCCCAGTGCTCGTAGTACTCGATGAGCGGCACGGCGGCAGCCGCACCGACCGCCAGAGTCGCCCATGATTCGAGCAGCTGATCGACGTCGAGGGAGGGATCGCGGCTCAGCTTCGCCTGGATGTAGGCCTTCGGCCCTTCGCCCCACCCGGGCTGCCACTCCGCGAAGTACGACTTCACGTCGATGGACTCGAGGTACTCGTACGAGTCCTGCATCAGATGCGGGTAGTAGCGCGGGATGGCGTAGTACGTGCCGTAGGTGTAGTCGTAGATGCCGATCTCGGAGGCGGCATCCTTCCACTCCGAGATCCAGTCGCGGTCGCTGTCGCGGATCGCCGTGTCGAGCCAGATGCCGACGTCCTTGGTCAGGAACGGCACGACCTGCGGATCGAGGTCGAACGAGGGGGCGTCCTGGAGCGCGCTGTACGCCACCACGCCGAACTTCTTGTCCTGATAGAGCGTGCCGTTCGCGGTGACCGTCGCGACGATGTCGTTGACCCAGGTGAAGTACGGATCGGACACGCTCGGCACCCCGATCGAGTTGACCGGAGCGTTCAGCGTGTACTCGTCATCGAACCCGTTCTCATCGTTGACTCCGAGCGAGAACCATTCGGCATCCGGGTGGCTCGCGAAGTAGTCGACGATGTAGTCGACGACGACCTGCTTCGTCTCGGCCGTGAACCGCGGGTTCCACTGGTAGTGCCCCGGCACCCCGTTGCGCCCGGGGATGAGACGCTCTCCGTTGACCACGGGGTAGTACTCGGGGTGCGTGTCGGCGTAGAGACCGGGAGTGAAGATGCGGTACATGTTGTGGCTGAACCGGTCGCCGGGGTCGGAGGAGCGCTGCATCGCCATCCTCTCGATCCACGGGTTCTCCGGGATCGAGTAGAGCTCGCCCTTGCTGAAGGCCGGCTCGAATCGGAGGTTGACGGCGGGGACCTCGAGGTCGGACACCGCGGGCACGTGGTCGCCGAAGGCCCAGGGCATCAGCCAGGCGACACCCACCTCCCGTTCCAGGAACGCCATGGTCGCCGCCCAGACGCCGTCCTCGGTCGGGGCGACCAGCTCGATGACGCCGGGGGATGACGTGCCGGGGGCGTGCGCGTGCACCACCCAGCCGTCGTCGGACAGGCCCGCATACTCGGCGTCCATGACCGACTGGGTGTGGGGGTGGATCCCCACCATCAGGAGTGTCAGCGACGGGTCGGGCGGGGTGGGGCCGCCCAGCGCCGACACCGGGATGATCTCGGGGGCAGCGCCCCCTGACGCTTCGGCGAGCAGGGCGGCGAGCGATTCGGCGGCCGCGTCGACGCGATCCTCCGGATCATTCGGTACGACGATGACGGCCGTGACGGTCCCGTCGACGATGACGGGGATGCCGGGGTCATCGGCGGCGGCTGCCGCGGGGATGCTCGCCGCCAGAAGTGAAGCGCCTACCGCCAGTGCTAGAAACGCTCGGAATCGCATGGAATCGGTCCTCTCGACATGAGTCGCGTTGCGTTGCGGATCGCGGAGAGGACGGTTTAGACCGTAATACCCGCGCATTGCTAGGTCTTTGCTATCTCATATAGCAAACGTTTGTCCAGCAAAAACTGCTTTTCGGGTATTTCGGTCATTGCGGCGCGCGGCAGAGGCGCCGTGCTCGCGGGCCCGGTCTGATGTACGGCGGCGGTGGTGCGGGGCTCAGCGAATGCTGTGCGGGCCCCAGGCGTCGATCACGTTCTTCGATTCCTTCAGCCCCAGGCCCGTGTGCTCGCGGACCAGCTTGATCGCCGCGATCTGCTGGTTTCCGGCGACCAGCCTGTCGATGTCCGCCACGACGGATGCCGGGAGTGCCGCTCGCACCGACGACGGGGTGGCCGACGCCGGAGTGATCGAGGAGTACGCCGCATTGGCATTCGAGACAGCGGCGAGGTGCGGCGCGGTGGTGCTGACCGACCAGTGGTCGATGCGGTCCTTCGCGTCCTTCAACCCGAGGGCGGAGTGATCGCGCAGTACCTTGATGGCGTTGATCTTGTGCCCGGCCGCCACCAGCCGATCGATCTCGGCGATCACCGCGGGAGTCAGGCCGGAGACGGTCGACATCGCGGAGGTCGCGGGGGCGGAGCGCGGCGTCGCGGCGGTCGGCGTGTACACCTGAGCCTCCGGTGCCTTCGGGCGCATCCCCTTGAACGCCGCGTTCAGGATGATCACGATGATGATCAGTGCGACGACGGTCCCGATGACCCAGACGATGTCCATGCGGTCAGTCTACGGAGGCGGCTCCCGCCGCCCCAGGGCTCTCCCATCCGGAACCCCGTACCCTGGAAGGTATGACTGAGCCCACTCGCATCCGTTCCACGGGTCCCGCCACGCCGCAGGTGCGCCCGAAGACGGAGGGATGGACCCAGCAGAAGGATGCCGAGGGTCGTCCGCTCCTGCAGTTCGCCAGCCCCAAGCGCGGCAAGCCGCCGGTGCACCTGGCCGACCTCACCCCCGACGAGCGCGTCGAGAAGGTCAAGGAGCTCGGGCTGCCCGGCTTCCGCGCCAAGCAGCTGTCGACCCACTACTTCCGTCACTACACGTCCGACCCGGCGCAGATGACCGACCTCCCCGCCGACACCCGCGAGCAGCTCGTCGCCGGGATGCTGCCGCCGCTGCTCACCGAGGTGCGGCGCCTCGAGACCGATCGCGGCGACACGATCAAGTTCCTGTGGCGCCTCCACGACGGCGCCCTGGTCGAGTCCGTGCTCATGCGCTACCCCGGCCGCATCACGCTGTGCGTGTCGAGCCAGGCCGGCTGCGGCATGAACTGCCCGTTCTGCGCCACCGGCCAGGCCGGTCTGACGCGCAACATGTCGACCGCCGAGATCGTCGAGCAGATCGTGCGCGCGAACCGGCTGATCGCCGAGGGCGGCCTCGGCGGCAAGAAGTCCGACGACCACAGCATGGAGCGCGTCTCCAACATCGTCTTCATGGGGATGGGTGAGCCGCTCGCCAACTACAAGCGCGTCATGGACGCGGTGCGCTGCATGGTCGCCCCGCAGCCCGAGGGTCTGGGAATGAGCGCGCGCGGCATCACGGTCTCGACCGTCGGCCTGGTTCCCGCGATCAAGAAGCTCGCGGACGAGGGCATCCCCGTCACGTTCGCGCTGTCGCTGCACGCCCCCGACGACCACCTGCGTGACGAGCTCATCCCGGTGAACTCGCGCTGGAAGGTCGACGAGGCCCTCGACGCCGCCCGCTACTACTACGAGAAGACCGGTCGTCGCGTCTCGATCGAGTACGCGCTGATCAAGGACATGAACGATCACGCCTGGCGCGCCGATCTGCTCGCCGAGAAGCTCAACGAGCGCGGTCGCGGCTGGGTGCACGTGAACCCGATCCCGCTGAACCCGACCCCCGGATCGATCTGGACGTCGTCGACGCGCGAGGCGCAGAACGAGTTCGTGCGTCGACTCAACGACGCGGGCATCCCGACGACTCTCCGCGACACCCGCGGCAAGGAGATCGACGGCGCCTGCGGTCAGCTCGTCGCGACGACCGAGGACGAGGCCGCCTCCGCCGCCATGGCCTGAGCTCGCAGCTAGCAGCTCGCAGCTCCCCGGCTCAGCGCGCGCCGAGGAGCTGGGGGCGTACCGCGACGAGGCGCTCCTGCAACGCGTCGAGGAATGCGGCGACCGCGGGCTGACGCAGCGCCTCCGGACGCGCGACCAGCCAGTACGGCAGGCGCTGCGCGACGAGATCCGGCATCAGCCGCACGAGGTCGTCGTGGGGATCCGCGAGGAACGCGGGCAGCAGTCCGAAGCCTGCGCCGCCACGCGTCGCATCCACGTGCACGTAGACGTTGGTGCTGGCGACGGCATCCGTCATCCCCGGCACCGCGCGACGCGCATCATCGAGGGAGTCGACGTGCAGCATCGACTCGATGAAGTACACGAGCGGCTTGCCGGCGAGGTCGTCGAGCGTCTCGGGCGCCGGGTGCCGACGCAGATAGTCCCGGCTCGCATACAGGCCCAGTGCGTAGTCGGCCAGGTGCACGGCGCGAGCGCGCCGTACCTGCGGGCGGCCGACCACGACTTCGAGATCTGCTCCGGCGCGCTGCTGTGAGGCCTGCCGGGTGGCGGTGACGATCTCGAGACGGACGTCGGGATGCCGTTCCTGCAGTGCTGCCATCGCGGGGGCGGCGACGAAGCCGCTGAAGCCGTCGGTCGCCGAGAGGCGGATGAGCCCTTCCACCCGAGCATCGTCGCGGGCGTCGAGGCCGCCGAGCGCGCGCTCCACGTCTTCCGCCGCGGTCAGGGCGCGGGTGCCGAGCGGGGTCAGCTCCCATCCGCCGTCCGCGCGGGAGACGACCCGACCACCCAACTGCGCCTCGAGCGCGGAGATGCGTCGGGCGATCGTGGTGTGGTTGAGTCCCAGCTGCTGCCCGGCGGTCGTGTAGCGGCCGGTGCGCGCGACCGCGAGGAGCACGAGCAGGTCGTCCGCGCTCAGGGGCGGTGCGGGGAAATGCGCCATCACATCTGCAGTTTTGCATATCGTGCGCCCTGGTGCCTGTGCCGGAAGCTGAACTACTCTCCAGTCATGGCGACGGCGCAGAAGCACAGACGATGACGCCGCTGGGGACCGCACGCGGCACGGATCTGAAGGGCCGGACCGCTCTCGTCACGGGAGCGGCCAGCGGGATCGGTGCCGCGTGCGCCGCCGCGCTCGCGGACGCGGGCGCGCAGGTACTGGTCGCGGACCGCGACGCGGACGGCGCCGCACGCGTGGCCGCCTCGGTCGGCGGGGAAGCTCTCGTGATCGACCTCGGCGATCTCGACGCCCTCGCCGCCCGCGCATTCGATGCCGACATCCTGGTGAACAACGCCGGCATCCAGACAGTCGCGCCGATCGTCGACTTCGACCCGCTGATCTTCCGACGGATGCTCGACATCATGGTCACCGCGCCCTTCCTGCTCACCCGAGCGGTGCTGCCGGGCATGTATGCCCGCGGGTGGGGGCGCATCGTCAACATCAGCTCGGTGCACGGCATCCGTGCGAGCGAGTTCAAATCCGCCTATGTCACCGCGAAGCACGCGCTGGAAGGGCTCTCGAAGGTCACCGCCCTGGAGGGTGCTGCGCACGGTGTCACCAGCAACTGCCTCAACCCCGGCTACGTGCGCACGCCACTGGTCGAGAAGCAGATCGCCGACCAGGCGCGGGTGCACGGCATCCCCGAAGCCGAGGTGGTCGAGAAGGTCATGCTCGTCGAGTCCGCGATCAAGCGGCTGCTGGAGCCGGCGGAGGTCGCGGATCTCGCCCTCTGGCTCTGCGGAGACACCGCGGCGTCGGTGACAGGCGCCTCGTACGCGATGGACGGCGGATGGAGCGCGCGATGAGCGGGTTGACCGTCTCGACGTTCGGACCCTCGGATGCCGGGCCGGCGCTGCTCGCGATCCACGGCATCACGGCGAACGGGCGGTCATGGGAGACCGTCGCCGCGCACCTGCCGCAGCATCGCGTGCTCGCCCCGGATCTGCGCGGCCGTGGCCGCAGCAACGGTCTGCCCGGCCCGTACGGACTTCAGCAGCACGCGCTCGACCTGGCCGCGGTGCTCGACGCCGACGGCGGAGGAGCGCGGATTGTGCTCGGGCACTCCATGGGAGCCTTCGTCGCGGTCGCTCTGGCCGGGGCGCGCCCTGACCTCGTCGACCGCCTGGTGCTGGTCGACGGAGGATTCCCGCTCGCGCTGCCGGTGGGCGTGACGAGCGCCGAGGGTCTCGACATCGGCGCACTGCTGGGGCCCGCCGCGCAGCGGTTGTCGATGGAGTTCGCCGACGACGACGCGTACCTCGACTTCTGGCGACGGCATCCGGCGTTCCTCCGGGACTGGTCGCCCGCCGTGGAGTCCTATGCACGCTACGACCTCGACGGCGAACCGCCCCACCGTCGGCCGTCCACGGTCCCCGCGGCGATGCTCCAGGACGGCGCCGAGCTCTACGGCCCCGACTGGTACGTCGACGCGCTCCGCTCACTGCGGATGCCGGTGACGGTGCTGCGCGCCCCGCGCGGTCTGACCGACGCGGAGCCGTTGTACGCGCCGGGGGCACTCGAGGGCTTTCGCGGGCTCGTACGCGATCTCATGATCGTCGAGGTCGACGACGTGAACCACTACACGATCCTGTTCGCCGACCGGGGTGCCGCTCAGGTCGCGGCGGCGGCATCCTCTGCACCCTCACCCGAGAATCCGACGAAGGAGTCGCCATGACCGCTGCCCTGTTCGATGGCATCGATGCCCACCGCATCGAGACCGCCCGCTACACCGCCAACGTGCTGGAGCGTCCGGCGGCCGACCGCGCGGCGCCGACCGCAACCGTGGTGTTCGTGCATGGCAACGTCTCGTCGTCGCACTTCTACCAGCCGACCATGCTCGCTCTTCCTGCGGGGGTGCGTGCGCTCGCGATCGATCTGCGCGGGTTCGGTGACAGCGAGACCAAGCCGGTGGATGCCACGCGCGGGCTGCGCGACTTCGCCGACGACGTGCGGGCCGTGCTCGATGCCCTCGACCTCGATGCGGTGCACCTCGTGGGCTGGAGCATGGGCGGCGGCGTCGTGCTGCAGGTCGCGCTCGACGCCCCGGAACGCGTGCAGTCGCTCACGCTCGAGTCACCGGTGTCTCCCTACGGCTTCGGCGGCACGCACGGTGTCGACGGTGCGCGCAACGACGCCGACGGTGCGGGCACGGGCGGCGGTGGCGCGAACCCCGATTTCGTCGCGCGGCTGCAGGGCGGAGACACCACCGCCGAGGAGCAGACCTCGCCGCGCACCGTGTATCGCACGGCCTACGTCGCGCAGCCCGAGCGGCAGGTGGCGAACGAGGACGCCTGGGTGGCCTCGATGCTCACCACCAAGACCGGCGTCGACAACTACCCCGGTGACGGCGTGGCCTCGGAGAACTGGCCTGGATTCGCCGCCGGCACCCGCGGAGTGCTGAACACCATGGCCCCGCAGCACCTGGACGTCTCGGGCATCGTCGACCTCGCCGTGAAGCCTCCGATCCTCTGGGTGCGCGGGGAGAAGGACGCGATCGTGTCGGATGCCTCCTTCTTCGACCTCAACCAGCTGGGGCTGCTCGGAGTGATCCCGGGGTGGCCGGGTGCCGACGTCGCACCCCCGCAGCCCATGATCGCTCAGACCCGTGCCGTGCTCGACCGATACGCCGCCGCCGGTGGCACGTACCGCGAAGTCGCCCTCCCCGAAGCCGGGCACGCCCCGCACCTCGACGAGCCGCAGATCTTCGACCGCGAGCTGGCTGCGCACATCGGGGTGTGAGGGACGGGGCGCGTAGAGTTCAGCGGGCGTCGGCGGCACCGAGCCGTTCGGCACGGTCGAGCCAGCGGCTCACGGTGGGCTCGGTGGCATCCTTGACGCCCAGCATCCGATGCGTGCGCACGGAGCGGATGCCGCACAGTCGCATCGTGTTGCGGGCGACGTGGGTCTGCGCGGGCAGTCCGGTGAACGGTGCCGCGAACCAGGGGGTGTCGGCGAGCAGCAGCAGGCGTCCGCGGCGAGCGGGCAGCAGCCCCACCGGCAGGCCGAGCTTCGTGTAGCGGTACTCCTGCTGGGGGAGCAGGGCGCGGTCGAAGAAGCCCTTCAGCACGGCGGGCACGGATCCCCACCACAGCGGTGTCGTGACGACGATGGTGTCGGCCTCGCTGAGCGCGCGCTTGGCGTCGACGAGGTCGGGCTCGAGCGTCATCCGCTCGCGGTAGCCGAAGCGCAGGTGCGGATCGAAGTCGAGATCCCGGAGCGCGAGCACGCGGGCGTCGCCGTGCCCCGCGGCATAACGCTGCGCGAGCGAGGCGGTCAGAGAGCGGGCGTCGGGGTGGCCGTCGATCACGAGAGCGGACATGCGCGGTTCCTATCTGGACACTGTCAAGCAGGTGGACACTGTCAAGATAGGAGATGATGTTGCGCATGTCAAGTTCGAAGGACGGCTACCACCACGGAGACCTCGCCCGAGCTCTGGAGGATGCCGCGATGCAGCTGCTGGAGCGGATGCCGGCAGCCGACATCAGCCTGCGCGAAGTCGCCAGAGCCGCGAATGTGAGCCACAACGCGCCGTACCACCACTTCGCCGATCGACTGGGTCTGCTCAAGGCGATCGCCGAGCGCAGCATGGCCGATCTCCTGGCGCAGGTGCGCGCCGCGGCATCCGGGGCGAAGACGCCCAGGGAGCTGCTGATCGATGGGGGTTCCGCGTACATCCGCTTCGCCGTGGAGCATCCGCACGCCTTCGACGCGGTCTACGATCCGACCGTCTGCGTTCCCGGCTCGCCGACCGCCACCATGGCGCCGCTGATCGACGGACTCGAGGCGGTGCTCGCCGAAGCGGCGGTCACGGCGGGGCTCGACCGCCCCGGCGACGTCGTCTCCCTGTGGGGGCTGATCCACGGACTGGGAACCCTGGCCGCCGCCGGCCACTTCACGCTCGACGACGCGCTCGCCGCGCACGCCTCGACCGTGGACCGGCTGCTGGACTGAGCCGCGGCCTGTCCGTCCGGCCTCCGAGCGCGAGAGCACCGAAATCGCGGACGACCGGTGCTTTTCCGCGACGGGAGCGAACCAATCCTGTGAATGGTTCGCAGGACTCTTCCAACCGATGCACAGGGATGCTTCCCTACATTGGTCTGATGCCCTATTCCGCCCACCGACCGGGTCGCTTCGACTCGCAGGGTCGGATCATCCTCGACAGCGACCCGAACGCCGACACGGATGACCTCGACTTCCTGCGTGAGTTCGAGCCCACCGGCGCCGACGAGCAGCCCGAAGAGACCCCGGTCTCCGCGCGGTCCGACGTGACCCCGGATCCGGATGCCGCTTCGGATGCCGCCGAAGCTCCTGCGCCCGTGAAGCCGCCGCGTCCGCCGCGGGCCCGTCGTGTCCGGAAGCCCCGCGCCCCCGGATCCCGGGCCAGGACGCTGGCGATCCTCGGTGGCGCGGAGGGCGAGATCCTCGACCGCGTGCCCGGCGAGACACCGCGCTTCGTGCAGATGTTCTTCGTACTCGCCGGAACCGCGCTGGTCTCGGCGATCTCGATGCTGTTCGCCCTGACGACCGGCGTGCAGGCGGCCGTGTGGCTGGCCGTGCCGCTCGCGGTCGTGTGGGCGCTGATCATCTTCAACCTCGACCGCTTCCTGACGTCGACCATGAGTTCCACCAGGAACGTCTGGCGCCTCATCGGTCTCGCCATCCCGCGTGTGATCATGGCGGCGATCATCGGCTTCGTGGTCGCCGAGCCGCTCGTGCTGCAGATCTTCCACAACGACATCGCCCGTGAGGTCGCCTCGACCAACATCACGCAGTCGCAGTCCGACC
Source organism: Microbacterium saperdae (assembly GCF_006716345.1). Classification (NCBI taxonomy): domain Bacteria; kingdom Bacillati; phylum Actinomycetota; class Actinomycetes; order Micrococcales; family Microbacteriaceae; genus Microbacterium; species Microbacterium saperdae. The sequence continues at coordinate 81,204 of NZ_VFOX01000001.1, forward strand.
AGGAGGCGCTCGAGAGCGGCCCCGAGAAGATCGCACTGGATGCCGCGACCGCCCGTGTCGCCGAGTTGGAGAACCAGGCGGCGACGGGCATCGTCGCCGGTACCGACTCGTCGTCGGCGACCGAGTCGGCCGCACAGGCCACGGTCGACGACGTCACCGCGAAGATGACCGCGCAGCAGGAGGTCATCGACCAGGCGCGCACGCTCTACCAGTGCGAGCTCACCGGCGAGGGCGCAGGAACAGTCCCCGGATGCACCGGCGTGAACGGCGAGGGCGCGAGCTCTGACGCCGCGAAGGCCCAGCTCGCGGAAGCGCAGCAGACCTACGACGCGCTGGCCGCCCAGCTGCGCACCGCCAACGAGGAGCTCGCCGCCGCCGGTACCGCCGCCAAGGAGAACACCACCTCGTCGGAGTCGCAGAACCGCGAGCAGGCGCAGGCGCAGCTGCCGGCCGCTCGCACCACGTACGACCAGGCGCTCGCCGCCTACAACGCCAGGGCGGATGCCGTGGCGCAGGGGAACGCCGGCGCGATCGGACTGCTGAGTCAGATCAGCGGTCTGAACCGGCTGAGCGAGAAGGAGCCGACGATCCTGTGGGCGCACATCCTGATCGCGGCGCTGTTCTTCATGATCGAACTGCTCCCCGTGCTGGTGAAGGTGCTCACGAGCTACGGCGACCCGAGCCTGTACGAGAAGGCCGCGGCGATCCGCAAGCAGGTCGCTCTCGACAAGGTCACCGCGGAGGGCTTCCGCGACCGCGCGGCCATCGTGACCTCGCAGTCGCAGGAGATGCAGGCGGATGCCGGCACCGGCGAACCGCGGACGCGTGCGGAGCGCCGAGAGACGGCCGAGGCGCAGGAGCGCGAGCGGGCGGAGAAGCGCGCACAGGCGCAGACGCTCGAAGAGCAGGAGCAGCTGGTCCGCCCGGCGGAGTCGGATGCGCCGGCCGTGGGTGCGGTGCCGGCCGGTCAGGCGAGCTGAGGGATCCGCTCCGGCGTCTCCGGCGCGTGCTGCGGGCCGAGCTCGCGGATCCGCATGCCCCGGAGTGCCGGGTCCTGACGGAGAGCCTCGACGAGGGAGCGGATCAGGGCGATGGTCGACGGGGTGCCTGCCCAGTGGACTCCCGTGATCAGGGCCTCGATGCGGGCGAGCGGATGCCGCAGAGCGGCCTCGTGCTGACGGGCATCATCGCTGAGCCACTGGATGAGATCCGCAATGGTCCAATCCGGATCGATTGGTCCAAGATGTGACGTCTTGGTGGCGATGAAGGTGTTCATTGGTCCAGAATCGGTTCTCATGAGCACCGATCACAGGGCCAATGTCGTGCCAGTGGACCACGGATCGGCCACGAGCGCCTCGTCCGCGCTCGTGCGGGCCGGGGAAGTGTCCTCCGAGGGGCTCGCCGCCCGCCTCGGGCGCTGGACGCACGGCGACGGCACACTCGCGTCGCGGCTGTCCCGTGGCATCGCCGACCTCATCACGGGAGGGGAACTGCGGCCAGGAGACCGTCTGCCTGCCGAGCGTGCGCTCGCCGCCGCGAGCTCGGTCTCACGGGGCACCGTGGTCGCCGCCTACGCCGACCTCGCCGAGAACGGCCTGGTCGAGCGGCGTCAGGGGAGCGGCACCCGCATCGCCGGCAGCGCGGTGCCCGCATCCACGGCGCAGCGGGCCGGTCGAGGTGAGGCGCTGTTCTCCGCGCTGCCCAACGCGATCGATCTGCTGCGCACCGTGCCGCAGATCCCCGCGCTCGCGGTGCAGCTGATCCGCGACCACCAGCCCCGGCTCGACCTGGCACTCCTGCCGGAGACGGATCCCGCCGGGCTCCCCGTGCTGCGCGAGCTGATCGCCGAGATGTACCGCGCCGAGGGGACACCGACCACGCCGGAGCAGATCCTGGTGACGCACGGCGCGCAGCAGGCGATCAGCCTCGTGGTCAACGCGCTGGTGGGACCGGGAGACGTCGTGCTCGCGGAGGACGTCACGTGGCCGGGAGTCACCGACTCGGTCGGGCTGCGCGGGGGCACCGTGCACGGCATCCCGATGGGGGTGGACGGCCTGGACGTCGATGCGCTCGAGGTCGCGATCGCACGGCTGCGCCCCGTGCTCATCGCGGTCAACCCGCACCACCAGAACCCCACCGGCACGCGCCTTCCCGCCGCCGCGCGGCACCGTCTCGCCACGCTCGCCGCGCAGTACGGTGTGCCGGTGATCGAGGACAGGGTGGTCGCGGGGATCTCCTTCGACGGCGTCGTTCCGCCCACGCTCGCCGCCGAGCGGCCGGACGCCCCGGTGATCGTGGTGGAGTCCGTGTCGAAATGGGCGTGGGCGGGACTGCGGATCGGATGGCTGCGCGCCGACCCCGTTCTCGTCCGTCGGCTGCGCGGCGCGCGGCAGCTGGCCGACCAGTCCACGAGCGTGCCGGGGCAGTTGATCGCCCTCGACCTCATCGCGCACGCCGCCGAACTGCGGCGGGAGAACAGCAGGATCCACCAGCAACGGCTGCGGCTCCTGGAGCAGCTGATGTCGGAGCATCTTCCCGACTGGCGCTACGACGCTCCCCGGGGCGGGCTGTCGCTGTGGGTCGCGCTGCCGATCGGCTCCTCCGCCGCACTGGCCCGCGTCGCCGCGACCCACGGCGTCTCGATCGCCGGCAGTGCCGCGTTCGCGGCATCCGTGTCGCCCGACGACCACATCCGCATTCCGTTCACCGCTCCCGACGAGGTGCTCACCGAGGGCATCTGGCGGCTCGGGGCCGCGTGGCGGGAGTATCGGGACACCATCTCCTGAGGAGTCACGACACGCCGTGCCGGAAGAGCGGGGCGCGGCGTGTCCTGACCTCTCAGCGAGCGTGCCTAGGGTGTGGGCATGAAGAGGCGCCGGCAGACCGTGTGGATATCGATCGTCGGTGTGGTTGCGGTGACGCTGTATGCGGCGTTCGCCGCGGTGCAGATCCTCGTGCTCAATCCGCTCGCCGCGATGCCGGGTCTCACGCTCGACGAGATCCGTGGTCGGATGTCCGGGGCGGGGGAGGCGGTCGGCCAGCCGATGGTCCTCGGCATTCTCGGCGCGGGCGTTGTGTTCGCGATCGGTGTGGCGGTGGTCGCAATCGTGCGGGGCGCGCATCCGATCGTCACGACGATGTGCTTCCTGGCCGTGCTGGCCGGTGGTGCGCCGGCGTACTTCGTCGCCGCCTTCGGGCCCGGGATGGCGCTCGCCGACACGTTCATGATCGGTGGCGGAGATGCCTCGCACTGGTCGCTCGTGCTCTACGTGATCAGCGTCCTGTCACTGCTCGTCGTCCTCATCGGGGCCGTCGTGGCGGCCCGTCGATCGGACCTGGCCCTCGCCCGCAGCTGAGACCGGTCACGGATTCCGCCCCCGGCGGTTCGCGAGCCAGTAGCGTTGGACCATGGTCAACTATCGCTATCTCGGCAACAGCGGTCTCAAGGTCTCGGAGATCACGTACGGCAACTGGGTCACGCATGCCTCGCAGGTCGGTGACGACGCGGCCGTCAAGACGGTCCATGCGGCACTCGATGTCGGCATCACCACGTTCGACACCGCCGACACGTACGCCAACACGGCGGCAGAGGTCGTGCTCGGCAAGGCTCTCGCCGGCCAGCGCCGCGAAGGCCTCGAGATCTTCACCAAGGTCTACTTCCCGACCGGCGCCAAGGGCCCGAACGACACCGGCCTGAGCCGCAAGCACATCCTCGAGTCGATCAACGGCTCGCTCTCGCGTCTCGGCACCGACTACGTCGATCTGTACCAGGCGCACCGCTTCGACTACGAGACCCCGCTCGAGGAGACGTTCCAGGCCTTCGCCGACGTCGTGCGCCAGGGCAAGGCGCTCTACATCGGCGTCTCGGAGTGGACCGCGGAGCAGCTGCGCGAAGGACACGCGCTCGCGAAGCAGCTCGGCATCCAGCTCATCTCGAACCAGCCCCAGTACTCGATGCTGTGGCGTGTGATCGAGGGCAAGGTCGTGCCGGCATCCGAGGAGCTCGGCATCTCGCAGATCGTCTGGTCGCCGATGGCGCAGGGCGTGCTCAGCGGCAAGTACCTCCCGGGTCAGCCCGTGCCCGAGGGCTCGCGGGCGACCGACCCGCACAGCGGCGCGGACTTCATCAAGAGCTTCCTGCAGGATGACATCCTCACCGCCGTGCAGCGCCTCAAGCCGATCGCCGAAGAGGCGGGCCTGTCGATGCCGCAGCTCGCGATCGCGTGGGTGCTGCAGAACCCGAACATCGCTGCGGCGCTGGTCGGAGCATCCCGTCCGGAGCAGCTCGCCGAGACCGTCAAGGCGTCCGGGGTGAAGCTCGACGCCGACACCCTGGCGGCGATCGACACCGCCCTGGGCGACGCGGTCAACCGCGATGCCGAGGCGACGTACTCGACCTCGCCGAAGACGCGCCTGGTCTGAGGTTCCGCGCGCGCACTGCGTGCCGAGACCCACCGGAATCACCGAGACCCACCCCCGCCGACGTGCGCGGGGGTGGGTCTCGGCGTTTCCGGTGGGTCTCGACGAAGACGAGCGCCCTACTCCTTCACGGCGCCGGCGGTCAGGCCCTGCACGATCCAGCGGCTCGCGAGCGCGAACATCACCATGGTCGGCAGGATCGTCAGCACCGCGGCGGCGCTCATGGAACCCCAGTCGATGTTGAACGTCGAGATGAAGCCGTTCAACGCCGACGGGACCGTGCGGTTCGCATCCGTGTTCATCAGCACGACCGACAGGAACAGCTCGTTCCAGCAGTTCACGAAGTTGAAGATGAACGCCGCGATGATGCCGGGGGTCATGACCGGCACCAGCACTCGGACCAGCGCACCGAGGCGGGAACAGCCGTCGATCATCGCCGCCTCCTCCAGCGCGTCGGGCACGTTCTCGAAGAAGCCCCGCAGCATCACGGTGGAGAACGGGATGCAGACGGCGATGTAGACCAGGATCAATCCGGGCTTGGTGTCGACCAGCCCGAGGTCGGTCATCATCGAGTACAACGGTCCGAGCGCGATGAACGCCGGGATCATCTGCGTCAGCAGGAAGGCGATCAGCACCGCGCCCTTGCCGCGGAACTCGAAGCGCGCGATCACGTAGGCGCTCAGCAACGCGATCAGCGTCGCCACTGCACCCGCGATGATCGCCACGAGTGCGGAGTTGCCGAGGAAGACCCCGAAGGAGCTGTTCTGGAACAGGCTGATGTAGTTCTCGAGCGAGGGCTCGCTGGGCCAGTACTCGATCGGGAACCTGTTGATCGTGCCGGGTGACTTGATCGACGTCAGCGCGATCCAGTACAGCGGGAAGAGCGTGATCACGAGCCAGAGGCCCAGACCGACGACGCGCACCACGCCGCCCACGGTGAGCTTCCGCTTCGGGCGGGGCGCCTTGGCGAGGTCGGGGACGGTGAGACGCCGGGTCTCGGTGACGGTGGTTCCGGTGATGGTCATCGCTGAGCCTTCCGCATCGCCATCAGGTAGAAGGCGCAGAACACGAACAGGAATGCGACCACGATGAGGCCGATCGCGCTCGCGATGCCGTAGTTGCCCTGCTGGGTGTAGTTGATCATCCACGTGGTGATGATGTGGGTCTGGTTGGCCGGTCCGCCATTGGTCATCGCGTAGATGATGTCGGGGAAGTTGAAGATCCAGATCACGCGCAGCAGCACCGTGAGCAGGAGCGTCACCGAGATGTACGGGATGATGATCGAGAACAGCTGACGGGCCTTGCCGGCGCCGTCGAGGCTCGCGGCCTCCAGCATCTCGTCCGGGACGGACTGCAGCGCCGCGAGGATCATGATCGCGAAGAAGGTCACGCCGTACCAGATGTTCGCGACGATCACCGCGAACATCGCGAGTTTCGGGTCCGCCAGCCAGGGCAGCGGTGCGTCGATCAGCCCGGCCTTCATGAGCAGGTCGTTGACCACCCCGAACTCGGCGTTGAACATCCAGCGGAACAGCATCCCGATCAGGAAGCCGGACACCGCCCACGGGAAGAACACGAGCGCCTGGTAGAGCCCGCGGAAGCGGAACCGCTTGCGCAGAGCGAGCGCGATCAGGAACCCGATCACGAGCTGCGGCACGAGCGAGCCGACCACCCAGAGGATCGAGTTCCACGCCACGACCGGGAAGGCCGGGTCCTGGAACACGGCCACGAAGTTGTCGAAGCCCACGAACGGCGTCGACGTGAGGTCCCACAGGTTCCAGTCGTGGAACGCCATGCGGGCGCCCTGCAGCATCGGCCAGTACGTGAACCAGCAGACGAACACGATCGCCGGGGCCAGGAAGGCCAGGAGCGTCAGAGCGTGGCGTCCGCGGAACGGCCGGCGCCGCGGGCCGCGGGGGGCTCCGCCGGCGGTGCCGACGGAGCCCCCTTCACGAAGTGCGGATGCCACGGATCACCCCTTCTCCGCGGCGTACTTCTCGGTCCAGAAGGTGTCCCACGAGGAGAGCAGGTCGCTGGTCGACATGTTGCCCAGCAGCACGTTCTGCACGTCCTGGTCGGACTTCTGGATCCACTCGGTCCACCAGCTGACCCCGCGCGGCTGACGCACGTTGACGTACGTCTCCGGGTCCTCCGTCATGGTGACGTAGCTCGTCCACGGGCCGGTCGAGTAGAAGTCGTCATCTGCGGCGGAGGCGATGATCGGCACCAGACTGTTCGCCTGGGCGAACTCGGTCGCCGGCTCGGCGGAGGACAGGAACTCGACCAGCTTGACGGCCGCGTCCTTGTTCTCGCTCTTCTCGGCGACACCCCACCCGGCGACGGCCAGCGGCTGCGCGGCCTTGCCCGAAGGGCCGACGAGCAGCGGAGCGGTGTCCCACTGGTCCTCGGTGAGCGAGGAGTCCTGCACGGTCGCGATGACCTCGGGGTCCTGCAGCAGGAACGCCGTGGTGCCGTTCGTGAATCCGGCGACCATCTCGGGGTAGCCCCACGACACGGCCGAGGGCGGCGAGGCTTCCTTGAACAGGTCGAAGTAGTCGTCGACGGCGTCCTGTGCCTCGGGGGCGGCGAAGATCGTCGAGCCGTCCTCCATCAGGAACGCGTCGTCGACATCGAGCCCGTCGATCGTGTACGCCTCGATCGCGGCGACCACGTTGCTGTTGGCGTTCGCGCCACCGCGGAACGCGTAGCCGTAGATGTTGTTCGAGGGGTCCTGGATGGCGCTGGCCTGCTCGAGCAGGTCCTTCCAGCTGTGCGGAGGGCCGTCGAAGCCCGCGTCGGCGACGAGGTCGGTGCGGTAGAACAGCGACAGGCCGTAGAAGCCGTAGGGGACGAAGTAGCTCTTGCCGTCGGCGGCCACCGAGGCGGACTGCGCGTTGTCGGTCAGGGCATCCCAGCCGTCCCACTTCTCGAGGTCGGGACCGAGGTCGTAGAGCCAGCCGTTGTTCGCGAACGGACCGACCGTGATGTCGCGGACCTCGAGGAGATCGACGCCCTTGCCGGACTGCAGCATCTGCTGGATCTTCTGATCCGCCTGCTCGGTGGGCGGCGAGACCAGGTTGACCTTGATCTTCGGGTTGTCCTTCTCGAACTCGTCGAGCAGGCCGCGGATGAGCTCCGTGCGGGCGGGGTTGGTCAGGCTCTCGACCATCTGCAGGGTGACGGTGCCGTCCGCGGACGGACCGCTTCCTGCCGAGCAGCCGGTGAGCGCGAGGACGGCGACGGTGCCGAACCCCGCGGCGGTCGTCAAGATCTTGTGCTTCACGATGTGCCTCTCAGTTGGGTGGGTGGTGGGTGGTGCGGGTCTGGTGGTGATGCGGTCGTGCGGGATGGTGCGATCAGGGGATGACGAGGGATGCAGCAGGGCGGATGCCCGCGCGCTGCAGGATCTGCGGGACGCAGCGGTCCACGAAGGCCTCGAAGTCGGAGGCCTCGGTGTACAGGTGCGCCGACAGGCGGAAGTAGCCGACGCCGCGGAAGCTCGTGAACGCCGTCTCGACCCCGGTCTCGTCGAGCAGCTGCATACGCAGCTCGTCGGCCTCTTCGCGGGAGGCGCCGAGTCCGAGCGGCAGCCGCACGAGGCGCATGGAAGGCACAGGGGAGGGCAGCGGGGTCAGCGGGTCCTCGTCGCCGTAGGGGCGCAGCGCCTCCGCGATGATCTCGGCACCGGCATCCGCCCGCTCCGCCATCGCTGTGCGGGCGTTCGCCCAGCCGTATTCGCTCTCGATGTAGTCGATCGCCACGGGCGTGCTCAGATACGTCGTCGCGTCGATCGTGCCCTGGGTGTCGAAACGGACGGGGTACTGCTCGTTGGCCGCCCAGGAGTCGATCAGCGGCCACAGCTCGTCGCGGTCGGCGGCGTTCGTGACGAGCAGCGCCGACCCCCGCGGGGCGCACGGCCACTTGTGCAGGTTGCCGAACCACCAGTCGCCGCCGGCGACCGCAGCCGCGTCGGCGATGAGGCCGGGGGCGTGCGCGCCGTCGACGAGCGTGCGCACGCCGTGGGCGGCGGCGAGTTCGGCGATGCGGCGGGTGGGCAGCAGCCGGGCCGTGGGGGAGGTGATCTGGTCGACCACGATCAGGCGCGTGCGCGGAGTGAGGGCGTCGGCGAAGTGCTGCACGACCTCGTCGTCGGAGGCGAGCAGCGGAAGCTCGACCGTGCGCACGCTCGCGCCGAAACGGCGGGCGAGACGCTGCGCGCCCATCGTGATCGCGCCGTAGCCCTGGTCGGTCACCAGGATCTCGTCGTCGCGATCGAGCTGCAGCGCGTTGTAGACCACGGTCGCGGCGGCCGAGGCGTTCGGCACGAAGGCGCTGTCGTCGGCATGCGCGCCGACGAAGGGAGCCGTGCGCTCTCGTGCCTCGCGGACGCGTTCGCCGATGCGGGGGAACCACTCGACGGGGCTGAGGTCGGCCTGGCGACGCAGAGCGTCCTGATGGGTGACGACGGCGGTGGGCACCGCGCCGAACGACCCGTGGTTGAGGTGGATCACACCGGGATCCAGCGGCCACGCATCCCGCGCCCTGACGCCGGAGTGCAGCGTGAGCGGAGCGGGGAAGGGGGAGACGGGCATAGGTCCTCATCGGGGAGAGTGGCGAGTTGTTGCACAACTTTGCCACAGGAGTTCCGAAATCGCCATGAAAAGGTAAAGATGAAACATAGTTGTCATACGAATTTGTCGAGGCGACAGCATCCGACAGACTCGCAGGAGGTTGGACGGCATCGGGGAGGATGACGATGAGCGCACTGGATACGGCGCTTCACGGATTGCGCGCACTGATCGCCGACGGCGCGCTGCGCCCGGGCGACCGCTTGCCGAGCGAGGGCGAGCTCTGCGAACGGCTCGGCGTCTCGCGTGGATCCCTTCGCGAGGCGATCCGGATGCTCGCGGCACTCGGTGTTCTCGACACCCGCCACGGCTCCGGGAGCTACGTCAGCGAACTGCGCGCCGCGGATCTGATCGGCAGCCTCTCGCTCACGGTCGGACTGCTGCCCATGGCCGGCGTGCTGGAACTCACCGAGCTGCGTCGGGTGCTCGAGCCGCATGCCGCCGCGCTCGCCGCCGCCCGCATGGACTCCGAGACCATCGAGCGCCTCGACGGCATCCTCAGCGAGATCGAAGCGAGCGACGACTTCGAGGATCACTCACGGCTCGACCACGACTTCCACATGACCATCTCGCGTGTCGCCGGCAACGAGGCGCTCACGAGCCTGATCGACGTGCTGCGCTCGCGGTCTCGGGCGTACCGGATCCCCGACGCGCACGACGCGGCCGAGCTCAAGCTGCATTCGGATGCCGGACACCGGGCCATCCTGCGCGGACTCGCCGCCGCTGACCCCGTTGCCGCGAGCGCTGCGGCCTCCTCGCACGTGGCGTACACCGAGTACTGGGTGCGTCAGTACACCGACGTCGATGACTGAGGAGCTTCTCGCCGGGCGCGAAAACCCAGACGAGGTGCGATGAGCGCGGCGCGCCGGCTGACGGCGCGCCGACAGGATGCGGGATCGTCTCCGTTTCGGTGCGCGGAGCGCGGAGGCGGCTCAGCCGAGCGTGATGTCGACCTGGATCTCGGCGGCCAGGCGCTCGAGGTCGTCGCGCAGTGCGTCGAGGTCGACCGATGCCGGCACACGGGCGGTGACGGATGCCTCGAACAGGCGCCCGCCGGCCATCGCGGCATCGCGGGTCTCGGTCGCCAGCTCCTCGATGCTCAGGGCGTGGGCGTTCAGCACGCCGGAGATCTCGCGCACGATTCCGGGGCGGTCGTTGCCGAGTACCTGGATCTCGAGCAGCTGGTCCTCGTCGCCTGCGGCGTCGGCGCTACCGGTGAGCACCGCGAGCGTCAGGAGGCCTTGTCCCTGCAGGCCCCGCAGGGCCGACTGCAGCTCGTCGGAGCGTTCGGCCGGGACCGAGACCTCGATCACGCCGGCGAAGGTGCCGGCGAGCTCGGCCAGCGAGCTGTTCTCCCAGTTTCCACCGTGCGCGTCGACGACATCGGCGACGGCTGCGACCAGGCCGGGGCGGTCGGCGCCGGCGACGGTGAGGATCAGAGTAGTCATGCGGCCAGCGTAGCCCGGGGGGTCTGGGGAGCGGTGGTGCCACAACTCCGGAGAATCGCGTAGTGGATGCCAGGGAGCTTCGGAATCGGGACGAGAGTCGACAGATCTCCGGAGTTATGGCGCCGCGAGGAGGGAGCCCTTCGACAGGCCCAGGGACCCAGGGACGGAGGTCCGGGCGCGGGGCTACTCGACCCAGACGCCGGACTCCAGGAACGTGTCGAGGCGTGCGCGGTGCGGGGCGAGGTCCCAGCCCTGGCCGGCGACCCACTCGTCGGAGTAGTACGTGCCCGTATAGCGGATGCCGCTGTCGCAGATGAGGGTCACGACGCTGCCGGTCTCTCCGGCCGCCCGCATCTGCGCGATCAGCTGGAACGCGCCGTACAGGTTGGTTCCGGTCGAGCCGCCTGCCCAGTGCAGCGTGCGCTCGCGCAGCAGGCGGATCGCGGCGATGGAGCCGGCATCCGGCACCTGGATCATCTCATCGATCACGCTCGGCACGAAAGACGCCTCCACGCGCGGTCGGCCGATGCCCTCGATGCGGCTCGGGCGTCCGGCCGGAGCGTCCGGTGTGCCCTTCCAGCCGTCGTAGAAGGCGGAGCCCTCCGGGTCGACCACGGCGATCTGCGTCTCGTGGCGCCGGTACTTCACGTAGCGGCCGAAGGTCGCACTCGTGCCGCCCGTGCCCGCGCCGACGACGATCCAGCGCGGGATCGGATGCCGCTCCTGGGCGAGCTGGCTGAACACGCTCTCGGCGATGTTGTTGTTGCCGCGCCAGTCGGTCGCGCGTTCGGCGAACGTGAACTGGTCGAGGTAGTGGCCGTGGCAGTCGGACGCGAGGCGCTGGGCCTCGGGCGACATGTCCTCCGCGCGGTCGACGAAGTGGCAGCGTCCGCCGTAGAACTCGATGAGGTCGATCTTCTCCTGGCTCGTCGACCGGGGGACGACGGTCACGAAGGGCAGTCCCAGCATCCGCGCGAAGTACGCCTCGGAGACGGCCGTGGAGCCGCTGGACGACTCGACCAGCGTGGTGTCCTCGTGGATGCGTCCGTTCACCAGGCCGTAGAGCAGCAGCGAGCGGGCGAGCCGGTGCTTGAGGGAACCGGTCGGATGCACCGACTCGTCCTTCAGGTACAGGTCGATGCCCCATTCGGGCGGCAGCGGGAACAGGTGCAGGTGCGTGTCGGCACTGCGGTTCGCATCGGCCTCCAGCAGGGCGATCGCGGTGCTGGTCCAGGAGGTCATGGAAACGAGGCTACCTGTCCGAGGCGCCGAACCTCAGGCCGCTCAGCTCACGGTGCCGGCGCGGGAGGCGCCGCCGTCGCCGTCGATGTGCAGCAGTGATGCCTGCGACTGCTCCTGCTGCAGCTGGAACTCGAAGCGGGACCGGTCGCCGCGGTGATACGCCACGAAGTATTCGATCGGCGCACCGTCCTCACCGCGGCTGACGCTGCGCAGCCGCAGCAGAGCGGAGCCGGCACTGACGCCGAGGTGCTGCGCCTGCTCGTGGGTCGCGACGGTGGCCTCCGCCGAGCGCACGCCGCTCGTCGCGATGACGTCGTTCTCGGCCAGCAGCCGGTACAGCGAACGTTCCGCGAGATCGACGCCGAGGGTCAGAGACCCCACCGCTTCCGGCATCCAGGTCGTGGAGAGCGACCACGGTTCGCCGTCGACGTGGCGCAGGCGTTCGAGCACGACGACCGGGGACCCGACGGGTACGTCGAGCGCGAGTGCGATCTCCTCGTCAGCCGTGGTGCGCTCATGACGCAGCACGTCGCTGTGGACATGACCGCCTCGGCGCTCGACATCGTCGTACAGCCCCACCAGTGTGTGCACCAGGCTCTCGCTCGTGCGTGGGCGCGAGACGAAGGTGCCCTTGCCCTTGACGCGCTCGACGAGTCCTTCATGCTCGAGCTGCGCGAGCGCCTGACGCACGACCGTGCGCGAGATGCCGTAGCGCTCGCACAGGCGGTGCTCGCCGGGCAGGGGGTCGCCCGGCTGCAGGCCATCACGGGCGATGCCGTCGATGATGAGCTGCCGCAGCTGGTCGTACATCGGAGCCGCCGAGTGGCGGTCGATCGCGTCGGTGCCGGTGCCGATCGTGTCGGTGTCGCTCATCGTGATCGTCTCGCTCATCTCAGTACGCGACCCCGGCGTGCAGGATCACGTTCGCGTAGGGGGTGAACTCCCCGGAGCGCACGAACGCGCGTGCCTGATGGGTCAGCTTCTTGAACTCGACGTGCGGGATGAGCTCGATCTCGAAGCCCATGCCGGCGAACCGTTCCCGCAGAGCCTCGAGGACCTCTGGGCTCTTCTCCGCGACCTCGGCCGAGACCGTCGCTCCTTCGACCACGAGCTCGGCGAGCACGGTGTCGAGCACGTCGAGGAACGCCGGGGAGCCTGGTCGGTAGGCGAGATCGATCCGCTCGGAGGTGGGCGGGATCGGCAGACCGGCATCCGTCACCACCAGCAGATCGGTGTGCCCGGTCTCGCTGATCACACGGGAGAGCGCCGGGTTGATCGTCGTTGCTGTCTTGCGCATCGGTTGTTCCTCCGTCGGCCGCGTACGCGGATCAGTTCGCCACGGGCGCGGATTCGCGCGCGGCGAGGAAGGCGTCGACCTCGGCCCGCAGCGGCAGGCTGGGGGAGGCTCCCTGTTTCGTCACGGTCAGTGCGCCGGCGGCGGTCGCGAGACGCACGGCATCCGTGAGTGTGCTCCCGTTCGCGAGAGCCGCACCGAGGTAGCCCGCGTAGGCGTCGCCGGCGGCGGTCGTGTCGACGGCCTCCACCGGGAACGGCGGGACGACGGTGGCGCCCTCGGCCGTCACGACGCACGAGCCCTGTCCGGCGAGCGTGATGACCGCGGCGCCGACACCCTGTGCCAGGAACCAGCGTCCTGCCCGTTCGGCCGAGGCGGCATCCGTCACCTCGATGCCGCTGATCAGCGTGGCCTCGGTCTCGTTCGGCGTGACGATGTCGATGCTGCGCCACACCTCGGCGGGGAGGGTCGCTGCGGGCGCGGGGTCGAGGATCACGGTCATGCCGTGCTCGCGTCCGCGGGCGGTGATGTGGGCGGTCAGCGCCGAGGGGGTCTCGAGCTGCGTGAGCAGCACCGAGGTGGTCGAGGCGAGGGCGGCCAGAGCCGTGTCGATCTGCTCGGTGCTCAGCGCGGCGTTCGCGAGCGGAACCATGACGATGTCGTTCTGCGCGGAGGAGTCGACGCGGATGTGGGCGATGCCGGTCGGCCCCGGCACGGTGCGCAGGTGGGCGAGGTCGACGCCGGCATCGCCGAGTCCGTTCACGACGAGGTCGTGGAACAGGTCGTCTCCGACGCAGCCGACGAAGCTCGTGCGGGCACCGGAGCGTCCGGCGGCGACGGCCTGGTTCGCACCCTTGCCGCCGAGCATCAGGGTGAACTCATCGCCCAGGATGGTCTCTCCGCGGGCGGGGAGCCGCTGCGAGAAGGTGGTCACATCGGCGGTGACGCTCCCGACGATGACGACGCCGGAACGGTCAGCGGGGTGTGCGAGGGACATGTCGCTCCTGATCTTCTTCGACAGCATGCGCGCACGCCATCGGTGTCTTTGACATCGTCGGCGGCTGTCATTACATTAGCCGAAGCTGAACCTGTAACGACAGGTTGCTCGCAAGGAGACCCGATGACCTCGATCGCGCCCCGCCTCTACGTCGACAGCGCCGACCTCGATCGCGTCTCCCGCCTGCTGGTCGCCGGCGTCGTGCACGGCGTCACGACCAACCCCACGATCCTCGAGCGTGGCGGCCGCACGGCCGCGGAGATCCCCGATCTGTATGCGCGGTGGGAGTCCGAGGGCGCTCGCGAGATCTTCTTCCAGACCTGGGGCGGCGACACCGCGTCCTTCCTGCGCAACGCCGAGGGCATCCGTGCGCTCGGTCCCCGGGTGGCCGTGAAGGTGCCGGCGACGGCCGACGGTTTCGCCGCGGCATCCGCTCTGGTCCGCGACGGCGCGACGGTGCTCGTCACCGCCGTCTACTCCATCGCGCAGGCGCTCGCGTGCGCGACGATCGGCGCGCACTACATCGCGCCCTACCTCGGCCGGATGCGCGACGCGGGCATCGACGGCGACTTCGTGATCGCGCGCATGCAGGAGGTCTGCGCCGGCAGCGGATCGAACGTGCTCGCGGCATCGCTGCGCTCGGCGGATGACATCACCGGCCTCCGCCTGGCCGGAGTGCCCTACTTCACCGCGGCACCCGATGTGATCGACCAGGTGCTGTTCCACGAGGTCAGCGACAGCTCGGCGGCCGAGTTCGACGCGGCCATGGTGCGGCTCGGGGCCTGAGGCGCTTCCCCTCCCGCGCTCGCGCCCCGCGCCCCTCGCGCGAGGGGTCAAGACACGCCCTGCCGCGCGTTCGTGGTGCGGCGCGTTGCGACTCCTCGCGGGCCTGGATGCTAGGCGGATGCCGCCTGCCGCAGCCACCGTTCGACGCCGGCGATGTGGGCCGTGGCGAGCGAGGTCGCGAGCGCGGAGTCGTGCAGCGCGATCGCATCGGCGATGGCGCGATGCTCCGACAGCGTGCGCTCCACCACCCCGCCCTCGGTGAGTCCTCGCCACACCCGTGCGCGGACGGTCTGACTGCTCAGGTGCTCGATCAGACTCGCGAGGTAGGCGTTGCCCGCCATGCGCACGATCTCGCGGTGGAAGCGGATGTCGTGCTCGACCAGCGCCTCGATGCTGACCGAGGCGTCGATGCTCGCCACCTCCTTCACGAGCTCCGCGATCTCGTCGTCGCTGCCGAGGGTGGCGGCCAGGCCCGTGGCCTGCGACTCGAGCATCCGGCGCACGGCGAAGATCTCGAGCATCGAGTCGTCGTCGTGCATGTCGACCACGAACGAGATCGCCTCGAGCAGCAGGTGCGGCTCCAGACTCGTCACGTAGGTGCCGTCTCCGCGGCGCACGTCGAGGATGCGGATGACCTCGAGCGCCTTCACGGCCTCGCGCATCGAGTTGCGGGAGAGGCCGAGGCGGTCGGACAGCTCCTTCTCGGGCGGGAGCCGATCGCCGGGGGCCAGTTCGCCCGACACGATCATCGCCTTGATCTTCTCGATCGCATCGTCTGTGACAGCCATGGCGTCATCCTAGCGATTGATCGGATGTCTGAGGCAGGATGGTCGCATGCGCGTTCTCGATTCACACCTGCACCTCTGGGATCCGGAGCTTCTCGAGTACGACTGGCTGGAGGGCCCGCTCGCGTTCCGATTCGCGGACACCGAGCTCGAGCACGCCCGGCTGGAGCATGCCACGACCGAGAAGTCGGTCTTCGTGCAGGCCGAGACCGTGGAGGATCGCTTCCTCGACGAGGTGCGCTGGGTGACCACGATGGCCGAGCCGCTCGGGATCGTCGGGATCGTCGCCGGGGCGCGGCTCGACCGCGGATCCGACACGGTCGCACACCTCGACGGCCTCGCCGCCGAACCGCTCGTCGTCGGCGTGCGGCACAATCTGCAGGGCGAACCGGACGGACTCGCGGTGTCCGCGGCGTTCGTCACGGGCGCGCGCGATGTCGCGCAGCGCGGATGGAGCTTCGACGCCTGCGTCCGTGCCGACCAGCTGCCCGAGATCGCCCGTCTGGCGGGAGCCATCCCCGAGCTGCGGATGGTGCTGGATCACCTCGGCAAGCCCGCGGTGGGCACGGCCGCAGAACCGCTCGCCCCGACGAGCGAGTGGGTGCGCGACCTCGACGAGCTGGCGCGGCATCCGGAGGTGTTCTGCAAGCTCTCCGGTCTGCCCGGCGAGGCGGCAGGCGACTGGGATGCCGGGCAGCTGGTGCCGTTCCTCGACGCCGCGGCCGACGCCTTCGGCCCCGAGCGGCTGATGTGGGGGAGCGACTGGCCCGTGTCGGTCATCGGCCCGGCGGAGGAGGGGGATCCGCACGCCCCCGCCGACGGCTCGCCCACCTATCAGTACACGGCCAGGTCACGCTGGGCGGATGCCGTCGCCGCATGGGCGGCGGACAGAGGGCACGGCGTCGACGCGATCATGTGGGCCAATGCCGAGAGCTTCTACCGGACGGACGCGCGACCGACGGTCTTCACCGATCCTGCGCCGCGCCGCCGCGGCATCCTGGGGTGGCTGCGCGGCTGAGGTGCAGGTGCCTCACCCGCACCCCCGCCCGGCCGCCCGCCCGCCGCGTCGAGTTGGCACCTGTTGCCGTTGAGGTGCGCTCCGTGCGTCAACAGGTGTCAACTGCTCCGGGCGGGCGGGCGGGCGGCGGGCGGCGGTGTCGCGACGACTACTCGGGACGCGGGCGCAGCGACGCCATGCCGCCGTCGACCTCGATGAAGGTGCCGGTCGTGGAGCCGGAGGCCGGCGACACCAGGTATGCGACGGCGCCGGCGACCTCGTCCGGGCTCACCAGACGGCCGTGCGGCTGACGGGCGGCCAGTGCAGCGCGCTCGGCGGCCGGGTCGGTGGCGGAATCCAGCAGGCGGCCGACCCACGGGGTGTCGGCCGTGCCGGGGTTCACGGAGTTGACGCGGATGCCCTCGCGCAGGTGATCCGTGGCCATCGCGCGGGTGAGCGCCGCCACGGCCCCCTTCGACGCGCTGTACAGGGCGCGCTGCGGGAGTCCGGTCGTCGCGGCGATGGATGCCGTGTTGCAGATCGCCGCGGCGGGGGACTGGCGCAACCACGGCAGTGCCGCCGCTGTCACGCGGGCGATGCCGGTGACGTTGATCGACAGCACGCGCGCCCACTCGTCGTCGTCGTTCGCGGCGATGTCGCCCTGCGCCCCGATGCCGGCGTTGTTCACGACGATGTCGATGCGGCCGAACTGCGCGCCGACCGCTGCGATGGCGGCTTCGACGCTGGTGCGGTCGGAGACGTCGGCGGTGAAGGCCGCGAACTTCTCATCCGCATGAGTGGTGTCGCGGTCGAGCACGGCGATCCGGGCACCGTCGTCGTGCAGACGCTGCGCGATCGCGGCACCGAGCCCGGATGCTCCGCCCGTGACGATCGCCACGAGTCCGTCCAGTGGACCGGTCATTTCTGTGCCTCCCATGCCACGAACTCCTGGCGCTGACGGCCGAGGCCGTCGATCTCGATCTCGACCACGTCGCCGGCGGCGAGGTAGGGGTACTTGCCCGAAAGCGCGACGCCCTGCGGCGTGCCGGTGAGGATGAGGTCACCCGGCTCCAGGGTCACGTACTGCGACAGGTGGTGCACGATGTGCTCGACCGAGAAGATCATGTCGCTCGTGTTGGAGTCCTGCCGGGGCTCGCCGTTCACGAAGCTGCGCAGGCCGAGTGCGTGGTGATCGACTTCGTCGGGGGTGACCAGCCAGGGGCCGGTCGGGTTGAACCCCGGGGCGATCTTTCCCTTGGACCACTGGCCGCCGGAGACCTCGATCTGGAAGGCGCGCTCGGAGACGTCGTTGGCGGTGACGAAGCCGGCGACGTGGGCGAGCGATTCCTCGGGGGAGTCGAGGTAGGAGGCGCGGGCGCCGATCACGATGCCGAGCTCGACCTCCCAGTCGGTCTTCTCGCTGCCGCGGGGGATCGTGACCGCATCGTTCGGGCCGACGACCGTGTTCGGGGTCTTCAGGAAGATGATCGGGATCGTCGGCGGCTCCGAGCCGGATTCGGCCGCGTGGGCCGCGTAGTTCATGCCGATGCAGATCACCGCGCTCGGCCGGGCGATCGGTGCGCCGATGCGGAGGGCCGCGGCATCCTCGAGCTCGGGGAGCTCGTCGGCGGCCAGCGCGGCGGCGATGCGAGCGCGGAAGTCGCCGGCGAGGAAGTCGCCGTCTACATCGGATGTCAGGGAGCGGAGGTCGAGGTGGCGGTCGCCCTCGATGAGGACGGGGATCTCGGTCCCTGGGTCGCCAAGCCGCGCGAACTTCATGATTCTCCTGATTCGTCGGGGAGCCGCCGTGCGACGGCCTGTCTCGTTGACAGTATAGACATCGGATGTTTACACTCCAAGAGGTCTGCACGGGATTTCTCCGTGCATGGAGAGGAACCCCGTGAGCCGTATCGTCGCACTCGACACCACCGACATCCGCTTCCCCACGTCGCTCAGCCTCGACGGCTCGGATGCGATGAACCCCGACCCCGATTACTCCGCGGCCTACGTCGTGGTGCGCACGGATGCGGCCGACGGCATCGAGGGTCACGCGTTCGTCTTCACGATCGGCCGAGGCAACGACGTGCAGGTCGCCGCGATCGACGCCCTGGCCGGCCACCTGGTCGGACGCGAGATCGAGCCGCTGCTGGATGACATGGGCGGCACGTTCCGCGACATCATCGGCGACTCGCAGCTGCGCTGGCTCGGCCCGGAGAAGGGCGTCATGCACATGGCGATCGGCGCGGTCATCAACGCGCTGTGGGACATCAAGGCCAAGCGTGCCGGCCTGCCGCTGTGGCAGCTCCTCGCCCGGATGACGCCGGAGGAGCTGGTCGACCTGGTCGACTTCCGCTACCTCACCAACGCCCTGACCCGCGAAGACGCCCTCGAGATCCTGCGCGCCGCCGAGCCCGGCCGTGCCGCACGCGAACAGGAGCTGCTCGCCACCGGCTACCCGGGCTACACCACGAGCCCCGGCTGGCTCGGCTACTCCGACGAGAAGCTGGAACGGCTCGCCCGCGAGGCCATGGCCGACGGCTTCACGCAGATCAAGCTGAAGGTCGGCGCCGACCTCGACGACGACATCCGTCGTTTCCGCAAGGCGCGCGAGGTGTGCGGCCCCGACTTCCCGATCGCGATCGACGCGAACCAGCGCTGGGAGGTGTCGGAGGCGATCGAGTGGGTGAACGCGCTCGCCGAGTTCCACCCCGCCTGGATCGAGGAGCCCACGAGCCCCGACGACGTGCTCGGCCACGCCGAGATCGCCCGCGGCATCGCGCCCATCCGTGTCGCGACCGGCGAGCACGCGCAGAACCGCGTCATCTTCAAGCAGCTGCTGCAGGCCGAAGCCATCTCGGTCATGCAGATCGATGCGGTGCGCGTCGCCGGCGTGAACGAGAACATCGCCAACCTGCTGCTCGCCGCGAAGTTCGGCGTGCCGGTCTGCCCGCACGCCGGCGGCGTCGGCCTGTGCGAGGCCGTGCAGCACCTCTCGATGTTCGACTTCGTCGCCGTCACCGGCACGCGCGAAGGCCGCATGATCGAGTTCGTCGACCACCTGCACGAGCACTTCGTCGTACCCACCGACATCCAGGGCGGCTCGTACATGGCGCCGACCGCACCGGGCAGCAGCATGGAGATGAAGGCCGAGAGCATCGCCGCCTACACCTGGACGGGCGCCCATGTCGTCGCCTGAGGTCGGCACGCCTCGACTCGACATCCCGACGCTCGGATACGGCGCCGCGAACGTCGGCAACCTCTTCCGACCCCTCGGCGATGACGAGGCGTGGGCCGTGCTGGACGCGGCGTGGGAGAGCGGCATCCGCTACTACGACACCGCCCCGCACTACGGGCTGGGACTGTCGGAGCGCCGGCTCGGCGCGTTCCTGCAGACCAAGCCCCGCGAGGAGTACGTGCTGTCGACCAAGGCCGGACGTCTGCTGCGGCCGAACCCGGAGCACTCCGGCGGCCTCGACACCGCGAACGACTTCCACGTGCCGGACGACCTGCAGCGCGTGTGGGACTTCTCGGCCGACGGCATCCGTGCCAGCGTCGAGGAGTCGCGCGAGCGGCTGGGCATCGAGCGCATCGACCTGCTCTACCTGCACGACCCGGAGCGGCACGACCTCGACCTGGCGCTCGCCGAGGCGCTGCCGGCGATGCAGCAGTTGCGGGACGACGGCGGGGTGACTGCGATCGGCATCGGCTCCATGGTGTCGGAGGCGCTCGCCGCGGCCGTGCGCGCGGCCGACCTCGACCTGATCATGGTCGCGGGCCGGTACACGCTGCTCGAGCAGCCCGCCGCGGTCGACGTGCTGCCCGCGTGCCGGGAGACAGGGACCGGGATCGTCGCGGCATCCGTCTTCAACTCCGGGCTCCTCGCCTCGAGTGAGCCGCGGCGCGACGGCCGCTACGAGTACGGACAACTGCCGGATGAGCTGTGGGACCGGCTGCTGCGCATCGCCGCAGTGTGCGCGGCGCACGACGTACCGCTGCCCGCGGCCGCGATCCAGTTCCCGCTGCAGGCCGCCGAGGTGCACTCGGTGGTCGTCGGCGGCAGCCGCCCCGCGCAACTGGTGCAGAATGCCGAGTATGCGGCCCTCGACATCCCGGTCGCGCTGTGGCAGGACCTCGCCGCTGAACGACTCATCCCCGCGGTCTGACGCGGTGTCTCCCGCACCCCACCGAGAGGAGCATCCGTGCTCGAAGGAATCAACCCGCTGCTCACAGGCGAGCTGCTGCTGCACCTCGACCGGATGGGGCACTCCGACTCCGTCGTGATCGCCGACGCGCACTTCCCGGCCTGGGCGCTCGGTGCGCGTGTGGTCGATCTGCCCGGCACGTCGACCCCGGAGGTCGTGGCGGCGATCCGGAGTGTGCTGCCGCTGGACGACGCCCCGGGCATCGATCTGATGACCTCGGCCGACGGTACGGTGCTCGACGTGCAGCACGAGCTGATGGCGGCGGCCGGGACAACGGTCGACTCGACCCGCTTCGTGGAGCGCTTCGCGTACTACGAGGTCGCGAGGAGCGCGTACCTCCTGGTGCGCACGGGCGAGACCCGCAAATACGGCAACGCGCTGCTGCGCAAGGGAGTCGTGGGGCACGCCTCGGCCTGAAGCAGGTCCAGAACTCCGGAGAATCGGGCGCTTCGGGCCGGATCTGACCGTGGAATCGGTTTCGGCCGCAGTTCTTCCGGAGTTGTGGACGCGCGGCGGTCGAGGCTCAGCGCCTGACGCTCAGCGGCCGACGGTCGACTCGCGCACGACGAGTTCGGCCGAGAACGGCGTCGGCGCGGGCGGTGGTGCGCTCGGATCGGCGAGCTGTTCCAGCAGCGCGGCGCCGGCCGCACGGCCGATCGCGTAACCGGGCTGGCGCACGCTGGTCAGCGGCACCACGCTCTGACGCGCCTGGTCCACGTCGTCGAACCCGACGAGGGCGATGTCCTCCGGCACACGGATCCCGTGGCGCAGGAGCTGCGTGAGCACCCCGGTGGCCACCATGTCGTTCGCGGCGAAGACGGCATCGGGGCGGTCCTCGGGGGCCATCGCGACGATCTGCTCTGCGGCGCGCAGCCCGTCCTCCGTGATCAGGTTCTGCACGTCGAGCACCGAGACGGATGCCCCCGCGCCGGCGACCGCCTCGCGTAGTCCCTGCAGCCGGTCGTTCGACTGACTCACGGTCGGGCTGCCGAGGAACAGGATCCGTCTGCGCCCGATCGACAGCAGATGCTCGCCGGCCAGGCGTCCACCGCCGACGTCGTCGAACAGCACGGATGCCACCTTCGACGAGGGCGCGATCGGGCCGACGACCACCGAGCGGATGCCGCGGTCGGCGAGACGTTCGAGCTGCGGCACCACGTCGTCGAGCGGGTAGATCACGATGCCCTGCACCCGGTGCGCCTCGAACATCTCGATGTTGCGCCGTTCCTGCGCGCTGTCGCGATTGCTGTTGCTGAAAAACAGCGACCAGCCGCCCTCGCGCGTGACGTCCTCGACGCCCCGGGAGAGGTCGTGGAAGTACGGCAGCCACGCGTCGAGAAGGATGAGCGCCAGCGCCTTGCTGGAACCGGCGCGCAGCTGACGGGCCGATTCGTTCGGCACATACCCGAGCTGTTCGATCGCGGCGCGTACGCGCTCCCGGCTGGCCTCGCCGAGCACGTGCGGATGGTTGAGGTAGTTCGACACGGTCGAGGAGGAGACCCCGGCGAGCGCGGCGACGTCTTTGACGCTGGCGGGCATCGATACTCCTTCGTGGTCGGGTGGGCATCCGGATGCCGGTGTCGCTCAGGAGACCGGAGGCGACCTGACCACAGTAGCGAACGAATTGGCACGTGCCAAGAAAGTTCTTGACACGTCGGCAGGGCCCGACGTAGCGTGTCTCCCAGATCGAATTGGCACGTGCCAATCGGTCGAGGCGACGGTGCCGCACACCCGCCTCCGAGGGATCTCATGAACATCGGCTGCCACGGGCTCGTCTGGACCGGGAACTTCGATGCCGACGGCATCCGTCACTCGGTGGAGAAGACGAAGGAGGCCGGCTTCGACCTCATCGAGTTCCCGTTGATGGACCCGTTCGCCTTCGATGTGCAGGCGGCGCGGGAGTCCCTCGAGGAGCACGATCTCGCGGTGAGCGCCTCGCTCGGTCTGTCCGAGGCGACGGATGTCACGAGCTCGGATCCGGCTGTCGTCGCCGCCGGAGAGGCGCTGCTGCTGCGGGCGGTCGACGTGCTCGCCGATCTGGGCGGGCAGCACTTCTGCGGCGTGATCTACAGCGCCATGAAGAAGTACATGGAGCCGGTCACTCCCGCCGGACTCGAGAGCAGCCGTCGCGCGATCGCCACGGTCGCCGACCATGCCGCCGCGCGCGGGGTGTCCGTCGCGCTCGAAGTCGTGAACCGCTACGAGACCAACGTGCTGAACACCGCTCGTCAGGCGATCGAGTACCTCGCCGAGGTCGATCGTCCGAACCTCGGCATCCATCTCGACACGTACCACATGAACATCGAGGAGTCGGATATGTTCGCGCCGGTCCTGGATGCCGAGCCGAGCCTGCAGTACGTGCACATCGGCGAGAGCCACCGCGGCTACCTGGGGACCGGAACCGTCGATTTCGACACGTTCTTCAAGGCTCTCGGCCGCATCGGCTACGACGGTCCGATCGTGTTCGAGTCGTTCTCCTCGGCCGTGGTCGCGCCGGACCTGAGCCGCATGCTCGGCATCTGGCGGAACCTCTGGACGGACAACACCGAGCTGGGGGCGCACGCGAACGCGTTCATCCGCGACAAGCTCGTCGCGGTGGACTCGATCCGCCTGCACTGAGACCGCCGGAGACGGCGGGATCGGTCGGATCGGAACCTGTGGCCAAGATGTTATTACAGGTCTTCCCATCCGGCCCGACGTTAGATACATTTAGATACAACTTGCGCAAGACGCGGCGTAGGCTACAGAATTGATCCGATGTTTACGGCAGCCCGAACTGTCGGCATCGAAACGGGACCTCCAAGGAAGCAGGTGAGCACATGAGCGATCCCATTCTCAGAGTCGAGGGAATCAGCAAGGGTTTCCCCGGTGTGCAGGCGCTGAAGGACGTGCACCTCGAAGTGCGCGCCGGTGAGGTGCTCGTACTCGTGGGTGAGAACGGCGCCGGCAAGTCGACGCTCATGAAGATCCTCTCCGGGATCTACACCAAGGACGAGGGGACGATCACGTTCGAGGGCCAGCAAGTCGAGCTCACGAGCCCGCTCCAGGCCCAGGAGCTCGGCGTCACGATCATCCATCAGGAACTCAACCTGATGCCGGATCTGACCGTCGCGCAGAACATCTTCGTAGGCCGTGAGCCGAAGACGGGGCCGTTCCTGTCCGAGCGCAAGCTCAACACGCAGACCGCGGAGCTGCTCACGCGCCTCGACATCCGCCTGAACCCCCGCCAGCTGGTCGGGGAGCTCACGGTCGCCGAGCAGCAGATGGTCGAGATCGCCAAGGCGCTGTCGTTCAACGCCAAGGTCCTGATCATGGACGAGCCGACATCCGCCCTCACCGACTCCGAGGTCGAGACGCTCTTCGTCCTGATCGAGCAGCTCAAGGCGCGGGGCACGGGCATCGTCTACATCTCGCACCGCATGGACGAGCTGCGTCGTCTCGCCGACCGCGTGACCGTGCTCCGCGACGGCACATACATCGGATCACTCGACAAGTCCGAGGTCAGCATCCCCAAGATCATCGAGATGATGGTCGGACGCCCGATCGACGAGGGAACCCGTCCGCAGGCGCGCGAGCACATCAACGACCCGATCGTGCTGAAGGTCGAAGGGCTCTCCACCAAGGCGCTGCTCAAGGACGTCTCCTTCGAGCTGCACAAGGGCGAGATCCTCGGCTTCGCCGGGCTCATGGGCGCCGGCCGCACCGAGACCGCCCGCGCGGTCATCGGCGCCGATCCCCGCGATGGCGGCACGGTCACGATCGGCGGACGTGCCACCAAGATCAGCCAGCCCGCGGATGCCGTCAAGCACGGCGTCGGCTACCTCTCCGAGGACCGCAAGCTCCTCGGCCTCATGCTCGAGCAGGACGTGACCTTCAACACGGTGCTCGCCTCGCTCGGCTCCTACGCCAACGCCATCGGCTGGATGGGCGACGGCAAGGCCAAGAACCGCACCAAGGAGTACGTCCAGCAGCTGCGGGTCAAGACGCCCTCGGTCAACCAGGTCGTCAAGCTGCTGTCCGGCGGCAACCAGCAGAAGGTCGTCATCGCCCGCTGGCTGATGCGCGACTGCGACGTCCTCATCTTCGACGAGCCGACCCGAGGGATCGACGTCGGCGCGAAGGAAGAGATCTACCGCCTCATGCAGCTGCTCGCCGAGCAGGGCAAATCCATCATCGTCATCTCGTCGGAGCTGCCGGAGATCCTTCGGGTGGCGAACCGCATCGCGGTCTTCGCCAACGGTCGGATCACCGGGACCCTTCGCAACGAGGAAGCAAGCCAGGAGAAGATCATGCAACTCGCAGCCCACGGGGAGGAAGACTGATGAGCGCTCCACAGCAGCCCGGATCGTCGACGACGACGATCATCCAGACGGCGGTCTCGGAGAACACCGACAAGCGCGACATCGTCGGGTTCCTCAAGAAGCAGGCGCAGCAGTCGCTCGCCTTCGGCACGCTCGTCGTGCTGGTGGTCTTCTTCGCGATCGCCAGCCCCAGCTTCTTCACGGTCAGCAACATCACCACCGTGCTGCTCTCGACCGCGGTGATCGCGATCCTCGCGCTCGGCACGACGTTCGTGATCATCACCGGTGGCATCGACCTCTCGCTCGGCACCGGAATGGCGCTGGCCGCCGTGATGACCGGTGTCTTCGTCACCAAGATGGGGCTGCCCGTGTGGGTCGGCGTCATCGGCGGCATCGCGACCGGTGTGCTGATGGGCCTGATCAACGGCGTCAACATCACCTTCCTCCGGCTTCCTCCGTTCATCGCGACACTCGCGATGATGATGATCGCCGGTGGTCTCGCCCTCGTGATCTCGGGCGTCGCGCCGATCTACTTCGCGGCCGACAACGGATTCCAGCAGGCCTTCGCGATCGGCACGCTGATCCCCGGCCTCCCCAACGCGGTGCTCATCACCGGCATCCTGGCGGTCATCGCCTGGCTCGTGCTGTCGAAGACACTGCTCGGCCGCTACACGTTCGCGATCGGCTCCAACGAAGAGGCGACGCGCCTCTCCGGTGTGAACACGCGCCGCTGGACGATCCTCGTCTACATGTTCGCGGGTGCCTTCACCGGCATCGCGGGCGTGGTGATCGCCGCCCGCCTCGGCTCCGCGCAGCCGCAGATCGGAACCGGCTACGAGCTGCAGGCGATCGCGGCCGTCATCATCGGCGGCACCTCGCTGCTCGGTGGGCGCGGATCCATCCTCGGCACCGTGATCGGCGCACTCATCATGAGCGTGCTCGTCAACGGTCTGCGCATCATGTCGATCCAGTCGGAATGGCAGAACATCGTGGTCGGCGTCGTGGTGCTGATCGCCGTGTTCTTCGACTCGCTGCGCAACCGCACCCGTACCTGACCCCTGAACCACGGAGAGTGGCACCCGTGCCCGCCATTCCCCGATCGGCACCAGCCGAACCCGCGGAGCGATCCGCACGGCACACAGCACCAGGAATGTCCACACCGTCGACGCAGTCGGCACTCACAAACAACGGAGTTTCCATGAAGTTCGGCAAGAAGACCGCATTCGCGGCACTCGTCGCCTCGGCGGCACTCGTCATGGCCGGATGCGCGGGCGACACGGGCGGCGGCGACGCCGGCAGTGGCGACGGCGGCAGCGGCGACAAGATGTACATCGCACTCGTCTCGAAGGGCTTCCAGCACCAGTTCTGGCAGGCCGTCAAGAAGGGCGCCGAGGAGCGCGCCGCCGAGCTCGGCGTCGACATCACCTTCGAAGGCCCCGCAGCCGAGACCGAGATCGACGCGCAGCTGCAGATGCTGCAGACCGCGATCGACAAGGGACCGGATGCCATCGCCTACGCCGCCCTCGACCCCGAGGCGTGCGTCACCCCGCTGCAGCAGGCCAAGGACAAGGACATCCCCGTGGTGTACTTCGACGCACCGTGCGACGGTGACGTGGGCCTGAGCCTGTCCGCCACCGACAGCAAGGTCGCCGGTGCGCTGGCAGCAGAGCACATGGCCGACCTGATCGGCGGCAAGGGCGAGGTCGGCATCGTCGGCCACTCGCAGATCAACTCGACCGGTGTCGAGCGTCGTGACGGCTTCGTCGAGAAGATCGAGGCCGACTACCCCGACATCAAGATCGTCGACATCCAGTACGGCGACGGCGACCACCTGAAGTCGGCTGACATCGCGAAGGCCATGATCGCGGCTCACCCCGACCTCAAGGGCATCTACGGCACCAACGAAGGCTCCGCCATCGGCGTCGTGAACGCGGTCAACGAGCTCGGCCTCGAGAAGGGCAAGCTCACGATCGTCGGATTCGACTCCGGCGCAGCGCAGATCAACGCGATCAAGGACGGCACGATGGCCGGCGCCATCACGCAGGACCCGATCGGCATCGGCGCACAGGTCGTGCAGGCGGCGTACGACGCCGCCAACGGCAAGGATGTCGAGGAGTTCTACGACACCGGTTCGTACTGGTACGACAAGACCAACATCGAGGACCCGAAGATCGCTGCAGTTCTCTACGAGTGATCTGAGTCCAGGAAGAAGCCCCTCGCCTTCGGGTGAGGGGCTTCTTCTGTGTGCGGGTGGGTGGTGGGGCTTGGGATGTTGTGGGCACCTCGTGTCGGAATGGGGGTGTGGTGGCGACGTGAGGTGTCAACTTCTGGGGAGGGGGGGCTCAGAGGCGGCGGAGGAAGGTGAGCTGCGACGAGGGCTCGACGATCAGCTCCTGCAGCGCGGCGTTGAAGGGCACCCCGGCGGGAGACGCCAGGTGCGCCTGGAACGCCTCGTCGTCGCGGTAGACCTCGTAGACGAAGAAGCGGTCGGAGTCGTCGACCAGGCGGGTGGCGTCGAAGACGACGTTGCCGTCCTCGGCTCGCACACCTTCGGCGAAGTCGCGCAGCAGCGCGGCCACACGGTCTCCTTCCCCCGGGCGGGCGGTGAACGTCGCGTGCAGGATGGTCGGCTCGGACATGAGGCTCCTCGGGAGGGGATCGGGATGCAAGGTCAGGACAGCGTCAGCAGGCGTGCGGGATTGGCGATGAGCATGCGCTCGACCGCCGCGTCGCCGACCACGTCGCGCAGCCGGGGGAGGTAGCGCTCGCCGAGGTACGCGAGGCCGGGCATGCCTCCGTAGGCGCTGTACCGCGTGCGGCGCGCGACGTCGCCGCCGAGCACGATCCGGTCTCCGGCGCCCTGTGCGACGGCCGCGGCCGTCAGTGCCAGCAGCTCCGCGTCGGAGCGGGTGCGAGGGCGGGCGAATCCGTCGTAGCCGAGGTAGGCGCCGCGCTCCGCGAGGGAGGCGTGCAGACCGGCGTCCGGGTCGCGGTCGGCGTGCGCGAGCACCACGCGCTCCGCAGCCACCCCCTCGGAGGCGAGCAGGTCGAGCACCTCGTGCGCGGCCGTGCAGAACTCCAGGTGCACCATGATCGCGGCACCGGTCGCGCGATGCGCCGCGGCGAGTGCCTGCAGGGTCGTGCGCTCGAAGTCGCTGATGCGCCAGTAGTCGATGCCGCCCTTGAGGACGCCCGCGCGCACGCCCGCGCCGTCCGGCGTCCGGGCGCGCGGGCCGCTCGCTGCGGCATCCGTCAGCGGCATCCCCTCGGTGATCTCGGTGACGAACTGCTGCGCGAGCTGCGCGGCGTCCCGGGACCGCGTCGGGTGGTGCTGATCGTAGTGCGCCTCGCGGTGGCGGCCGGTCGTGGCGACCACGTGCAGTCCGGTCGTGGCGCTGATGCGCGCGACCGCCTCCGGGTTGCGGCCGAGCCCGAACGGGGTCGCGTCGACCATCGCGGAGAATCCGCTGTCGCGCAGGAGCCCGGCCTCGGTCGTCGACCGCATCTCGTCGTCGAGCTCATCGCCCGGCAGGAGCGGGGTGATCTGGAACAGGTGCTCGTGATAGTTCGTCGACCCGAGCAGCGCCGGGTCGATGTCTCCGAGGACCGTGCGGATCATCGGCGTGCGAACTCCGCGGCCTCGGCGAGCTGTTCGACGATCTCGGGGGTGAGCTCGAGCTCGAACACGTCGGCGACGACCTGCGACCAGCCGTGGATGAAGTAGCGCCACCCGTCGACCACGTGCAGTGAGCGGGCCTGCTCCTGCGCGCGTGCCTGGTGCAGGAACTCGAGCGAGCCGCGGTAGTTGAACTCCCAGACGACCGCATTCTCGGGGAACACCACGTCGTCGGGCAGGGGAGAGCCCGGACGATCCTTGCCGAGCCCGGTGGCGTTGACGATGAGAGAGCCGGCCGGCGCGGCGGCGATGAGGGCGGCGGCCTGCTCCGGGGTGTCGGTGCGCACGTAGGTGATGAGCCCTTCGGGGGTGCCGTGCTGCGCGTGGACCTCCCGGAGGTGCGCGAGCTTCTCGTCGTCGCGGGCGGTGACGGTCACCTTCGACGGGGCATCCGCCCGCTCGGCGAGGGCCCAGCTCAGCGCGGTGCCCGATCCGCCGGCGCCGAGGATGACGACCTCCGCTCCGGTGCGGGCGAAGTGGTCCACCGGCAGGAAGTCGTTCAGGGCGAGGTCGACCGTGAGCGGGTCCTTGGCGCGCCCGATGAGCCGGTCGCCGCGCTTGGAGATGCTGGAGATCTCGCTGCACGACACCGCGAACGGGTCGAGCTCGTCGAACAGATCGGATGCCGCGGCGTACACGTTCATCTTGTGGGTGGTGACCAGCGCACCGCGGTGGCGGGGGTCGTCGCGGATCTGCTCGACCATCGCGATGTACTGCGCAGGGGTCGCATCCATCGGAAGGTCGTGCCCCACGAGGTTGCGTGTCGGCAGCCCGAGGACCTCGGCCCAGCGCGGGAACACCTGCATGATCGACGAGGAGCCGGTGCTGACGCCGACGAAGCCCATGTAGTCGGCGGTCGCGGTGTCGTCCGCCGGGGGCGCAACGGTGGTGAGAGAAGAGGACATCGGGAACTCCTAGCGAGCGGTCACGGGGTGGGCGGGCTCAGCGCCCTTGAGCACGGCGATGACGTCGTCGAGCGACAGGGAGCCCATGTTGTCGACGGCCTGGGTGGTCTGCGCGCCGAGGTGCGGCGTGACGATCACGCGGTCGGCGAGGTCGGCGGCCAGCAGCGGGCTGTGGGTCGCGGCCGTGTCGCCGTAGAGCGTGTCGGCGGCGAACCCCGCGAGGATGCCGTCGCGCAGCGCATCGGCGATCGCCGCCTCTTCGACGAGGTCGCCGCGGGCCGTGTTCACCAGCACCGTGCCGCGGCGCATGCCGGCCAGTCGACCGGCATCCACGAGCAGCTGACCGCCCGGCGCGTGCAGGGTGATGACGTCGGCGTGGCGGAACAGCTCGTCGAGTTCGACCGGTTCGGCGCCGTTCGCCCGCACGAGGTCGGTCGGGAGGTACGGGTCGGCGGCGAGGATGCGGGATCCGAAGCCGCTCAACCGCTTCGCGACGCCCTGGCCGATGCGGCCGAATCCGACGATGCCGACGGTCGCCGCTCCGAGCTCCCGTCCGCGCCGCACGGCCCAGTCGCCGTCGCGCACGCGGCGGTCGCCGTCGGGGATGAAGCGGAGCATCGAGAGCATGAGGCCGACGGCGTGGTCGGCGACGGCATCCGCGTTCGCGCCGGGAGTGTTCGTGACCGGGATGCCGCGTCGTCCGGCGGCGTCGAGGTCGACGGCTTCGGTGCCCACACCGTAGCGGGCGATGACCTTGAGCTTCGGTGCCGCAGCGAGGTGGGCCTCGGTCACCTCTCCGGTGCCGGCGATCCAGGCATCGGCGCCGTGGAGCAGGGAGCGGAGTTCTTCGAGGTCGTGGTGGGCGGGTCCGCGCAGGATCCGGTGGCCGGCGCGGCTGGCCCGCTCGACCAGATCGACGTCGCCGTCGGAGAAGGAGCGGCTGGTGACCAGGATGACGCCCATCAGCGCGACCCTCCGGCGAACCAGGGCGCCAGTGCCGTGTAGGCGTCGGCGAACCGGGCGTGCCGTTCGGCATAGACCGCGTGGCGGCCGGCATCCGGGGTGAACTCGTCGGTGACCTCGCTGAGCGCGCGCGCTGCGGAGAACTCCGCGAGCCCCAGGCCGACCGCACCCGTCACGGCCGCGCCGAGGCTGTTGGCCTCTTCCACGATCGTGCGCCGACGGACGGGCACCCCCCAGACATCGGCGAGCACCGAGAGGTACACATCGCTCTGTGCCCCGCCCCCGACCGCGTCGATGCGGTCGATCGCGGCACCGGAAGCCCGGAACGCCTGGATGCAGGTGAGCAGGTTGAAGGCAGTGCCCTCCAACACCGCGCGCATCAGGTGCGCCCTGGTGTGGTGGCGCGCGAGGCCCACGAAGGCGCCGCGGGCGTCGGGGTCCCACAGGGGCGAGCGCTCACCGAGCAGATAGGGCAGGAAGTACAGGCCCTCGGTGTCGACATCCGCCGAGGCCTCAGCCGTCAGGCGGCCGGTCTCCGGGCGGGCGGGGTCGGGGGAGAGGGCCTCGGCGATCCACTGCACGGATGCTCCGCCGGCCTGCATCGTGGCGGTCGGCACGAACGATCCCGGCACCACGTTGTCGAACGTGAAGGTGCGCATCGCGGGGTCGTGGAGGGGCTGGTCGGCGGCGAACGAGATCCACGACGAGGTGCCCAGGCACACGTAGGCGCCGTCCTCGGGGGCGACCACGCCCGAGCCCACAGCGGCGATCGGGCCGTCGCCGCCGCCCATCACCACGCGCACGCCGGTGTGCAGACCGAGGGCCGCAGCCGCGGCATCCGTCAGGGTTCCGGCGACCGCGGTGGACTCGAGGACCTCGGGGAACAGCGAGCGCTCGAGGCGCGCGGCCTGCAGCACCTCGTCCGACCAGGTGCCGGTCCGCTGGTCGTAGGCGTTGGTGCCCGAGGCGTCGGAGCGGTCGGTCGCCAGGCGGCCCGTGAGCCGCAGCACGATGAAGTCCTTCGCGACGCAGACGCGTCGCACCCGCGCCCAGACGTCGGGCTCGTTGTCGCGCACCCACATGATCTTCTCGACCGAGTAGGTCGGGTTCAGACGGTGGCCCAGGATGCCGTACGCGTGCTCGGCGCCGAGGGCGGCTTCGAGCTCGCGCTGCTGTGCACCGGCGCGGGTGTCGGCCCAGATGATCGCCGGGCGCGCGGGCTCGCCGTTGGCATCGAGGAGGACCGCGCCCATCATCTGCCCGCTCACCACGAGGCCGGCGACCGCGGTCGGCGCGGTGTCGGTGCGGGCGAGCAGGTCACGGGTGGCGGCGACGACCGCCTCCCACCAGTCGACGGGGTTCTGCTCGGCGATGCCCCCGGCCGCGAAATGCGCCGGATAGGGGACCGTGACCGAGGCGATCAGACGGCCGTCGTCATGGTGGAGCGAGGCCTTGTTCCCGGTCGTGCCGAGGTCGTGCGCGATGAGCATGGTCGGAGACTATGCCGTGGGGGCGGAGGTCGAGTCGGCCGCGGAGTAGGGGCGCAGGTCGACGGTGCCATCGGTGCCGCGGTAGGCGCGGGACCCCATGCCGTGCTCGAGCACCCAGCCGTAGTCGTGGCCTGCGCCGCCCGGGTAGACCGCGAGGAAGGCGTAGGGCTCGTCGCCCGTGTTGATCGAGCGGTGCGCCCAGCCCGGCGGGATGTAGCCGATCGTGCCGGGGAGCATGTCGAGCCACTCGGTGCGCTCTCCGTCGAACATGAGCAGGCCGCCGCGGCCCTTCAGTGCCAGGTAGATCTCGCCCTGGTGGTTCGGGTGCTGGTGTCCCTTCGTCATCCAGAGTTCTCCCGAGGTGTCGCCCGGCATGATCGTGGTGATCGACTGGGGGAGCTCGCGGTCGATCTCGGGCACAGGGGAGCTGACCACCGTGTACACGACCGGGTTGTCGCCCGCGGATGCCGCAGCCCAGGCGTCGCCGTCGAGGAAGAGCCCCTCGAGGTCGGACATCCGTCGCGTGAGCGTGGGCCCCTCGGGGGAGAGCGTGAGCTTCTCGGCGTCGAAGGCGATCGCCATCGGGGAGATCGGCGGGGTGTGGAACTCGGGCATGCGGGGCTCCTCGTGAGCGGTGGGCGTCATTGCTCGGTCGCGCGGCCGCAACCTGTAATAACAAGTGAGCATACCTGTTATGACAGGTGTCGTCCAGGCCGAGTCGCACATCCGCGCATCCACCCATGCGCACCTGCGCGAAGACGGGGTTCCGGGAGGAGGCGCGGCGGCGCATACTGACTGCGTCGGCTCGGCGAAAGGGAGCATCATGGCGCACGGAGACATCACCCACATCGACATCCCGGTGAGCGATCTGGGGGCGGCGACGACGTTCTACAGTCAGCTGTTCGGCTGGAGCATCTCCGAGCCGCCGGGCTTCGAGGGCTACCCGATGTGGCGCGCCCCCAACGATCTGTCCGGCGGAGGGCTCGCGCCCCGGAGCGAGGGCTTCACGCAACCTCGCTCCTACGTCGAGGTCGATTCGATCGACGACACGATCGCCGCCGCCATCGCCGCCGGTGGTTCGGTCGCGATGGAGAAGCAGCCCATCACCGAGACGAGCGCCTGGGCGGTGATCGTCGACCCCGACGGCAACCACATCGGGTTGTTCGACGGTGTCGTGTCGATGGACTGAGCGCGGCTACGCCTCCTCGGCCCCCGCGCGGCGGGCGCGGTAGGCGGCGACGGCGTTGCGATTGGCGCAGACGGTCGAGCAGTAGCGCTTCGAGCGGTTGCGCGAGAGGTCGAGGGCGAGTGCCTCGCAGGTGTCGTCGGCGCAGACCGAGATGCGGGATCCCTCGTCGGTGCGGATCACGTCGATCAGCGCCATCGCGGTCTCGATCAGCACGCGCTCCGAGAGCGGGCGCTCGTCGGCGACCGCGTGCAGGTGCCAGTCCATGTCGCCGTGGCGCACCAGATGGGGCGACAGGTGAGCGCCGGCCAGAGCGTCGTTGACGTGCGCGGCCATCTCGTCGCGGGGTGCCAGCAGCATCGCGCGCAGGTGCGGGCGCAGGTCGCGCAGCGACGCGAGTTCCGTCTCGTCGCGGTCGAGGCGGCCGGTGTAGGGGAACTCCTCGAGGAACGCGCGCTCCTCGGCGAGGTCGGCGAGGGTGTCGGGATCCTCCGCGGAGTTCACGAGCCAGACGGCGGCACGGAGCCCTTCTTCCGTGTCATCGGTGAAGATCATGTTGACATCTTACATCCGTCACGAGTAGCGTCACATGTCATGGGCAAGGTGAGCAATGACGCGGGTGCGGGGCGGGGCGTGCGCCTCGGGCTGCCGCTCGCGATCGGCGCCGCCTTCGCCTTCGGGATGTCGGGCGGATGGGCCCGCGGTCTCATCGACGCCGGCTGGAGCCCCGGTGCCGCCGTCACGGCGCGCATCTGGGTGGCAGCTCTCGTGCTGCTGATCCCCGCGATCCTCTCGCTGCGCGGTCGCTGGGGCGTGCTCCGGCGCAACATCGGCATGATCGCCACGTACGGACTCCTCGCCGTCGCCGCCACGCAGCTCTGCTACTTCCAGGCGGTCGCGGTGATGGACGTCGGCATCGCCCTGCTCATCGAGTACACGGCCCCGATCGCGGTGGTGTTGTGGCTCTGGCTCCGCCGGGGCGAACGTCCCAGCCGCCGCAGCATCCTCGGAGCGCTGATCGCCTTCGTCGGGCTCGTGCTGATGCTCGACATCCTCACCGGCGCGACGGTGAACGGCGCGGGGATCCTCTGGGCGCTCGGCGCGATGGTCGGTGCGGCTACCTACTTCATCCTGTCGGCGAAGGCCGATACCGGGCTCCCGCCCATCGCCCTCGCCGGCGGTGGACTGCTGCTCGGCGCGATCGGCCTGACCGTCGCCGGGCTGGTCGGCGTGCTGCCGATCGCCTGGACCACGGATGACATCACCTATCGCTTCGGCAGCGTGCCGTGGTTCGTCCCCGTGCTCGCCATCGGCCTGATCGCCACCGCCCTGGCGTACATGCTCGGGATCGTCTCGACGCGGATGCTGGGCTCCCGCCTCGCCTCATTCATCGCGCTGGCCGAGGTCGTCGCCGCGCTGCTGTTCGGATGGCTGCTGCTCGGTCAGCTCCCCGACCTGCTGCAGATGTTCGGGGGAGTGCTCGTGCTCGCGGGGGTCGTGGTGGTCAAGCTCGGCGAACCCGCACCCGCGGAGTTCGTGGAGCCGTTGCCCGCGGTGGAAGCAGAGGGGCGTCCGGCGCCGGCCTCCGGCCTCTGATAGATCCCGCGCGCCGGCACGCTGCCGCTCCGGTGAATGTATACGCGAGGCGTTATTGGAGAGAACGAAGGCCTCTCAGTCGGGCTTTATGTATACACTGAGGGCATGACCCTTCCCGCGGAGCGCACCACGGCGGGTGACCGCGCGTACGCGGCACTGCTCGACGGCATCCAGTCCGGCGCGCTCGCCGCGGGCGTCGTGCTGGGCGAGGTCGAGCAGGCCGAACGGCTCGGCGTCAGCCGCACGCCGATGCGCGAGGCGCTGCGCCGGCTCGCCGCCGACGGACTGGTCGTCCAGCAGTCTCCCCGCGTGACCGTCGTCGCCGACCTGGATGCCGACGACATCCGCGCCCTGTTCGAGATCCGCCGCGCACTGGAGGAGACCTCCGCCCGGCTCGCCGCGACCCGAGGAGACGCCGCGCACTTCGCCGCGCTCGCCGCCGAGTTCGGCCGTGTCGACCTCTCCGCGGTCGAGGGTCGCGACGCCTACTACGCGCTGATCGCCCGGTTCGACGCCGCGCTCGATGCCGCGGTCGACAACGACTACATCGCCTCGGCGCTGCGTACGGTGCGCACGCACCTCGTGCGGGTGCGGCGCATGGCACGCGACAAGCCCGACCGGCTCGCCGCATCCGCCTCCGAGCACCGCACGATCGCCCAGGCGCTCGCCGCTCGCGACGGCGACCTCGCCGCCCATGCCACGCACGTGCACCTGCACAACGCGCTGACCGGCATCCTCGACTCCCTGACAGCCAACCCAGAAGGTGTGAAATGACCGTCACGCATCACGTCCGCGTCCACCGCAGCGACGAGAACCTCGAACGCTCCGAGCAGCTCGCCTGGAAGATCGCCGAAGTCGCCGCCGACCAGGTCGAGGTCGAGCAGCCCGTCATCGACATGATCATCAACCGCATCATCGACAACGCGTCGGTCGCGGCCGCATCCCTCACCCGTGCGCCGATCAATGCGGCCCGCGCGCAGGCGTTCAGCCACCCGGTCTCCACCGGAGGCGCGGGCGCGAACCTGTTCGGCGCGGCACTCGATCACCGCACCAGCCCCGAATGGGCAGCCTGGGCGAACGGCGTGGCCGTGCGCGAACTCGACTATCACGACACCTTCCTGGCCGCGGAGTACTCGCACCCGGGCGACAACATCCCGCCGATCCTCGCGGTCGCGCAGCACGCCGGCAAGGACGGACGCGCGCTCGTGCGCGGCATCGCGACCGGCTACGAGATCCAGATGGACCTGGTGCGCGCGATCTGCCTGCACCGGCACAAGATCGACCACGTCGCCCACCTCGGCCCCTCGGCCGCCGCCGGCATCGGCACACTGCTCGGACTCGACGTCGAGACGATCTACCAGGCCGTCGGCCAGGGCCTGCACACCACGACCGCCACCCGCCAGAGTCGCAAGGGCGAGATCTCGACCTGGAAGGCGCACGCCCCGGCCTTCGCCGGCAAGATGGCCGTCGAGGCGGTCGACCGTGCGATGCGCGGACAGACCAGCCCCGCCCCGATCTACGAAGGCGAAGACGGAGTGATCGCGTGGATGCTCGACGGCAAGGATGCCGCCTACGAGGTGCCGCTTCCCGCCGGCGGTGAGCCCAAGCGCGCGATCCTCGACTCGTACACGAAGGAGCACTCGGCCGAGTACCAGGCGCAGGCCTGGATCGACCTGGCCCGCAAGCTCGGCACCGAGAACCCGGCGCTGCGCGACCCCGCCAACATCGAGTCCATCGTGCTGCACACCAGCCACCACACGCACTACGTGATCGGCTCGGGCGCCAACGACCCGCAGAAGTACGACCCCACCGCGTCGCGGGAGACGCTCGACCACTCGATCCCGTACATCTTCGCGGTCGCGCTGCAGGACGGCGGCTGGCACCACGTCGACTCCTACGCCCCCTCTCGCGCGGCGCGGCCCGACACGGTCGCCCTGTGGCACAAGATCACCACGGCGGAGGACGCCGAATGGACGCGCCGCTACCACTCGGAGGATCCCGACGTGAAGGCGTTCGGCGGCCGGGTGGAGTTCCGCCTCACGGACGGCTCGACCGTGATCGACGAGATCGCCGTCGCCGACGCGCATCCGCTCGGTGCCCGCCCGTTCGCCCGGGAGAACTACATCGCGAAGTTCCGTCTGCTCGCGGAGCCGGTGCTCGAGCCGGCCGAGATCGAGCGCTTCCTCGCGCTCGTGCAGCGCCTGCCCGAGCTCACGGCCGCAGAGGTCGCCGAGCTGTCGATCGTCGCGAAGCCGGGGCTGCTCGAGTCCGCTCCGACGCCTGCCGGACTGTTCTGATGCTGTATTCCACCGTCACCCCGCCCGAGAAGCGCCGACTGTTCCGCGAACGCCTCGCGAGCGGGGAGCTGCTCCGTTTCCCCGGCGCCTTCAATCCGCTGAGCGCTCGGCTGATCGCGCAGAAGGGCTTCGACGGCGTCTACATCTC
Source organism: Microbacterium saperdae (assembly GCF_006716345.1). Taxonomy (NCBI): domain Bacteria; kingdom Bacillati; phylum Actinomycetota; class Actinomycetes; order Micrococcales; family Microbacteriaceae; genus Microbacterium; species Microbacterium saperdae. Next base: position 118,564 of record NZ_VFOX01000001.1, read on the forward strand.
GGGCGCCGTGCTGGCCGCCGACCTGGGGCTCCCCGACATCGGCCTCACCACGCTGACCGAGGTCGCCGGTCGCGCGAAGCAGATCGCCCGCATGACCGACCTGCCCGCGATCGTCGATGCCGACACCGGCTTCGGCGAGCCGATGAACGTGGCCCGCACGATCCAGGAGCTCGAGGACGCGGGCCTCGCCGGCATGCACATCGAGGATCAGGTCAACCCGAAGCGCTGCGGGCACCTCGACGGCAAGAGCGTGGTCGACGAGGACACGGCGGTCAAGCGCATCCGTGCCGCCGCCGACGCCCGCCGCGACCCGAACTTCCTCCTGATGGCGCGCACCGACATCCGCGCGGTGGAGGGGCTGGATGCCGCGATCGACCGCGCCAAGGCGCTGGTGGATGCCGGGGCCGACGCGATCTTCCCCGAGGCCATGCGCACGCTCGACGAGTTCGAGGCGATGGCGACCGCGCTGGACGTGCCGATCCTGGCGAACATGACCGAGTTCGGCAAGAGCGAGCTGTTCTCGAGCGCCCAGCTGCAGAGCGCAGGGGTGCGCATCGTCATCTGGCCGGTGTCGCTGTTGCGCATCGCGATGGGCGCGGCGGGCCGTGCGCTCGATACGCTGAACGACGAGGGGCATCTGACCTCGAAGCTCGGCGAGATGCAGCACCGCGCCGATCTCTACGACCTCATCGACTACGAGTCGTACAACCACTTCGACTCCGGGGTCTTCAACTTCACACTCGAGAACAACGGTCGCTGAGCGCAGCGCCCTTCGTCTCGCTTCGCTCGCTCAGGAACCGCGAGGCGGCGATACGACAGAGAACCACGACGAGCGGGAACCCACGAAGGAGTGACATGACTGAGCCGGACATCAAGAAGGGCCTCGCGGGCGTCGTCGTCGACACGACGGCGATCTCGAAGGTCAACCCCGAGACGAACAGCCTGCTCTACCGCGGTTACCCCGTGCAGGAGCTTGCGGCGACGCAGTCCTTCGAGGCCGTGGCGTATCTGCTGTGGAACGGTGAGCTGCCCACGCCGGAGGAGCTGGCTGCCTTCCGGCTGACCGAGCGGCAGCACCGCGCCCTCTCTCCGGTCGTCAAGGATGCGATCGACCGGCTGCCGCTGGACTCGCACCCGATGGACGAGGTGCGCACCGCCGTGAGCGTGATCGGCGCGATCGAGACCGCGGGCATCGCCAACGTGCTGGATGCCGTCGGCACGCCGGAGGAGAACCAGGAGCGCAGCCTCACGCTGTTCGCCGCGCTCCCCGCGATCGTGTCGTACGGGCAGCGCCGGCGCCGGGGGCTCGAGCCCGTCGAGCCGCGCGACGACCTCGACTACGCCGCGAACTTCCTCTGGCTCACGTTCGGTGAGGAACCCGATCCGGTGGTGGTCGATGCGTTCAACCGCTCGATGATCCTCTACGCGGAGCACTCCTTCAACGCCTCCACGTTCACGGCTCGCGTGATCACGTCGACCCTCAGCGACCTGTACTCGGCGGTCGTCGGAGCGATCGGCGCGCTCAAGGGACCGCTGCATGGAGGCGCGAACGAGGCCGTCATGCACATCTTCGACGAGATCGGTACGGCCGACCGGGTGGAGGGCTGGCTCGATGCGGCGCTCGCCGAGAAGCGCAAGATCATGGGCTTCGGGCACCGCGTGTACAAGCGCGGTGACTCGCGGGTGCCGACCATGAAGGCGGCGCTCGACTCGCTGGTCGCGCACTACGACAAGCCCGCCGTCGGCGAGCTGTACGACAAGCTCGAGAGCGAGTTCGTCGGACGCAAGGGCATCTACCCGAACCTCGACTACCCCTCGGGCCCGGCGTACAACCTCATCGGATTCGACACGCTCACCTTCACGCCGCTGTTCGTCGCAGCGCGCATCACCGGATGGACCGCGCACATCATCGAACAGCAGGCGTCGAACGCGCTGATCCGTCCGCTGTCGCTGTACGACGGGCCGGATGAGCGGCACATCGACGAGTACGAGCCCGACACCTCGGCGATCGACGTGTTGGAACGTCCGGAGGAAGCGGCCGGCTGAACACATCCGGGCTCTTCGACAGGCTCAGGGACCCCGTTCCGACCAGCGCCGAGACCCCTCATCACCGCCGAGACCCACCCCCGCCGACGTGTGCGGGGGTGGGTCTCGGCGTTCTCGATGGGTCTCGGCGCTCAGGAAGCGTCAGGCGCGCGTCACATCCAGCTCGATGACCGACCACGACAGCGGAGGCAGGGTGGCGCGCACGGCGCCGCCGACGACCTCGGCGCCGGCGAGCGGAACCATGTGCACCGTGTCCGGGGCGGTCTCGAGGTTCGCGGTGCGGCGGTCGCCGCCCTCCGGCACGGTCAGCGTCTCGGCCTGGCGCAGGCGCAGGTCGCCGAGCCCGTGCAGGTCGATCGTGAGGTCGTTCTGCTCCTCCAGCGAGCGGTTGGCGACGAACACCACGAGCTTCCCGGACTCCTCGTCCCAGGTCGCGGCGGCATCGATGGAGTCCACACCGCCGTAGCGCTTCGTCTCGATCTGCGAGGCGGTCACGGCGAGGCGCAGGATGCGGCCCTTCGCGAGGCGCGCCATCCGCTCGAACGGCCAGAAGCTGGTCTGGCGCCAGGCCGGACCGTTCTCCTCGGAGCGGATCGGCGCGATCACGTTCACGAGCTGGGCCTGGTTGGCGATGCGCACGCGGTCGCCGTGACGCAGCAGGCTGTTCAGCAGGGTGCCGACGACGACCGCATCCGTCACCGAGTACGTGTCCTCGATCAGACGCGGATGCTGACGCCATCCGGCCTTCGCGATCTCTCCGGCCTCGACGTCGTTGTACGTGCGCTGGTCCCACACGTTCCACTCGTCGAATGAGATGTCGACCTGCTTGGTGTGCTTGCCCGCCGCCTTGACCGCGTCGACCGTGGCGATGACGCCCTCGATGAAGCCGTCCATGTCGACGGACTCCGCCAGGAACGACTCGGTGTCGCCGTCGTGCTCCTGGTAGTAGGCGTGCATCGAGACGAAGTCGACCTCGTCGTAGGCGTGGGTGAGCACGGTGTGCTCCCACGAGCCGAACGTCGGCATGGACCTGCTCGAGGATCCCACCGCGACCAGTTCGATCGACGGATCGACCAGCTTCATGGCCTTGGCGGACTCCTGCGCCAGCCGGCCGTACTCGGCTGCGGTCTTGCCGCCGATCTGCCACGGTCCGTCGAGCTCGTTGCCCAGACACCACAGCTTGATGTCGAAGGGCTGCTCCGCGCCGTTCCTGCGACGGAGGTCCGACCAGTAGGTGCCGCCGGGGTGGTTCGCATACTCGACCAGTGCGCGGGCCTCCTCGACGCCGCGGGTACCGAGGTTGATGGCCTCCATGACCTCGACGTCGGCCTCCTTGGCCCAGTCCATGAACTCGTGCAGACCGAATGCGTTGGTCTCGATCGTGTGCCAGGCGCCGTCGATGCGCACCGGGCGATCCTCGACGGGGCCGACGCCGTCCTCCCAGCGGTACCCCGAGACGAAGTTTCCGCCAGGGTAGCGGACCACGGTCGGTCCCATCTCCTTCACGAGGGCGAGCACGTCGGTGCGGAAGCCGCGCTCGTCGGCCTGCGGGTGGCCCGGCTCGTAGATGCCGGTGTACACGCAGCGGCCCATGTGCTCGACGAACGACCCGAAGAGTCGGCGGGGGACGTCGGCGATCGTGAAGTCGCGGTCGATGGTGATGCGGGCCTGAGACATTGCTCTCCTTGTGAGTGGGCCGGGGTAGGGGATGTCGGGTGCGGTTCTACTGACCGCCGAAGCCGCTCGTCGCGACTCCCTTGACGATCTGCTTCTGGAAGATGATGAAGACGATGATGAGCGGAAGCGCGGCGAGCACGGCCTGCGCCATGACCTGCGCGTACTGCACGCCGTAGGCGCTGATCACGGTCTGCAGTCCCACCGGGAGCGTCATCAGAGTGGTGTCGTTGATGACGAGGAAGGGCCACAGGAAGTTGTTCCAGGCGCCGATGAACACGAAGATCGCGACGGATGCCAGGATCGGCCGCGACAGGGGCAGCACGATCGACCAGAAGATGCGCAGGCGGCTGGCGCCGTCGACGCGGGCGGCGTCTTCCAGCTCGATCGGGATCGCGTCGAAGAACCGCTTCAGGATGAACACCATCGCCGGCGCCACGACCTGAGGCAGGATCAGGCCCCAGTAGGTGTCGATCAGGTTGAAGGCGAGCATCTCGTAGAACAGCGGGATGATCAGCACCTGCGGCGGCACCACGATCGAGGCGATGATCACCACGAACAGCCACTTGCGACCCGTGAAGTCGAGGCGCGAGAAGGCGTAGGCGGCGAGAGCGGAGATCGTGAGGGTGATCAGGGTGATCGCGACCGAGGTGAACAGGCTGTTGAGCGCCCAGGTGTACACGTTGCCCTGCGACAGGATCGCCGTGAACGCCTCGATCGTCGGCCCGGTCGCACCGATCCAGGACGGATCGCCGGAGGCGGCATCCGTCTCGGTCTTGAACGCGGTGGCGATCGCCCAGAGGAACGGCAGCAGCCAGCCGAGCGCCAGGATCGCGAGCACGATGAACGCGGTGACCCGGAGCGGAGCGAAGGGCTTCTGGCCGGGCAGGTGCGGACGTGCGGCGCGGCGGGCGGGCTTCGGAACGGTCAGGGTCTCGGTGGGGGAGAGGGTGGTGGAGGACATCACTGCTGCTCCTTCCGGCGACGCGAGACCAGGGCCTGCGCGACGCCGATGACGACGATGAGGGCGAAGAAGACGTACGAGATCGCGGCCGAGTAGCCGAACCGGTAGCTCACGAAACCGGCCTCGTAGATGTACTGCACGATCGAGCGGGTGGTGTCGCTCGCGACGCCGCCGAGCATCTGGTACGCCTGATCGAACAGTTTGAGCGAGGCGAGGATCTGCAGGATGAGGATCAGCACGGTCGCCGGTCCCAGCTGCGGAAGCGTGATCGACCAGAACTGGCGCCACGGACCCGCGCCGTCGAGCGATGCCGCCTCGTACTGCTGCGAGGGGATGTTCTGCATGGCCGCGAGGTAGAGCAGGAAGTTGAATCCGACGGTCCACCACACGGTCGCGATCACGATCGAGAGCATGTTGGTCTCGGGGTTCTGCAGCCACGCCAGCGGCTCCAGTCCGAAGAACTTCAGGATGTTGTTGGCCGCACCGATCTGCGGGTTGAAGATCCAGACCCAGATCTGCGAGATCACGGTCGACGCCAGCAGGTACGGCATGAAGAACGACAGGCGCCAGAGCCACTGCCCGGGCAGTCCGCGATCGACCAGCGCCGCCATGAGCAGCGCGATGACCACGAGCGGCACGGTGGAGAGGAGGGTGAACCAGACCGTGTTGCCCATCGACTGCCACATCACGGGGTCGGTCAGGGCCTCGGCGTAGTTGGCGAAGCCGACGAAGGCGCCGCCGGCACCCGTGAGCGACTGATCCGTGAAGCTCAGGATGATGCCGTGGATGATCGGCCAGACCAGGAACAGCGCGAAGGCGATCAGGAACGGGGCGAGGAACGCCCAGCTGACCAGTTGCTCCCGGTTGCGCGAGCCTGCGCGTCGGGGGCGGAAGTCGGCGGCGCTGCCCGTGACGATCGTGCGGGTGGTGGCTGCTGTCGTGGTCATGGCTTCCACGTCCCCTCGGGATCGGCGGGGTTGGGTTGGCGGAGCAGGGTGTTTACGCGGGTCTCGAAACGGTCGATCGCCGCGGCGGGGTCGTCGCCCGAGAGCAGCACGCCCTGGACGGCCGCGCCGAACTCGCTCTGGAAGTTGGAGCCCGATCCGGTGAACCAGGCGGTCGGGTCGTAGACGACGTGCTCGGCTGCTTCGGCGTAGTGCGCCTGCGGGATCAGGTCGGCGTAGGCGGGGGACGAGGTGACGGGGAGGAACGCCGGGATGTGTCCGGCCTCCGCCCACCCGAACGAGCCCTTCAGCATGTCGGCGACGAACTGATACGTCAGGTCGCGGCGCACCGGATCGGCGTTCGTCTGATGCGGCAGCACGAAGGAGTGCGAGTCGGCGTACACCGCCGGGGTTCCGTAGAGCGTGGGGATCATGGTCGCGTCGAAGGGGAGCTTCGCGTTCTGCATGGTGCGCAGCTCCCACACCCCGGTGAAGAGCATGCCGCTCTTGCCCGTCGCGAACTCGGCCACCGCTCCGCCGTAGTCGGCCTGCGCCGCGGCGATCTCGCCGTCGAGGAGCGTCTGCATGAAGGTCAGGGATTCGACGGCGGCATCCTTGTCGATCACGGCCTTGCCGCCGACGGGCAGTTCGATCGCGAGGCCGTGCTGGGCGTACAGCCCGTAGAACAGGCGCCACATCTGGGCACCGTCGCCGAGGTAGCCGTACGACAGGGCGTGACCCTCGGCGGAACCGCCGATCGTGCGCAGCTGGTCCAGGAACTCCTCCGGAGAGGAGGTCTCCTGCAGGCGGCCGTCGGAGTCGAGCACGCCCGCCGCATCGCAGATCTCGGTGTTGAACATCGCGACGAAGGGGTGCGCGTCGAGAGCGACGCTGTACATGTTCTCGCCGACGAAGCCCTTCTCCCAGATGGGGGTCGGGAAGGTGGAGGCGTCGACGCCGAGCGCGGCGAGCCGGTCGAGGTCCCAGGTGTCGAGCAGGCCGCCCGGCGCCCAGCCGACCGTGCGGGTGGCGTGCATGATCGCGACGTCCGGTGCCCGACCGCCGGCGCCGGCCATCGCGAGCTTCGTGTAGTACGGGGTGCCCCAGGCGAGCACGGTGGGGCGGATGCGGAACGCGGACTGCGCGCTGTTCACCTGGTCGAGCAGCGACGACATCGTGACGCCGTCACCTCCGGAGAGCAGATGCCAGAACTGCAGGGTCTCGGTGCGGGAGCCGGCGACGGCTCCGGGGGCGCAGCCGGCGAGCAGCACGGTGCCGGCGGCGAGGGAGGCGGCAGTGAGGAACTGCCTTCTGGACAGATCGAGCGGGGGCGTCATCGTCACTCCTTCGTGACTGTGAGGTGGACGACTCATCATTACATCGATGTAATGGCGGGCGCAAGCATCATTCCGTGACCGGTCCCGGCAGGCTGATCAGGGGTGGTGACCGGCGGGGCGCCCCGCGGTGCTGGCGCGCTCCAGCAGCCGGTGCGAGAGCGTGAGCGCCTGCGGCAGGGCAGCCCGGTCGTCCATGCGCGATTCCAGCAGCCCGAGGGCGGCGACGGCGAACGCGCGGCGATCGAAGGCGATCGTCGTCAGCGACGGCGAGGTGAACTTCGAGAACTCCACGTCGTCGAAGCCGGTCACGATCACGTCTTCCGGTACGCGGATGCCGTTCTCATGCAGCGTGTGCAGGGCCCCCAGCGCCAGGGTGTCGGTGAGCGCCACGATCGCGTCGAAGGCGACCTTGCGGTCGAGCAATGCGCGCACGGCATCCGCGCCTCCCGACATCGACCACGGGAGGCGGTTGATCTCGAGGGCGGGGTCGCGGGGGATCCCCGCCTCACGGAGCGCGTCGTGGACTCCCTCGAGGCGCAGGCGGCTGGTCGCCGTCGCGACCGAGGGATCGTCATCCGCTCCCACCACGGCGATACGCCTGGCGCCGCGGGAAAGCACGTGGCGTGTGGCATCCGCGGCCGCGAGGCGGCTGTCGATGCGCACGTGATCCGCCCGGTTCTGCTCGACCTCGCCGATCACCACCAGGGGAGGCAGGCGGTCGGCGTACTTCAGCACACTGTCCTCGAGGCGGATCGGGTTCAGGATCAGGCCGTCGACCAGATGTGCTCTGGCGCGGGAGACCAGCTCCTTCTCGCGCTCCGGATCGGATGCCGTCTCCTCGATCTGCACCGCGAGGCCGCGTTCGTGCGCGGCCTCGACGATGCGATGCATGAGTTCGGCCGAGAATGCCGTGGCGAGATCGGGGAGGGCGACCGCGATGATGCCCGAGCGCCCCTTGCGCAGACCGCGGGCGCTGAGGTTCGGCACGAAGTCGAGCTGCAGCATCGCCGCCTCGACCTTGCTGCGCGTGTCCTCGTTCACCGGGACGGTGCCGGTGACCACGTTCGACACGGTCTTCGGCGAGACGCCCGCGAGTGCCGCGACGTCCTTCATCGTGGCCCGGGGCGGCATCGCAGTCATCCTGTCACCCTATCCGGGAGGTCGCTGAGCGTCACGAGTACATCGATGTAGCGGGACGCATGACTACGATGACGGCATGAGCAACGAACGCAACTGGGCGGGCAACCTCACGTATCGAGCAGCGACGCTCGCACATCCGACCTCGGTCGACGAGGTGCGCGCACTGCTGGCGCAGGGCGGCCCGGTGCGCGTGCTCGGATCGCGGCACTGCTTCAACGACATCGCCGACACCGACGGCACGCTGATCGCGCTGGACCGTCTGCCTCGCGTGTTCGAGGTGAGCGAGGAGCGGGACGCGGTGCGCGTCTCGGCCGGCCTGCGCTACGGCGACATCGCGCCACTGCTGGAGGCCGAGGGTCTCGCGCTCGCGAACCTCGCCTCGCTGCCGCACATCTCGATCGCCGGAGCCGTCGCGACCGGCACGCACGGCTCGGGCGATGCGATCGGGTCTCTGGCGAGCGCGGTCCGCGCGATCACGATCCTCACCGCCGCGGGGGAGATCCGCCGCCTCCGCCGCGGCGACGACGGCTTCGACGGCGCCGTGGTGAGCCTCGGGACGCTCGGCGTGGTGCTCGACGTCACGCTCGACGTGGAACCGACCTACCAGGTGTCGCAGTTCGTGTTCGAGCACCCGAGCTGGGATGCCGTGCTCGCCGACTTCGACGAGGTGACGTCGATCGGCACCAGTGTGAGCCTGTTCTCGACGTGGGAGCGCACCGACTTCGTCGACCAGATCTGGGTCAAGCAACGGCAGCCGGAGGCGCGGGAGGCCGCGCGGGAGTCGCTGTTCGAGCGCCTGGGCGCGGAGCCGGCGACGGCGAAGCGGCATCCGATCCTCGGCGTGGACCCCGTCGCCTGCACCGAGCAGCTCGGGGTGGCGGCGCCGTGGTTCGAGCGCCTCACCCACTTCAAGCTCGAATACACCCCGTCGGCCGGCGCCGAGCTGCAGAGCGAGTACCTCGTGCCCCGCGCCGATGCGGTCGCGGCGATCCAGGCGGTGCGGATGCTGGCAGGACAGATCGCGCCGCTGCTGCTGGTCAACGAGATCCGCACTGTCCGCGCGGACGACCTGTGGCTGAGTTCCTCGCACGGCACGGATGCCGTCGGCATCCACTTCACCTGGAAGCCCGAGGAGGAAGCCGTCCGCGCGCTGCTCCCCACGATCGAGGCCGCGCTGCCCGAGACCGCGCGCCCGCACTGGGGCAAGGTGTTCACGCTCGACCCGGCCGAGGTGCGCTCCCGCTATCCGCGATGGGACGACTTCGCCGCTCTCGCCGCCGCGTACGACCCCGAGCGCCGCCTCGTGAACCCGTACCTGCAGCGGCTGGGTCTGTAGAACGAACGTCGCTCCCGCCGCGACACGACAGCGGAATCCGAGGATTCGACTGACGTATCGCGACGGGAGCGTCGCGGAGCGGAAGCGATCAGCAGGTCTTGGCGGCGAACGTCTCCGTGACCGTCGAGCCAGACACCGTCGCCTGCACCTCGCCCGCGGCCACCGAGGCGGCACGCGTGCTGAAGGTCACCGTCGAGGTCTTGCCCCCGGCGAGGTCCACGACCTGGGTGCCGTAGGCGGACGACACCGTGACCCGCGCGGCATCCGTGCCGGCATTGGCGACCTTCACCGTGAGGACGACCTTGCCCGCCACACAGCGCGTCGACAGGTCGAGTCCGATGCCCGGGGTGACGGTGACCGTCGCCGTGACCGGCATGCGCGAGGCGTCCTGGGCGACCCCGCGCACCGTGAAGGTGCCGGCTGCCGCGTAATCGGCCGGGTCGACGCCCTCCCACGCGACATCGACCGACGTGGTGGCACCGCTCGCCGTCGTCAACGTCGCCTTCGGCAGCACGGGCGCGCTGCCGGCGCGGGTCGACACGGCGAGCGGGGCGACGTCGGTCACCGCGATCTCGGGCGCGAAACCCTCCAGCACCGTCTGGTACTCCGCGCGGGTCACCGGGATCACCGTGCCGTGCCGCGGCTTGCCGCCGTCGCTGTTCTGGGGCAGGTTCGCCCGCAGCGTCGAACCGAGCGCCTGCCACGACGAGCCGTCGGTGATGTCGTCGGATCCGAACGGGATGTAGTGGTTCGGTCCGCCGTGGTACGACGGCTGATCGATGAACAGATACCAGGACAGGCCGTTCACGTCACCGGGGTTCGCGGCGAAGATGTTCGGTCCCTCACCGCTGGAGTAGGTGCCGCCGGGTTCGCCGTTCGGCAGCCCGGTCGCGATCCGCTCCTTCACCAGGGTCCACTCGTCGGCGCTGCCGCTCGTACCGGGCAGCGCACCGCTGATCGTGGCGAGCAGGTCGGTCGACTTCTCCTCGCGGATCGTCATCGATGCCTCGTCCTTCGTGAAGCGGTAGTAGACGCCGTCCTCTTCCGCGACGGTCGAGTCGATCAGACCGAGTCCCGTTCCGCGCCGCACGTCCGACCAGATCTGCGGCTCGGAGAACGTCACGAAGTCATCCGTCGTCGCGTACATCATGCGGTTGTACGTCACGGCGGTGCGGGTGGACGCATCCGTGGTCGGGTAGAGGTTCGACGCCCAGAAGACGACGTAGCGCTGGATCTGCTCATCCCAGTACGCCTCCGGCGCCCAGGTGTTGCCCGCATACGCCGACGACACCTTCACATGGCGCTGAGCGGACCAGTTCACGATGTCGGTGGACTCCCACACCTCGATGTACTGCGATCCCGAGATCTGCGCGGTCGAGAAGCCGCCGGCCAGGCCGTCGATCTTCAGGTCGGTCGCGAGCATGTAGAACTTGTCGCCCTCGTGCGAGCGGATGATGAAGGGATCGCGCAGACCCTGCGTGCCCTGGGTCGAGGTGAAGATCGGCTCGCCGCCGTTCAGCGTGTTCCAGCGCAGCGCGTCGTCGCCCTTCGACGCGGCGAGACTCACGCGCTCCGCGCCGGCACCTTCGCCGGTGAAGAACGTCCAGACGTAGGCTTCCTTCTCGGCGTCGTCCGCCGGCTGAGGGCGCACGGTCAGCGCGAACGTGCGCGTCGCCGTGGCGTTCCCGACGGATGCCGTGACCGAGAGCGTCGCGGATGCCGATGCCGAGCCGGCCGCCGGGCGGGTGATCGACACGGTCGCGGATCCGTCACGCACTCCCGCACGGAGCGCAGCGGACGCGGAACCTGCCGTGACGGTCCAGCTCAGAGTCGAACCGTTCGCGCCGGTCGTCGGGACCGAGAACGAGGCCCTGAGGTCGTCGGCATCGGCCACCGCGACGGCAGCCAGATCGGCATCGACCTTGGCCTGGTCGGAGAGCGCGGCGGGCACCGTGACCGTGAACGTCCGGGTGGTCAGCGCGCCGCCGACCGTGAACGTCGCGGTGAGCGTGGCCACGGCATCCTCCGACCCGGGGGCGGGGCGGAGCACCGCCGCGGCACCGCCGGTGATCTGCACCGCGGGGCTGTCGGAGTCCCAGGAGATCGCGACCCCGCTCGTCGTGGTCGGCAGCGTGAACGCCTCGGTCGCGCTGGACGGGACAGTGACCGAGGCCACGGCCCGCTCGAGCGCCTGATCCGAGAAGATCTGCTGCACCTGTGCGGAGCTGAGCGCGCTCCCGTAGACGGCGAAGTCGTCGACATCGCCCGCCCAGCCCGCGTCGTTGTACGTCGAGCGCCCGAGGTAGCCGACCAGGGACGAGCCGAACGACGACACGTCGCGCCCGATCGTGACCGACGAGATCTGCGCACCGTTGACGTACGTCGTCAGGGTGCCGGCGGTGCCGTCGATCACGCTCGTGTACAGCGACATCCCGGCGGGTGTGCGCGCCCCGGAGGTCGCGGCGTTCGTCGCGCCGGCGCCGACCTCGGTGCCCCACGGAGCCCCCGCGTTCGTGGTGTTCGTCACGACGGACTTCACGTAGCCGCTCGGGTTGGCCGGGTTGAGCAGCCAGTAGCCGCTGGAGTAGCTCGCTCCCGAGGCGACGGGAGCACCGAGGAACGCCGCCGCCGTGTTGGCAGGACCCGTGCGTCCGCTCAGCCAGGTCGAGACCGTCAGCGTCTTCTTGCCGACGAGCCCCGAGGTCGGGATCTCGAGGTAGCCCGCGCTCGACGCGCTGCCTCCGGGCAGCGAGAGCTGTCCGTTCTCGACCTTGGCGCCGTTCTGCCTGAGCGTGGCGTCGTACCCGTTGCCGGTGGCGTCACCGACCGTCGCGCCGGAGGCGGCATCGAATGTGTAGTGGATGAGGGGCGTCGGCCCCTCGGCGGCGACCGAGGCCGTGTGCGTCGACACGGCTCCGATCGCCACCACGGTCGCGGCAGCGGCGGCCACGGCCGTCGCCTTGCGGATGCTCCTGGTGAGCAGACTCGTCATGGTCGCTTCTCCGATCAGTTGCAGGTGCCTGCGGCGAGAGGGCTGGATCCGGTGAAGCTCTGGTCGCCCGGTCCGGTCGCCGTCACCGTGATGCTGCCGGCGGGAACGCTGGCGAGACGGGTGGCGAACGACGCCGAGGACGATGCGCCCGCGGCGAGCGACAGCGTCTTCGAGCCGTAGGGCGTCGAGACCGTCACGGATGCGGCGACCGTCGCCGCGTTGTGCACGTTGACCACGACCTGAGCCTTGCCGAGCACGCAGCGCAGGCTCGATGTGGTGGTGATGGTCAGCGTGCTGACGGGGACCTCGGCCGAGGCCGACGTGGTGACCAGGCCGTCGCTGTAGCCGTCGTAGGTCGCCGTGACACCCGTGACCTCGGAGGGGATGTCGACCGCCGCGGTGCCTTCGGAGAGGGGGACCGTCGCGCTCCAGGCGCCGCCCGTGAACGTGACGGTTCCTGCGACGTCGCCGCCGTCGGCCGCCGTGACGGTTGCCGTGGCGCGGCGTGCCTCGACCTCGAGCGCGGTGGTCGACGTGACCGCCTCGATCGACGTCCAGTCGTGCATCGCGGTGAGCACGGTCTGAGGCACGCTGACGAAGGCGCCGTGACGCGGGCTCGCCGGGAGCCCGCCCGCGGGGCGGACGTTCCAGGTCGAACGCTGCGAGAGACGGTCGGACTGGCTGCTCGACGCGATCTCCGCACCCGTGGTGAGGAAGGCGCGGTATCCGCCCGCGCTGTAGTTGTCGACGAGGAAGACGTAGCCGTCACCCGAGGTGTTGTTCGGGTCACCCGCGTTGAGCTTGATGATCTCGGGTCCTTCGCCCGCCTGCCCGGTCTCGAGCGTGGTCATCCGGGTGTCGGTGAGCTGCCAGGTCGTGGTCGGGTCGGCGCTCCAGTTCGACGAGGTCGTCGGTGCGGTCAGCACGGTCGAGCGCTCGAGGAAGATGTCCTTGCCGGCCTCGAGCGTGCCGGCGGCGCCGGACTCCTCGTTCTTGGTGAAGCGGTAGTAGTAGTCGCCGATCTTCGTGACCGTGGAGTCGATGCGCGCGTAGCCCGTGTCCTGCCAGCTGGTCGGCGGGTAGGTGAAGGTCCGGAAGTCGCGGGTGGTCACGTAGAACATCCGGGCGTACAGGTTGTCGCTGTTCGTGTGGCTCGCGTCGGAGTACTTCCGGGAGGCGAAGAACACCACGTACGATTCCAGATCGTCATCCCAGTACGCCTCGGGCGCCCAGGTCATGCCCGCCTCGGGCTGGTTGATCGTGATGCCCGTGTTCTCGCCGTTGGTGCGCGTCCACGAGACCATGTCGGTCGACTCCCAGACCTCGACCTTGAGGCTGCCCTGCGACTGGGCGGGACCCCAGCCGGTGCCGCAGCTGATGCAGAGGTCGGTGGCGATCATGTAGTACTTGTCGCCGTCGTGCGAGCGCAGGATGTACGGGTCGCGCAGACCGGTGGTGTCGGCGGTCGACGTGATCACGGCCTTGCCGTCGTTCACGGGCGAGAACGTGAAGAAGTCGTTGCCGCTCGTCGCCGCCTGGTAGATCTTCTCGTCGCCATCCGACTTGAAGTAGGCGCTGGCGTAGCCGGCATCCGGCGCGGTGCGCGCGTGCTCGGCGACCGTCACCGTGAACTCGCGCGACAGCGTCGTGCCGTTCAGCGTCGCGCGGGCGGTGAGGGTGACGTCGCGGTCGCCCGTGCCGTATGCCGGGCGCTCCACGATGCCGCCGCCGCGGTACGGATCGGCCGCGCCGACGGAGGGGGCGACGTAGGCGGCATCCGTGGCGGTGACCAGGTCCTCGTCCGAGGACGACCAGGTGATGGTCGAACCATCGACCGCGCCCTTCGTCACCAGCGCGAGATTCTCGGTGGTGCGCTCGGACAGGTCGATCGCGTCGAGATCGGCGGAAGCGGATGCGGCAGCCACGGTCACGGTGAAGGTGATCGGCGACCCGGAGGCCGGCGTCGCGGTGATCGTCACCGTGGTGTCGGTCGAGACCGCACGCGAGACCACGCCGGTGTTCGAGATCACCGAGGCGTCGGACGACGACCAGGTGAGGGACACGCCGTTCGAGGACGCGGGGAAGGTGAGGTTGCTGCGCACCGCGTCGAGCGTGGCGTTGGCTCCCTTGATGACGGGCAGCAGATCTCCGCGGAGCAGCGCCTGCGTGGTCGCGGACTTCTCCGACGAGGTCGGCATGCTCGCCGTCACCTGGTCGGCGGTCAGTGACGTGTCCCAGAACCGCACGTCGGTGACGTCGGCGGCGAGCAGCGCGTCGCCCGTGTAGAGCGAGCGGCCCAGGTAGCCGAGGGTGCCGGAGGTGGGCACGATGGAGCTGAGGCTGGAGGAGTGCGTGGTCGTCGAGATGACCTGGCCGTCGCGATACAGCGTGAGGGTGTTGCCGCTGCCGACCATGGTGAGTGTCGTGAAGCCGGGGTTGAGGCCGCCGCCGGCGGGAAGGCGGACCTCGCCGTTGCCCGTGGGGGTCTTGACCCGGATTCCGGAGAGCACCTGGTTGCTGTAGCCGCCCTCGCCCGAACGCGGGTTCACGAAGACGTGGTTGCCGAGGGCGGTGGTGTTCCATGCTCCGACGCCGTTGCCGATCACCCAGCCGAACTGATTCCCGGCCGTCTGCGTGGCCACGGTGTACTCGACCGTGAAGTCGTTGTCTGCACCGGAGACGAGACCCTGGGGGAGTGCCGCGTAGCCGTCCTTCTTGAAGCGCAGCACATCGTCGCCCGCCGCGTCGACGAACGAGGCGTCCGTGAACCCGGTCAGTGTGGCATTGCGCCCGTTGCCTGAGACGTCGAGCAGCGTGGCGCCCGAGTGCGACATGTCGTAGTGCGCGCTGGGCGTCGGCACGTCGGCGGCGAACGCCGCGGACGGGGTCAGGGCGCACAGCGATGCGGCGAGGGTCCCGACGACGGCTGCGGCTGTCAGCCGCCTGCGCGGGGGTGGGGAGGGGCGGGATGCGCTCACAGCGAGATCTCCTGTCGTCGTTGACTGAATGCCCCGCTGACGCGGTCATCCGGGGGTGCCCTTCGGGCGGGCTCTTCGGAATGTTAGCGGACACATTCCCGGAAATACAGGGGTGATCGGAAAACCGAGCGATCAGGTCCCTCGGTCGCGCGTCGCTACTTGACGTGCAGATGACGGGGATCGTAGGGTATCGATGTTCCCGCTAACAACCTGGGGACGGCTGCACTCCACTGGGGGAGTGCGCCGGGCAAGGGCGCCCACGCAGTTCCTGCCCGATGCCTGAAGCGAACCCGACAGCCATCAGGCTGACATCGATTCGGCGCGGTACCCGCCGGCCGAGGAACTGGAGAGACCAACATGAGCAAGAAGAGCATGGCCGCGCGCTGCGCCGTCGGAGTCGTCGGCGGTCTGATGCTCGCCGGTGTGGGCGTCGCCGCCTTCGCCGACCCGAGCGAGAACGGATCCGGCGACGTCGATGTCACGGTCGACATCGCCTCCACCGAGACCGGCGCGCTGAGCCTCACCGTCGCGGGAACCGAGACGTCGCTCACGGAGACCGGGTCGACCGCGTCGTTCCGGCAGTTCACGGGGGCCCTGCCGAACGTCACGGTGACGGACACCCGCGAGGACGTCGACGCCGGGGTCTTCTGGTACGTCACCGGTCAGGCGAGCGACTTCGTCGGCGCCGCGGGCCAGGCGAGCATCACCCCCGATCACCTCGGCTGGACGCCGAGCATCGTGACCGCCAATGACGGCGAGGTCGCCGAAGGAGACACGGTCGGCACCTCGATCGACGGCGGCGTGAACGGCGTCGGCCTGGTCGGCCAGGAGCTGCTCGCCCTCGCCCTCGACTCGGCGGACGCGCAGGCGGCATCCGGGCAGTGGACCGCGACGGCGAACCTCGTGCTGAAGACCCCGGTCACCGTCGCGCCCGGCTCGTACACCTCGACGCTGACGCTGTCGCTGTTCGAAGACTCGTACTGAGTCCCCCTCGTCCGCCGGAGACATCATGACGACCCGCCCCCGCACGTGGATCGCGTCGAGCGCCGCGGCTCTGCTCGCGCTGCTCGCAAGCGTGGCGCTCCCCTCGAGCGCGCTCGCCGAGGATGCGCAGGCTGACGCGGTCTCGTGGTCGGTGTCTCCGGCGGACAGTACCGGCGCAGACGGCCGCGTCACGATCGAGCACCAGCTGGACCCCGGCGAGAGCGTCGAGGAGCACGTGCTCGTGCGCAACCTCGGCGCGGGCGATGTCGTCTTCTCGCTCTCCGCTGCGGACGGCTTCTACACCGAGGCGGGCAGGTTCGACATGCTCGCCTCCGATCAGGAGTCGACAGGTGCCGGCACCTGGATCGCCATCCCGGACGACGTCGAGATCCCGGCGGGTGGCTCTGCGGTCATCCCCTTCACGATCACCGTGCCCGAGAACGCGGAACCCGGAGATCACGCGGCCGGTGTCGCGGCATCCGTCATGTCGGTCAAGACGGACGACTCCGGGACGACGGGGGTCGGTGTCGAGAGTCGTGTCGGGGTCAAGGTCATCACCCGCGTCGCGGGAGCGATCACCCCTGCTTTCACCGTCGGCGGTGTGCAGACCGACTTCCGGGTCGACGCGAACCCCTTCGAGGCCGGTGAGCTCACGGTCACCTTCGATGTGCAGAACACCGGAAATGCACGGATGGATGCCGCGGGCACCCTGAGCATCGCGGGTCAGCAGGTCGCCTTCCCCGCCGAGGGTCAGCGCCCGCAGGTGCTGCTCCCCGGTGAGACCCGCTCGTTCACGCTCGCGATGACCGGCGTCTGGCCCCTCGTCCTCCTCTCGGGTGATCTGACGGTCGCACCTGTCGCCGCATCGCTCGACGGAGAGACGCTCGCCGTGGCGTCCTCGACGACGCCGGTCACGGTCTGGGCGATGCCCTGGCCGCAGCTGCTCGTCGTCGCCGGGGTCGCGCTGCTGGTGTTCGCCCTGCTCTGGAACCGCATCCGCTCCCGTCGTCGGGTCGAGGACCTGATCTCGCAGGCCGTCGAGCGCGGCCGCAAAGAGGCTCTGGCTCTCCCGGACCACGGCCGAGAGAAGATCGCCGGATGACGTTCCCCCTCGCGCTCGCCGACGATACGGATGTCGATGCCACCGGCCGGTTCGGCGGTGTGCAGATCCACGTCGAGATCCTGCCGCTCCGCACTCCGCCGCCCGTCGAAGGCCTCGCCGGCACCGGTGCGGATCTGCCGCTGCTGCTGATCGCCGCCGGCATCGCACTGCTCGTCGTCGGTGCGATCGTCCTCGGCCGGTGGGTCAGGAGGCGATCCGCGGCCTGACCTCCTTCCGCCGGTGTGCCGGCCCGCCGGAAGTCGCCGTAGGCGGCATCCGACGATCGCGCCTCTCGCGCACTATCGTTGTACCGTTCGCGGTCATCGTGCGAGGGGGGCTTCCATGACCACCGATTCCGCACCAGCCGGCGGTTCACGCAAGCCGAGCATCTACGACGTCGCCGATCGTGCGGGTGTCTCGCACATGACGGTCTCGCGCGTGCTCAACGGCCATCCGAACATCCGCGCGTCCACCAGGGACAAGGTGATGACGGCGATCGACGAGATGCACTACACGCGCAGCTCGATCGCCCGCGCCCTCGCGACCAACCGGGCCATGCGGATCGGCGTGATCATCGACAATCCCGGCTTCTACGGTCCGAACAGCGTCCTGCGCGCGATCGAGGTTGCCGCCAGGCAGAACGGCTACGCCGTGAGCAGCTTCTCGGTCGGCGAGGCGGATGGCCGCCGGGTCGATGCCGGTGTCGTCGAACTGGTGACGCAGGGCGTCGATGCCCTGTGCGTGATCGCGCCGCGCGCCTCTTCCCTCGATCTGCTGCGCCAGCAGGCGATCTCGGTGCCCACGCTGGTCGTCAAGGAGGAGCCGGACGCGCAGATGCACACGGCATCCGTCGACCAGCGGGCGGGGGCGACGGCGGCCGTGCGTCATCTGATCGACCTCGGGCACCGCACGATCCTGCACATCGCGGGCCCGCCCGACTGGTTCGATGCGAAGGCCCGCACCGAGGCCTGGCAGGCGGCGCTCGAGGCGGAGGGGCTGCCGGTCGTGCCGCCTCTCATCGGCGACTGGTCCTCCGATTCCGGCTACGCCTTCGGCCGCGAGCTCGAGCTCGGAGGCGCGACGGCGGTCTTCGTCGCCAATGACCAGATGGCGCTCGGTGTCATGCACGGGCTGGCGGAGCGCGGCATCCGTGTACCGGACGACGTGAGCGTCGTCGGTTTCGACGATGTGCCGGATGCGCGGCACTACCAGCCGCCGCTCACCACGGTGCGCCAGCACTTCGCGCTGCTGGGCGAGGTCGTCATCGGCGAACTGGTCGCCGCGATCGAGGGCGAGGAGACCGGGGAGCGCGAGCTGATCCAGCCCGAACTCCGCGTACGCTCCTCGACGGCGGCCCCTCGGGCCTGAGCTCCCCGCGCGCACGTCGCCTCGTATCGGTCCCGTCCGAACGGACGGTTGACGTCAACAGAGGGCTTCCCTATGCTCATTGTTACCGCTCACTGTTGACGTCAACACACTCTGAGGACAGACGATGAAGTCGAAGAGAACCATTTCCGCGCTCGGGATCGGCGGCATCGCCGCGGGCATGCTCGTCGCGGGCAGCCCCGCGGCCGTAGCGGCCGCCGTCCCCCTGACGATCACACCCAATCCGGCCTACGCGTCCGAGCCCTTCGAGGGGTGGGGAACCAGCCTCGTCTGGTTCGCCAACGCCACGGGCGGTTATCCGGAGGACGTCCGCCAGGACCTCCTCGACAAGGTGTTCGGTGAGGAGGGGCTCAACCTCAACATCGCCAGATACAACATCGGCGGGGGCAACGCCACCGATGTTCCCGGGTACCTGCGCCCCGGCGGCGCGGTCGACGGCTGGTGGAACCCCGATCTGGCCAGCTCCACGTACGCCGACCGTGCCGACTATCGTGCCGCCTGGGACGGCGACGACCCGGCGAGCTACGACTTCGACGCGGATGCCACGCAGCGCTGGTGGATCGACGCGCTCAAGGACAAGATCACGCACTGGGAGGCGTTCAGCAACTCCCCGCCCTACTTCCTCACCCAGAGCGGCTACGTGTCGGGCGGTATCGGGAACGGGACCAGCGAGCAGCTCGCCCCGGCCGATATGGAGGCGTTCGCCGACTATCTCGTCACGGTGGTCGAACGCATCGAGCAGGAGCACGGGATCGACTTCGAGAGCCTCGATCCGTTCAACGAGCCCAACACGAACTACTGGTCCACGACGCTGGGCGGCAACGGCTGGCCCACCTCGGCGAGCCGCCAGGAGGGCGCCCACGTCGGGCCCGTCGCGCAGGACCAGATGATCAAGGTCCTCGCCGCGCGGCTGGCCGAGGACGGGACCACCACCGACGTCCCCATCTCGGCGATGGACGAGACCAACCCGGGGATCTTCGCGACGAACTGGAACGCGTGGAGCGACGAGGCCAAGGCCGAGGTCGCACAGCTCAACGTGCACACGTACGGCACCTCGGGCCGGCTCGTGGTGCGCGATATCGCCAAGAGCGCCGGCAAGCCGCTCTGGATGAGCGAGGTCGAGGGCGACTGGGACGGAACCGGGTACAACCTCACCAACATCGAGAACGGTCTCGGCATGGCCGGGCGCATCGTCGACGACCTGCGCGAGCTCGAGCCGAGCGCCTGGGTCTTCTGGCAGCCGGTCGAGGACACGTACAACATGGAGAAGGTCGAGGACAAGAACTGGGGTTCGGTGTTCGTCGACTTCGACTGCAATGCCGACGGCGACTCGGAGCGGCGCATCGCCGACGGCGATGCCGACCCGAGCTGCCAGGTGCAGACCAACGCGAAGTACAACACCGTGCGCAACTTCACGCACTACATCCAGCCCGGTGACGCGCTGATCCCGACCGACAACACGCAGACCACTGCGGCTGTCGACGCCGACGGCGACGGTCTCACGCTCGTCCACGTGAACTCCGAGCCCACAGAGCGCCGGATCACGATCGACCTCTCGCGCTTCGGCTCAGTGGGTGCGGGTGCGACGGTGACCCCGATCGTGACCACGCAGTCCAAGACCGAGAACCCCGAGAGCAACGCCCTCGTGCAGGGCGCCGCCGTGGCGGTCGACGCCGCGAACCGCACCGCGACGATCACGGTGCCCGCGAAGTCGGTCACCACGCTCCTCGTCTCCGACGTCTCGGGCGTCGCGGACTCCGCCACCGCGCTGCGCGACGGGCGCGACTATCAGCTCTTCGGGGTGCAGAGCGGCAAGGCCCTCGCTGCGAACGGCACGGCTGCCGTCATCCGCACCTCGGCCACCACCGCGGATGCCGCCACCGCGCAGACCTGGACCGTGCAGAGCCTCGAGGGTGAGGGCACCGACCGTCATCGGTTCGCCCTGCGCGCGGGTGACGGCCGCTATCTCGCCGAGTCGGGAGGCGCGGTCGCCGTCGTCAGCGCGAGTGCCGAGGATGCGGCATCCGACCCTGCTCTGCAGTGGATCTCGTCGACCACGGACGGCAAGACCTTCTCGATGCTCAGCGTCTCGAGCGAGCGGGTGCTCGACGTCAACGGCCAGAGCAGCGCCGATGGCGCGAGCGTGGGGTTGTGGACGTCGAACGACGGCTCGAATCAGCGGTGGACCCTCGCCGACACCGAGATGCTCTCGGTGAAGGACGTCGCGACCGGCACCGCGCCCGGCGTCGCCCCCGCGCTCCCCGCCACCGTCACGCTGAGGTATCGCGGCGGCATCGAGCGCACGGCCGCTGTCACCTGGGCGACCGCGGGCGTCGACTGGTCATCGCCCGGTGCCCGCACGGTCAGCGGCTCCGGAACCGACCTGTTCGGCGCGCCCTTCCAGGCCACTGCGACGGTCGAGATCGGCAGTGTCGGCTTCTCTGAGCCCGTGTCCGTCACGACCTATGCGGGGGTGCCGCTCGCCACCGTGCAGGCTTCCGCGCCCGGCACGGTTCCTGCTGTGGTCGGCGCGAGCGATCAGCGGATCGACACCGCCGTCACGTGGAACTGGGGCGGGATCTCCGCCGCGTCGTTCGCGAGCCCCGGGGTCGTCACTGTTCCGGGAAGCGCGCAGGCGCCCGGCGGCATCGCACTGACGGCGACGCTGTCGGTCATCGTCACCGAGCCGACCGCGGCGAACGTGGCACCGGCGAGCACGGCATCCGCCACGTTCACCGAGAGCTCGAGCTATGGCGTCGATCGCACCAAGAACGGCGTGACGACCGACAAGGGCTGGTCGAACTGGAGGTCCGGCACCAAGAACGCGCAGGACACGCTGACCTACACGCTCGCCGCGAGCTCGACCATGCAGAACGCGAAGCTCTTCTTCTACAAGGACGGCTCGTCGAACACGTGGCCCCAGTCGCTGTCGGTCGAGTACCGCCTGGGAACGGGGGCATGGACGTCGCTCGGTGCGGTCGATGTGCCCGTGCCCGCCGACGGCTCGGCCCCGATCGTCGAGGTGCCGATGAAGGGCGTGCAGGCGGATGCCGTGCGCGTGGTGATGAACGCCCGCTCCGCGACCCACCTGGTCGTGTCCGAGGTCGAGCTCTCCGCCTCGGCGCCCGGCGTCTCGTCGGTCGCCGCGCTCGCCGCAGTATCGCTCGACGGCACGCCGCTGGCCGGCTTCTCGCCCGAGGTCACCGAGTACGAGGTGCCGTGGCGAGCGGGAGAGCGCCCCACCGTGCGCGCTGTCGCCGTCGACCGGGCAGCGTCGGCGGAGGTCTCGCAGCCGGATGCCGACGGAGAGGCGGTGATCGTCGTCACGGCGCCGTCGGGTGCGACGCGCACCTACACGCTCGCCTTCGTGGATGCGGTGGAGCCCTCACTCGGTGCGACCGTCGCGACCAGCGTGCGCTGCGTCGCCGGCAAGGCGCAGCTGGTGCTCTCGGTCACCAACTCCAGTGACGTCGCCACCGACATCACGCTGACGACGCCGTACGGCACGAAGTCGCTCAGGGGCGTGGAGCCGGGCGCGCGCCCCTCGGCGATCGCGCAGGCCACCAGGCTCGTATCGTTCCCGGCGGGCAGTGTGCAGGTGGACCTGGCTGCGGATGCCGGCGGCACCCGCGTCACGGAGAGCCTGCAGGTGGCGTACCTGCCCGGCTCCTGCGGCTGAGCATCGAGATCGGAAGGCCCTGCGGACGCTGTCCGTGGGGCCTTTCCGCGTGGCGGGGGTGGGAGGAGAAGGGCATCGACGTCACGGAATGTTTCCGCTAACATTCTGGGAGAGTCGCGCTGAGGCGGCTCGCCCACGAACCGAGGACTCATCGATGACGCTGCCTCCCCTCCCCCCTGTCGCTTCGCGCGTACGCCGCACCGGTGCGCGCCGCTCCCTCGTCGCCGGGCTCGCCCTGAGCGCGATCGTCGCGTCCCCGCTCGCCGCGGTGACTCCGGCCTCCG
Organism: Microbacterium saperdae; assembly: GCF_006716345.1. NCBI lineage: Bacteria > Bacillati > Actinomycetota > Actinomycetes > Micrococcales > Microbacteriaceae > Microbacterium > Microbacterium saperdae. The sequence continues at coordinate 141,410 of NZ_VFOX01000001.1, forward strand.
CGGCGGAAGACGAGCATCTGCAGCTCCGATACGCCTTCGACGAGACGGCAGGCACGACGGCGCACGACAGCTCCGGCAACGGCCGTGACGGCGTCATCGTCGGCGGGGCGGCGCTCACCGGCACCGAGGGGATCGCTCTGGACGGCGTCGACGACCACGTGGCGCTGCCGGCGAACACGCTCGCCGGGCTCACCTCGATCACGGTCAGCACCGAGGTGCTGGTCGCCCCGGCGCAGAAGACGGCGTACATGATCTGGGCGATGGGCAACACCGACGCCTCGGGCGTCGGCAACGGATATCTGTTCTCCACCGGCGACGCCTACCGGGCCGCGATCGCTTCGGGGAACTGGTCGACCGAGCAGGGCGTGAACAGCGCGGCGAACCTCGCCCGCGGTTCGTGGAAGACCCTCACCTACACGCTCGACGACGCCACCGACACGAGCAGGCTCTACCTCGACGGGGTGCAGGTCGCCCAGAACACCGGCGTCACGACCACCCCCGCGCAGATCGGCTCCGGCGTCACTGCGGCCAACTACATCGGGCGCTCGGTCTACTCCGCTGACAGATTCCTGCTGGGCAACGTGCGCGACTTCCGCATCTACGACGTCGCACTGTCGGCCGGTGAGGTCGCAGCGCTGGTCACCGACGACGCCGTGCGGGTGCAACGCGACCGCGCCGCGCTGAGCATCGGCGACACCGGTGCGGTGACCGCCGACCTCGTGCTGCCCTCCACCGGGGTGAACGGCACGACGGTGACCTGGTCGTCGAGCGACGCCGACGCCGTCTCTGATGCGGGCATCGTCACGCGTCCCGCCGCAGGGGACGCCGATGCGACGGTGACGCTCACGGCGACCCTGACCCGAGGCGGATCCTCGGCCACGAAGGAGTTCGCCGTCACCGTTCTGGCACAGCCCGGAGCGGATGCGCGCGCGCAGGCCGACCTCGATGCGATCGTGATCCCCGGTGCCGCCGACATCCGTGGCAACATCACCCTGCCGACCGATGGCGCAGTGAACGGCTCGGCCGTCACCTGGAGCGCTTCGCCCGCAGGCGCCATCACGACCCGTGCGCAGGACGGCAAGGCCGCAGGCGTGGTCACCCGAGGCACCGCCGACCAGCAGGTCGTGCTCACCGCGACCGTCGCCGGAACCACCGCGACCCGCAGCATCCCGGTGACGGTCACCGCTGCGCCGCAGGGCCTCGACACCGACTACACCGCCGGGTACCTGTGGACGCACTTCGCGACCGAGGGCGGATACGAGAAGATCTTCCTCGGCTACAGCCAGGACGGCCTCCAGTGGTCGAAGCTCAACGACGACGCCGCGATCCTCGCGAACCTGGCCGGCGACCTCGGGGTGCGCGACCCCCACCTGGTCCGTGCCCCCGAGGGGGACAAGTACTGGATCATCGGCACCGATCTGCATGCGGAGGGCGGCGGGACCGGCGGCTCCGGCTGGGACCAGCTCAACGCCAGCCAGAACATCGTGGTCTGGGAATCGACCGACCTCGTGAACTGGAGCGACCAGCGCATCGTCTTCGCCGGGTTCGACCAGGCCGGATGCGTGTGGGCACCGGAGGCGACCTACAACGAGGCGACCGGCGAGTACTACGTGTACTGGTCCGCCCGCGATCGCAGCGAGAACGGCACCGACGACTGGGCGCTGCGCGTGTACCTGACCAAGACCCGCGACTTCGTCACGTTCTCGGAGCCCGAGGTCTGGCTCTCGCTCAACGAACAGGGCGACGGCGCCGGCGGCGCGAACATTATCGACACGACGATCGCCGAGAAGGACGGCGTCTTCTACCGGTTCTCGACCTCCGACTGGCAGACCGTGGTCGACACGGCCACGAGCCTCGACGGTCCCTGGACCCGTGTGATCGATCGCGGGGAGGCGGCGGCTCACGGACTCAAGGCCTCGATGGAGGGGCTGACCGTGTATCAGCTGCCCGACGGACGCTGGGCGGTGATGGGCGACCAGAGCGGATACTACGCACACGTCGCCGACTCGCTGGCGAGCCTCGACTTCACCCAGTTGGCGGTCGGCACCGGGGCTGACCAGTACTCCTTCGACAAGGCGTTCCGGCATGGGTCCGTGCTCCGACTCTCGGCGCAGGAGCAGGAGCGGCTACTGGCCGCCTACGGCGAGAACCCGGTCGAGCCGGAGCAACCGTCCGAGGAGGCGATCGCCGAGTACACCTTCGACGACGGCACGCTCCAGGACTCGGCGGGCTCGGCGGATCTGACCGCATCGGGCACCGCGGCCGTGGTCACGGATGCGGAGCGGGGCAAGGTGCTCCGCGTCGACGGATCGACCAACGGCTTCGCATCGTTCCCGCAGGGCTTCTTCGACGGTCGCCGCACCATGACGGTGTCGATGGATGTGAAGAGCGAGAAGTCCAGCGGCAACTTCTTCACGTTCGCGTTCGGCAAGGACTCGAACGCGTACTACTTCCTCCGGGTGCGGGGTGCTGACGTGCGCAGCGCCATCACGAAGGCCTCGTACCAGAACGAGTCGGCGGTGACCGGGTCGGTCTCCTCCGGGCAGTGGCACCACTACGACCTCGTCTTCGACGGGGCGCGGATGACGGTGTACGTCGATGGAGTGAGACTCGGCGAGAATGCCGCGCTGAACACCGCCGTCGACGGTCTCGGGACGAACCTTCTCGGCTACCTCGGCAAGTCGATGTACGGCGCCGACGGCTACTTCCAGGGCTCCTTCGACGATGTGAAGGTCTACAACCGGGCGCTCACCGCATCCGAGATCCTCACCCAGGCCGGGGCGTTCGACCAGCTCACCGGTATCTCGCTCGCAGACGCGTCGGCCCTCAAGCTCGCCCCGATCGCCGACGGCGCCGACCGCACGGCGGTACTGCCGCTGGTCAAGGGCACGGATGTCTCGGCACTCGCCCCGACGTTCACCGCCGCCGAAGGGGTGACGGTCTCGCCGGCATCCGGAACCGTCGTCGACCTGTCCTCACCGGTCGAGTACACGCTCACCGCACCGGACGGCTCGGAGGCGATCTGGACGGTCACGGCGCAGATCGTGAACTCGCCGGTGCTCGACGGTCTGTATGCGGATCCGAACATCGCCGTCTTCGGAGACACCTATTACATCTACGCCACGACCGACGGATACGCCGGGTGGGGCGGGAAGGACTTCTACGTCTGGTCGTCGAAGGACCTCGTGGACTGGACCCGCTCGGAGGAGCCCTTCCTGACCCTCGATGGAGCGAACGGCAACGTTCCGTGGGCGACGGGGAATGCCTGGGCGCCGACCATCATCGAGCGCGGAGGTAAGTACTACTTCTACTTCTCCGGCCACAACCCCACCTATGACCGCAAGACCATCGGAGTGGCCGTCGCCGACAGTCCTGTCGGTCCCTTCGTCGCGCAGCCCACGGCGATGATCGTGAACAACGAGTCCGTCACCTCGGGGCAGGCGATCGACCCGGCCGCGTTCCACGATCCGGTCACCGGCAAGTACTACCTCTCGTGGGGCAACGGCAGCCCGGTCATCGCCGAGCTCAACGACGACATGGTCTCGATCAAAGCGGGCACCTACCAGCGGATCAACGGTCTGACCGACTTCCGCGAGGGCGTCTTCCTCAACTACCGCAAGGGGCTGTATCACCTGACGTATTCGATCGATGACACCGGATCCGAGAACTATCGCGTCGGTTACGCCACGGCCACGAGCATCAACGGTCCGTGGACGTATCGCGGCGTGATCCTGCAGAAGGACCCTTCGCTGGGGATCCTGGCCACGGGGCACAGCTCGATCATCAACGTGCCGGGCACGGATGACTGGTACATCGCCTACCACCGCTTCGCGATGCCGGGTGGAGACGGGCAGAACCGTGAGACGACCATCGACCGCGTGACGATCGGCGCCGATGGGCTCTTCCAGACCGTGCAGCCCACCCTCACGGGTGTCGCCGCGCAGACCGTCGGTGCGCGGCTCGATGTCACTGCGACCACCGCGACGCGGTGTGTGGCCGGCAAGCTCACGCTCGTGGTCACGGTCACCAACGGTTCGGATCGTGCGGTCACCGCGTCGATCGATGGCGCGTACGGAAGCAAGGACGTCGTGATCGCGGCCGGGAAGACGGCGTCGGCGACGTTCGCCACGCGGCTGGCAGCGATCCCGGCCGGCGCCGTGACGGTCAGCGCGACCGCGGAGGGAGCCACGGATGCGTCCGTGAGGGCGACGGTCGCGGCTGGTTCCTGCGGCTGAGCGACCGCACCGGCTGACCGGGCCCCGCCGCCTCGCGCGGCGGGGCCCGGCACGCCCGCTGCGCCGATTGCACCGTGAAGCCTGTTCTCGGTAACATCTCTCCAGGCGGGACCGACGGAGGTGCTCATGGCCAGCCTCGGCTCCGACAAGCCCGGCATCCGCCACGTGGCAGATCTCGCCGGCGTCTCGCACATGACGGTGTCGCGGGTGCTCAACGGTCATCCGAACATCAAGCCGGACACGCGTCGGCGCGTGCTCGAGGCGATCGAGGAGCTCGACTACCGCCCGAACATGGTGGCCAGGGCTCTGGCGACTCAGCGCACCCACCGCATCGGCGTCATCATCGAGAGTGCCGTGTCGTTCGGGCCGACCAGCATCCTGCGCGCCGTCGAGATGGCCGCGCGCACCTCGGGCTATTCAGTCAGTGCCGTCGCCCTGCATGAGGGCGACACGCTGACACCGCAGGACGCGGTCGACAACCTCACCACCCAGGGCGTCGACGCGCTGTGCGTGATCGCTCCCCGGTCGTCGTCGGTGGCGGCACTCCGGCGCATCTCGCTGAGCGTGCCCATGCTCGTCGTCAAGGCGGATGCCGACCCCACCTTCCTCACGGTCTCGATCGATCAGCACGCGGGCACCTCGCTCGTGGTCGATCATCTCGTCGCCCTCGGGCATCGCGACATCCTCCATATCGCCGGTCCGCTCGATTGGCTCGACGCCAGGGCCCGCGAACGCGCGTTCCACACCAGGGCCAAGTCCTGGGGCATCCGTGAGCGCCCCATCGTCGTCGGCGACTGGACCGCGGACTTCACCTATGACTTCGCGAAGGGGCTCACCCGGCTGCCCGACTACACGGCTGTCTTCGTCGCGAACGACGACATGGCGATCGGTCTCATCCACGGACTGCACGACCGCGGATTCGAGGTTCCCAAGGACCTCAGCGTGGTCGGTTTCGACGACGTGCCGTTCGCCCGCCACTTCCTGCCGCCGTTGACCACCGTCCGGCAGGACTTCGCGGCCCTCGGTGCCGCCGTCGTCGAGATGCTTCGCGCCGCCCTCGAAGAGCGCGAGCTGCCGAAGCTGACCCGCATCCCGACCGAACTCGTCGCCCGCGGCTCCAGTGCCGCCCCCCGGCAGGTGCGCTGATGGCATCGCGCGCCCACACCCCGATCGTCGAGCTCACCGGCATCCGTGTCGAGTTCTCCGATGTCGTCGCGCTCGACGACATCGACTTCCGGTTGTTCCCCGGTGAGGTGCACGCGCTGATGGGCGAGAACGGTGCCGGCAAGTCGACCCTGATCGGCGTGCTCACCGGAACGCGGACCCCGGTCGCCGGAACCGTCGTCGTCGCGGGGGAGGAGCGCCGGTTCTCGGGCGTCGCCGACGCGCGGGCGGCCGGCATCGCAACCGTGTTCCAGGAGACCCAGCTCGGTCCAACGCTCAGCGTGGCGGAGAACGTCATGCTCGGCCGGGAGCGTCGCGGACGCTTCGGCATCGACTGGAAGCGCACGAGGGCGGATGCCGCGGACGCGCTGTCCCGACTCGGTCTGGACGACATGGATCCGCGGACGCCCATGGGGATGTTGTCGCCCGCACAGAAGCAGCTGGTCGCGCTCGCCCGCTCGATGGTCGACGACCCGCGCATCCTCGTCCTCGACGAGCCGACGTCGAGCCTGGATCGCCCCGAGGTCGATCTGCTGATGCGGGTGATCAGGGGGCTCCGCGACCGCGGGGTCGCGATCCTGTTCGTGTCGCACTTCCTCGAGCAGGCCTTCGCGATCAGCGACCGGATGACGGTGCTGCGCGGTGGGCGTCGGATCGCCGAGACCCCCACGCGCGAGCTCGAGCGGGCCGACCTCATCTCGCAGATGCTGGGCAAGGATCTCGAGGCGCTGCGCGCGCTCGGCTCCGAACGCAAGGCTCATCACTACGCGGCCGATGGTGAACCTGCACTGCGGGCGACGGGGGTCGGTCGCCGCGGGGAGCTCGATCCCACCGACATCGACGTGTACCGGGGAGAGATCGTCGGGCTCGCAGGGCTCCGCGGCTCCGGACGCACCGAACTCGCCTCGCTGCTGGGCGGGTCGCTCCGCGCGGACAGCGGTCAGCTCAGGGTCGACGGCGACCGTGTGCAGCTGCGCAGTCCCTCGGCCGCGTTGAAGAGCCGGATCGCGATGTCGGTCGAGAACAGGAGAACGGACGGCATTATCGCCGAGCTGACCGCGCGCGAGAACATCGTGCTCTCGCTGCAGGCACTGCGCGGATGGACGAGACCGCTGTCTCCGTCGGAGATCGCGGCGCTCGCCGACACCTACGTCGAGACGCTGCACCTGGACCCCGCGGATCTCGCGCGACCGGCGGGTCACCTCTCCGGAGGCACGCAGCAGAAGGTGCTGCTCGCGCGCGCGTTGGCGACCAGGCCTCACGTGCTGATCCTCGACGAGCCCACGCGTGGCATCGACATCGCCGCGAAGCTCGACATCCAGCGGCGGGTCAGCCAGCTCGCCGGAGACGGTGTCGGAGTGGTCTTCATCTCTTCCGAGCTCGAAGAGGTCGTGCGCCTCAGCGACCGGATCGTGGTGCTCAAGGACCGCGACAAGATCGGCGAACTCAGCAACGGTCCCGCGGTGACGGTCGACAGCGTCGTGGAGTTGATCGCCGCGGAACTGGATCCGCTGGACGACTGAGGTGTGTCCGGTAACAACGAATTCATCACGAACCGCCCCCGAATCTCCGGATGTGCTTGTGTTCCGAAAATTGTTCCCGGTAACATGATCCACGCGACGCCCCTCCAGGCGTCCTGTCATCACATCTGGACCGGCACGGTCCACCCCCGGGAAACGACCCGGAATCTCGAGGAGGAGATCAAATGTCTGCAATGAAGCGCACTCGTACAGTTCTGGGGCTCGTCGCCGTCGGCGCGCTCGCGCTCGGTCTGACCGCATGCTCGAGCGGAGACTCCGGCGATGCCGGTGACTCCGGCGACTCGGGAGAGCTCACCACGGTCGGTTTCGTCGCCGTCGGCCCCGAGGGCGCATGGCGTCAGGCGAACGAGAGCAACATCCAGGACACGTTCACGGAAGAGGCCGGCTTCAACCTGAAGTACGCCCCCGCCACGAACCTCGACCAGAAGTCGCAGATCGACGCGTTCACGTCGTTCGTCGATGAGGACGTCGATGTGATCCTCCTGTCGGCGACCGAGGCCAGCGGCTGGGAGGACTCCCTCAAGCTCGCGCAGGAGGCTGAGATCCCCGTCATCCTGCTCGACCGCGGCATCGAGCCCAACGACACGAGCCTGTACGTCACCCGCATCGCCCCCGACAACATCGAGGTCGCCAAGGAGGTCGGAACCTGGGCGGCAGCCGAGTTCCCCGACGGCGGCAACTACGTGGTCCTCGAAGGACCGGCCGGTGTCGGCGTCGTGAACGAGCGCAACCAGGGCTTCGACGAGGGCCTCGGCGACTCCACGCTGAACAAGGTCGACGCCCAGACCGCGAACTGGTCGGCGGAGGAGGGCAAGAGCGTCTTCGAGACCATGCTCAAGGCCAACAACAACGACATCCAGTTCGTCTTCGCCCAGAACGACGAGATGGGTCTCGGCGCAGCTCAGGCCGCAGAGGAAGCCGGTCTGGTCATCGGCACCGACGTGAAGATCGCCACGATCGACGGTACGAAGAACGCGATGCAGGCGCTCGCCGACGGTCAGCTCAGCTACGTGCACGAGTACAACCCGCTGTTCGGTGAGACGGCACTCGAGGTCGTCGAGAAGGCTCTGGCCGGCGACTCGGTCGAGTCCTACATCATCGTTCCGAGCGAGGCGTTCGACTCGGCGGATGCGGCCAAGGCCGTTCTGGCGGACCGCAAGTACTGAGCACCACCCCGTGACCTCGGGGACGGCGCCGACGGCGTCGTCCCCGAGGCCGGACAGACGGAGAGACAACGATGAACGAAGAACTGCCCATCGTCGAGATGCGCGGGATCACCATCGAATTCCCCGGCGTGAAGGCACTCGACGGAGTCGACTTCCGCCTCTTCCAGGGCGAGGTCCACGCGCTCATGGGAGAGAACGGCGCGGGCAAGTCGACGCTGATCAAGGCCCTCACCGGTGTCTACCGGATCGATGCAGGCTCGATCGTCGTCGCCGGCCAGGAGCGCAGCTTCGCCGGCACGGGCGACGCGCAGGCCGCCGGGATCTCGACCGTCTACCAGGAGGTGAACCTCGCCCCCAACCTCACCATCGGTGAGAACGTCATGCTCGGGCACGAGGTGCGCGGTGTCCTCGGCGTCAACTGGCGGGCCACCCACCGCGCCGCCACCGAGGCGCTCGCCCGGCTCGGGCTGGACCATCTCGACACCCACCAGCCGCTCTCCACGCTCTCGATCGCGATGCAGCAGCTCGTCGCGATCAGCAGGGCCATGGCGATCAAGGCCAAGGTCCTCATCCTCGATGAGCCGACGTCGAGTCTCGACGCCGCGGAGGTCGAGGGTCTCTTCACCGTGATGCGCACCCTGCGCGACCAGGGCGTCGCGATCCTCTTCGTCTCGCACTTCCTCGACCAGATCTATGCGATCAGCGACCGTCTCACGGTCCTGCGCAACGGGCAGTACGAGGGCGAGTACCTCACCCGCGACCTCGACAGGCATGCGCTCATCTCCCGGATGATCGGCAAGGACCTCGATGCGCTGAAGTCGCTCGGCGGCAACCGCCGTACCACCCCGCGCGACGCCGACGAGGCGGCGTTCCTCTCGGCATCCGGCATCTCGCGCGCCGGCGCGGTGCACGCCACCGACCTCGAGATCCGTCCAGGGGAGGTCGTCGGCTTCGCCGGGCTCCTCGGCTCGGGGCGCACCGAACTCGCGCGTCTGCTCTACGGCGCAGACCGCAGCGAGTCCGGCGAGATCACCGTCAAGGGGCGCAAGGTCGATCTCTCCTCGCCGTCCGCCGCTCTCTCGCAGCGCATCGCCTTCTCGACCGAGAACCGTCGGGACGAGGGCATCATCGGCGACCTCACGATCCGCGAGAACATGATCCTCGCCGTCCAGGCCAAGCGCGGGTGGGCGCGGCCCATGCCGCGCAAGGAGCAGGACGCGATCGTCGACAAGTACATCGCGGCGCTCAACGTGCGACCGGCCGATCCGGAGCGGATGATCAAGAACCTCTCGGGCGGCAACCAGCAGAAGGTGCTCCTCGGACGGTGGCTCGCCACCGAGCCGGAACTCCTGATCCTGGATGAACCCACCCGAGGCATCGATGTCGGCGCGAAGGCCGAGATCCAGGAGGCCGTCGCGGAGCTCGCAGACCAGGGCGTCGCCGTCGTCTTCGTCTCGTCCGAGCTCGAGGAGGTCGTGCGTCTCTCCGAGCGGATCGTCGTGCTCAAGGACCACAGCAAGATCGGTGAGATCCAGAACGGCCCCGACGTCACGGCGCAGGAGATCGTCGACGTGATCGCCGCGCACGGTGTGGAGGCCGCGGCGACGACTCTCGAGCAGGAGCTCGACGCGATCGAGGTCGTCCACGTCGCACCCGTCGCCGCTTCCGATGTGCAGCCAGAGACCCTCGAGGGGGAGACCCGATGAGCGCATCCGCTCGTGCGTCCATGTGGCGCGACCTGATCCGCAAACCGTTCTTCTGGGGCATCGTCGCGATCGTCGCGCTGCTCGCGCTGAACGTGCTGAAGGATCCGACATATCTCGCGATCTCGATCAACCCGAACAACGGCAACCTCGTCGGCAACCTGATCGACATCCTCCGCCAGGCGGCACCGATCATGATGATCGCGATCGGCATGTCGCTCGTGATCGCGACCGGCGGCATCGACCTCTCGGTCGGCTCGCTGATGGCCGTCGCCGGAGCAGTGTCGATGGAGTTCCTCGCAGCGGCGAACGACTCCGGCTCGGTCGGCGTCGCCCTCGCCGCCGTGGGGCTCGCGTTGCTCGTCACGGCGATCCTCGGCGCGGTGAACGGCATCCTCGTCGCCTACGTCGGGCTGCAACCGTTCATCGCGACCCTCGTGCTGATGCTCGCCGGGCGAGGCATCGCCAAGGTCATCACCGGCGGCCAGAACACGGCGGCGTCGAGCGATCCGTTCCGGTGGATCGCGAACGGCTTCGTCATCGGCATCCCCGTGGTGTTCCTCCTCGCCGTGGTGATCGTCCTGGTCGTGGCGTGGGTGGTGCGCCGCAGCGCCCTCGGCCTCATGATCGAGGCCATCGGCATCAACCCCAAGGCGAGCCGGATGGCCGGGATCAAGCCGAAGGGCCTCCTGCTGACGACCTACGTGCTCAGCGGCATCCTCGCGGGCATCGCCGGGGTGATGTCGGTCGGCAGCGTCATGACGGTCGACATCTCCCGCACCGGCTACCAGCTCGAGCTGGACGCGATCCTCGCCGTCGTCATCGGAGGAGCCTCGCTCGCGGGTGGCAAGTTCTCGCTCAGCGGCGCCTTCGTCGGTGCCCTCCTGATCGCGACCCTCGACAAGACCGTGCTGTTCCTCGGCGTCTCGTCGTCCGCCACCCCGGCATTCAAGGCGATCGTGATCGTCGCCATCTGCCTGCTGCAGTCCGAGCGGGTGCGCAGCTGGTTCCAACGTCGCAAGAAGGCGCAGACCCCTTCGCCGCGAGTCGAGATCATGAAGGAGGCGGCAGCATGAGCGTCATCGCAGCAGCACCCGTCCAGAGTGCCGGCCCGAGCTTCCTCGATCGGATGCGTCGTCAGCTCACCGCGAATCCGTCGGTCGTCCCGACCATCGCCTCGGTGATCATCTTCGTCGGCATGATCGTGTACGGCGAGATCGCCTACGGGAAGATCGTGCAGGCGAGCACCCTGTCGAACCTGCTGATCAACAACGCGCACCTCATCGTGCTCGCCGTCGCCCTCACGTTCGTCATCCTCACCGGCGGCATCGACCTGTCGGTCGGCTCGGTCATCGCGGTCTCGTCGGTCGCGGGCGTCATGCTCTCGAACGCCGGGTGGAATCCGCTCGTCGTGATCGTGCTCATGATCGTCATCGGAGGGCTCTTCGGACTCGTCTCCGGCGTCTTGATCCGATACTTCAACGTGCAGCCGTTCATCGCGACCCTCGCCATGATGTTCCTCGGGCGCGGCCTCGCGTCCCTGCTGAGCACCAAGCCGGAGCAGCTCCCGGCCGAGTCGCCGATCCGGCTGATCGCCGAGAAGATCAAGATCATCGACGGACCGAAGGTGAACGACCTCGTCATCACCCCGGCCGTGATCATCGCGATCGTCGTGGTGCTCGTCGCCTTCTTCGTGCTGCACCGCACCCGGACAGGACGCACCGTCTACGCGATCGGCGGATCCGAGAACTCCGCGCTGCTGATGGGGCTCCCCGTGCCGCGCACCAAGGTCCTCGTCTACGTGATCAGCGGCTCGCTCGCCGGGCTCGCCGCCGTGCTCTACACGGCCCGGCTCGGGACGGCCCAGAACATCACCGGCATCGGCTGGGAGCTCGACGCGATCGCCGCCGCCGTCATCGGAGGAACGGTTCTCACCGGTGCCTACGGCTACGTGCTCGGCTCGGTCGTCGGAGCGCTCGTGCTCGGCCTCATGACCGTGCTCATCACCCGCGACGGCGGCATCCCCCCGGAGATGACCACCATCATCACGGGCGGCATCCTGCTGGTCTTCGTGCTGCTGCAGCGCGTGGTGACGCGCAAGAAGGAATAGCGAGCGCGTCCGCTCGAACGCTCCACCCGACCGCTGAGTTCGGGTGGAGCGTTCGTCGTCTCAGGCGCGCGGTGTCCGCGCGAGGAACGGCCGCGGCCACGCCCCGAGGGCGAGCACCGCGAGGATCGTCTGGAGCAGCCCCGTGACGAAGTAGATCCCGTGCAGGGGAGACCACACGAGCATGATCGCGATCTCCACGAAGATCCAGATCATCATCGTCAGGCCGGCGGCGGCGTGCAGGCCCCAGGCGACGCGGTAGCCGCGCAGCTGCGAGAGCAGTGCGAGCACCTGCACCCCGCCGACGACGATCCCGAGGATGACGCCGGGCCAGAAGTACGACGAGAAGATGCTCCCCTCGATCCATGCGAGCGGGAGCCCCATCCCGCCACCGACGGTCAGGCCCACCATGCCGGCCAGCGCCGAGAGCAGGTTGAAGGCTGCGATGCCGATGAGGCCGAACCGGAGGGCGCGGGGCGGGCGCTGAGTCGAACGCATGGCTCCACGGTAGCGCCGGGACGCGCGCCGCCGAGGTCACGGGACCGGGAGAAATCCCCGGTCCCGCGCCTGATCAGACCGTCGGCACCCAGACCCGCATGGTCGAAGGGCCGCGCTGCGCCCAGTCGTGATACGGCACCAGCGGCACCTCGGCGACCTCGCCCGAGGACCGGCGCCGCAGCGGCAGCGCCACCCGTCCCTCGACCTCGACAGGGTCTCCGGCGACGACGGCCTCTGCCACATCCGCCCCGAAATCGACCGATTCCAGCGCCCACACCTCGGGTCCGCGCTCGACGACCACGCATCCGCGTACCGCGTCGATCATGGGATGCGGCGCGCTCACCCGTGCGACCAGGGGCAGCACGAGCTCGACGACGTCGCCGACGCGGAACGCCCGCTCCACCGCCGCGGTCCCCGGCAGCACGGACTTCTCCGAGAGCCCCTCTTCCGTCGTCACCCGCAGCACCGCGTCCGACGCCCAGGAGGGCACCCGCAGCGTCAGCACGAACTCCGCGTCCTCGACGATCGTGATCCGGATGGTGCCGTCGACGGGATACCCGGTCGCGACGTCGAAGGCCACGGCTCGTCCGTCTGGCAAGCTCGTGCGCACCTGTGCGGGGGCATACTGATGCAGCTGCACGCCCTCGTCATCGGCCGTGGCGACATACGCGGCGAGACTGGCGAAGGTGCGCGCCACGTTCGGCGGGCAGCACGATACTTCGAACCACGGCGCCCGCAGCGACGACGAGGCCCGCGGCGAGGTGCCCTCCGGGTCGGCCGGAACACCCGGAACGCGCTGATGCAGCGTGTTGGCGTAGTAGAACGCCTTCCCGTCCGGCGCCGGCGAGGTCGCCACGACGTTGAACAGCGTGCGCTCGATCAGGTCGGCGTGTGCCGTCTCGCCGGTCGCCAGCAGCAGACGCCACGAGAACATCACCGAGCCGATGCCCGCGCAGGTCTCGGAATAGGCGCGGTCCGGCGGCAGCTCCCAGTCGTCGCCGAAGGCCTCGTCCTGATGGTGCGAACCCTGGCCGCCGGTCACGTAGGTGCGGCGCTCGACCGTGCGTTCCCACTGGCCCCGCAGCGCGTCGAGCAGGGCGGCGTCGTCGCGCTCGACCGCGACATCGGTCGCCCCGGACGCCAGGTAGTTCGCCCGCACGGCGTGCCCGCGCAGCGCCTCGGCGTCACGCACCGGCACGTCGTCCTGGAAGTACTCCTGCCCCCACTCGATCTCGCGCAGGGAGCCGCGCCCGTGCCGTTCCACGAACAGCGCGGCCTGGTCGATGTAGCGCTGCTCGTCGAGCGCACGGCCGAGCTCGGCGAGGCCGACCTCCACCTCGGCGTGACCGCAGATCGCATCGCGTCCGTCCGCCCCGAACTCCCGGCACACCAGGTCGGCGGCACGGCGGGCGATGCCGACCAGCCCGTCGTCGGCGTCCGGACGGGTGCGGTGGCGGGCCACGGCCGCCTGGAACAGGTGCCCGAGGCAGTACAGCTCGTGTCCCCACTCCAGATCCGACCACCGGTCGCCCTGTCCGGGCCGACCGAAGCGCGTGTTCAGGTAGCCGTCGGACTCCTGGGCGGCGGCGATCCGGGAGACCACGGCGCGGAACCGCTGCTCGAGCGGGTCGGCGGCGGCGGCATCCGTACGCCCGATCTCCCAGGCGAGGGCCTCGAGATACTTGTAGACCTCCGAGTCCGCGAACTCCCGCCCGCGGCGTCCTTCGGGGAGCGCGCCCGCGGCGGCGAGGTCGAAGTTCGGCAGCCACCCCTCGGACTCGAGCCGCGATTCGATGTGCGTGAGCGTCGCCGCGCCGTTCACGTCCTGGCGCTCGCCCCAGAACCCTCCCGTGATGCGTACCTCGGAGAGGCCGAGCGGGCGCAGGCGCCCATGGCGGGGAACCACCGGGGCGACCGGTGCAGTGCTGTCGAACATCGTCATCCCTTGAAAGCGCCGGACATGAATCCGCGCACATAGTGTCGTTGGAGGATCAGGAAGAGCACGATGCAGGGCAGCGCCAGTACGACGACCCCCGCCTCGGTCGCGCCGTAGTCGACGACGCCCTGCACCTGACCGCGGAGGTTCGTCACCGCGAGAGGCAGCGTCATCCGGTTGGAATCGTTGATCAGGATCAGCGGCGCCATGAAGTCGTTCCACGCCGTCAGGAAGGCGAACAGGCCGACCGTGACCAGGCCCGGCTTCACGGCCGGCAGCAGCACGCGCCACAGGGCGCCCCAGCTGGAGCAGCCGTCGACCATCGCCGCCTCGTCCATCTCCTTCGGCACGGACTCGAACGAGATGCGCATCATGAACATCGAGAACGGCAGTTGGAACATCGTGATCACCAGCGCGACGCCGACCAGCGAGTTCTGCAGGCCCACCGCGTTCAGGATCACGTACAGCGGGATCAGGAGCGTCGCGTAAGGCACCATCAGGATCGCCAGGGTCAGCAGGAACAGTGCGTTCTTGCCGGGGAACGAGAACCGCGCGAACGCGTATCCGCCCAGCAGCGAGATGAACAGCGTGAGGGCGACCGTGAGCACCGAGACGAACAGGGAGTTGCCGAGGTACACCCAGATGCCCGCCTGGTATTCGCCGAGCGCGGCGTAGTTGCCGAAGCCCCAGCCGTCGGTCTGGCTGGTGCCGGCCCTCGGGCTCACCGACGAGACGCCGGTCCAGATGAGCGGGTAGAGGAAGATCACCGCGAGAGCCGTCGTGAACACCCAGTAGGGGATGCCGAAGATGATGCGCGTCGTCTTCGAGCGGTAGCGCGGCACGGTCGGCTGATGATTCGGCGCGACGATCGTGCGCGTCAGGGTCTGATTGTTCGACATGGTGCTCAGCTCTCGTCCGGACGCCGGAAGGCGCGCAGCTGGAAGACGTTGATGACGATCAGTGCCAGCAGCACGATCACCGAGAGGGCGCCGGCGATGCCGAGGCTGTTCTGGCCCTGGAAGGCGACGTTGTAGATCAGCTGCACCACGGTCATGGTGCTGTTGTCGGGTCCGCCCTTGGTCAGGATGTAGAACTGCTCGAAGGCGAGCAGCGATCCGGTGACGCACATCACGGTGGTCAGCGCGAATGTCGGCTTGAGTAGCGGAACCGTGATGTCGCGGAAGGTCTGCCAGCGGCTGGCGCCGTCGATGCGGGCGGCCTCGTAGACGTCATCCGGGATGCCCTGCAGGCCGACCAGCATCAGCAGCATGTAGAAGCCGGCGAAGCGCCACACGATCAGGAAGATCGTCGACCACAGTGCGCCCTCGGGGGTGCCGAGGAACGTGATCCCCCAGGACTTCATCAGGGCGGCGAACGGGCCGGCGATGGGGGAGTAGAGCACGTAGAACAGCAGCGAGGCGGAGGCCAGGCCCAGCGCGCTCGGGATGAGGAACGCCGTGCGGAGGAACCCCTTCCACCGCGTGGACTCCTGCACCAGCAGGGCGAGGCCCAGTCCGAGGCCGATCAGGATCACGGTCGTGATGACGGTGTACAGCAGGGTGAAGCGGATCGAGTCCCAGAACAGGCGGTGGGTGACGGCGTCCACGTAGTTCTCGGGGAAGTTCAGGCCGCGGTTGCCGCTCAGCAGCGGCCAGTCGGATGCCGACATCTGCAGCACCAGCACGAGCGGCACCACGAACAGCAGCGCCACGAAGATCGCCGTCGGTGCGGCGTACAGCCATCCCTGCACGGGGCCGCCGAACCCGGTGCGCGCGCGGCGTCGGCGCAGCGGCGTTGCGGTCGAAGTCATCTGGGTCTCTTTCACTACGTCGTCGGAGGGTGGGGGCGACGGTGTGCGCCGCCCCCACCGGGGGATCACTGCGAGAGGATCGCGGTGATCTCGTCGTTGTCGGCGTCGACGGAGTCGTCCCCGTTGAGCACGCGGTTGCGGATGAGCGAGAGCCACGGGCTGCCCGGTGCGTTGAACGCCTGCTGGAAGTTCAGCGCGACCGGCGTGCTGCCCTGCGCTGCGACCTCGTTGATCGTGACCAGGCGCGGGTCGGCAGCGGCGTACTCGTTGTTCGCCAGATCGCCGCGGGAGACGGCGTTGCCGTCCTTCGCGAGCACCTCGACCTGCGCATCCTCCGACATCATCCAGTTGAGGAAGTTCCAGGCCTGCGCGGACTTCTTCGAGTCCTTCGAGATGCCGATGCCGTCGCCGCCGACGAACGTCGAGACCCCGCCGTCGACACCGGGGATGCCGGCCACACCGGCGTCGAACTCGAGAGACGGCAGCAGCGTGGCGGGGAACGGCATCACGCCGACCTTGCCCTCGCTGAAGGCCGCAGTCCACGTCGGGCCCGCCTCGTCCGTCGAGCTGGGGAGCACGGCTCCCGCCTCCTCCAGATCGGCCCAGGTGTCGTACACGGCCTGGGCGGAGTCGCCGTTCAGCAGGGACTCGGTGCCGTCCTCGTTCATGACCTGGTCGCCGGAGGCCCAGACCGACGGGAACCAGGTGAAGACCAGGCATCCGCCGCAGTTGAGGCCGGTCGCGGTGCCGTAGGTGTCGGGCTTGTTCAGGGCCTGCACGGCCTTGGCCGCATCCGCGAACTCCTCGAGCGTGGCCGGTGCCTTGTCGGGGTCTAGGCCGGCTTCGGTGAACAGCTCCTTGTTCCAGAACAGCATCGAGAGGTCCAGGGCGAACGGCAGCACGTACTCGGCGCCGTCGACCGTGCCGGCTGCGAGGTGACCCTGGTTGATCTCGTCCTTGAAGTCGAGGCCGTCGATCTGCTCCGAGATGTCGGCGAAGAGCCCCTGCTGCGCCCAGTTGGGGACGTAGACGATGTCGGCGGCGAACAGGTCGGGGAGGCCGTTGGAGCCGGCTGCGGCTCCCACCTTGGCGACGTAGTCGTCGTTGGGGACGACCGTGAGCTCGACCTGGTTCTCGTGGCTGTCGTTGTAGGCGTCGACGAGCAGCTTGGCCTGGCGCTCGATCGGAGCGCGGGTCCACAGCGTCAGGGTCGAGCCGTCGTCGGTGCCTTCGGCCGTGATCGGCTCGTCGGAGGTGTCGTCGGCGGCGGGCGCGCAGGCGGCGAGTGCGCCGGCGAGCAGTCCGGCCGCGACGACCGCAGCGGATGCGCGGCGCACGGCGTGGGTGCGGGTGGTGTTCATGGGTGGGAGCTCCTCTTGGCTCGTCCTCGAGCGGGTGCGGTGTGGCGCTTCGACAGTGCAGCGCGGGTGTGGAGATCAGGTTCTTCGAAATCTACGAAAACCCTTTCGAGAAGGTATAGCGTGGTTTCGGCGAGGGCGTCAACCCTCGTTCCGATAACCTTTCAGCAACAGGGAGTGGGATGAGCGACGCGACTGGAGCACGGGCGGTGACCCTCGGCGATGTCGCCGCGCGCGCCGGGGTGTCGATCTCGACGGCATCCAAGGCGCTGAACGACCGGGGCGATGTCTCCGCCGTGACCAGGGCCAGGGTGCAGGCGATCGCCGATGAGCTCTCCTTCACGCCCAACGCGATGGCGCGCGGCCTGCTCGCGGGGCGCACCGGCACCGTCGGACTGCTCACGAGCGACCTGGAAGGCCGCTTCATGATCCCGATCCTGATGGGCGCGGAAGACGCCTTCGGCGCCGGGCGGATCAACGTGTTCCTGTGCGATGCGCGCGGCGACGCCATCCGCGAGCAGCACCACCTCAAGGAGCTGCTGAGTCGGCGCGTCGACGGCATCATCGTGGTGGGCAGGCAGACCGACCCCCGCCCCTCGCTCGGCCAGGACATCCCGGTGCCGGTGGTCTACGCCTACGCGCCGTCGGACGATCCGCGCGACCTCTCGCTCACCCCCGACAACTACGCCGGCGGACGTCTCGCGATCGAGCACCTCCTCGCGTGCGGGCGGCGGCGCATCGCGCACATCTCGGGGGAGCCGTCCTACGCGGCGGCGCAGGACCGTCTCGCCGGAGCCAGGGCCGCGCTCGGCGAGGCCGGGCTCGAACTGGTCGGCGAGCCGATGCTCTCGGAGTGGACGGAGCACTGGGGTCGCGACGCCGGCGCGCTGCTGCTGCAGCGGCATCCCGACATCGACGCGGTCTTCTGCGGCTCCGACCAGATCGCCCGCGGTGTGCTCGATTCCGCGCGTGACCTCGGTCGCTCCGTGCCCGACGACCTCGCGGTGATCGGCTACGACAACTGGGAGGTGCTCGCCACCAACGCGCGCCCCGAGCTCACCAGCATCGACGCGAACCTGCAGCAGCTCGGACGCCAGGCCGCCCAGCGGGTGTTCGACGCGATCGACGGTGTCGACATCGGCGAGGGCGCGCACCACATGCCCGTACGGCTGGTGATCCGCGGCTCGACCATCGCCCGCCGCTGAGTTCGGCGTCGCGCGGGGTCCCTGAGCCCGTCGAAGGGCCCGCGGTCAGACGTGGTCGCGCCAGGAGTGCTGCGGGTCGTACCCCAGCACGCGGCGCGCCTTGTCGATCGACAACAGCGTCTCGTTCGGCCCGACCTCGCGCGTGAGCGGCACGTCGGGGAAGACCTCGGCGAGCAGTTCCGCGTTCGGACGCGACATCGCGGTGTCGGCGGCCGCGATGATGAACCGGTCGAAGCCGGGGGCGGCGCCCTCGAGCGCCCGCTGCACCGCCTGGGCGCCGTCACGGGCGTCGATGTAGCCCCACAGGTTCCACTTGCGGCGCAGGGCGTCGGCGTCGAACTCCGGGAACTCGGCGTAGTCCTCGGGGGCCATGACGTTCGAGAAGCGCAGGGCCGTGATCGACACGTCGGGGTACCAGCGCACCAGCTCGCTCGCGAGCTGCTCCTCGAGCGTCTTCACCAGTGAGTACACCGATTCCGGTCGGGCGGGGTAGTCCTCGTCGACCGGAGCATAGGGCGGCGGTACATCGAACGGCAGGCCGAGCACGGTCTCGCTCGATGCGTAGACGATGCGGCGGATGCCGAGCCGCACTGCGGCCCAGAACACGTTGAACGTGGCGGGCATGTTGTTGTGGAAGGTCGCGACATCGCTGCGGATGCCGGGGGCAGGGATCGCCCCCAGATGCACGACGGCATCGATGCCGTCGTGACGGTCGCCCACGCCCGTGAAAGCGTCGATGACCTGGCCGTAGTCGGTGAGATCGACCTGCACGAAGTGGGGACCGCGGGTGCCGGCGACGTCCATGCCGATGACCTCATGGCCGTTCGCACGGAGCTCCCGCGCGACGACGCTGCCGAGCTTGCCGGATGAGCCAGTGAGAGCGATGCGCATGTCACCAGAGTGGCACGGCGGCGAGGCGGTGGCATCCGTCGTCGTACACTCGTCGGCGTGAGTGACACGAGCAGCGAGCCCCGTCGAACCGTCGGCGTGCGCGATGTCGCCGCCCTCGCCGGAGTCTCCCGACAGACCGTGTCGCGGGTGCTGAACGACCACCCCGACGTCGCTCCCGAGACGCAGGAGCGCGTGCGCGCGGCCATGACGGAGCTCGGCTACCGCATTAACAACGCGGCGCGCGCGCTGGGCACCCGGCGCTCCCGCACGCTCGGCGTGCTCGCCTCCGACGCGCTGCAGTACGGCCCGTCGCGCAGCATCGCGGCACTCGAGGCCTCGGCGCGCGATGCCGGGTACTGGGTCAGCGCGGCATTCGCGGATGCCGGGGACGCGGCTGCCGTCGTCGCGGCCGTCGACCACCTGGTCGCGCAGGGTGTCGAGGGCATCGTGGTCGTCGCACCGCACGCCCGCACCCTGGCCGTGCTCGACGACCTGCGCATCGACGTACCGGTGATCACGCTGCATTCCGCCGGCCAGGGCGCGCGGGGGCTGTCTGTCGATCAGGCCGCGGGCGCCCGCCTCGCCGTCGCGGCTCTGGCCGACGCCGGGCACACGCGCATCGCGCATCTGGCCGGTCCTGCCGACTGGCTCGAGGCCGAGTCGCGGGCGGACGGTTTCGCCGCCGAGCTCGCCGCGCGGGGCCTGGACGCCGGGCCCGTGATCGAGGGTGACTGGTCGGCCGGATCCGGGTACGCGGCCGTCGCCGCCGTGCGGTCCTCGGGTGTCACAGCGGTCTTCGCGGCGAACGACCAGATGGCGCTCGGTCTGCTCGGCGGGTTGCACGAGGCGGGGCTCTCGGTGCCCGGTGACATCAGCGTGGTCGGGTTCGACGACATCCCGGACGCCGCGTACTACTGGCCGCAGCTCACCACGGTCCGTCAAGACTTCGACGAGCTCGCGCGCCGGGCCGTGGCCGCCGTGATCGGCGGGGTGGCGACCGAGGCCCTGGCGCCGGTCGCCCCCGAGCTGATCGCCCGCGCCTCGGTGGCTCCGCCCCGCTGACGCCCGCTGGCGTCGAGCCGCCGCACATCCGGCGCCCCGCCGCGCATCCGCTCCCGCGCGAGACCTCCAGAACTCCGGAGATCCGCCACACGTGGGGTGGCGGCTCGGCGTGGTTCCGCGCCGCGCGCCGTGCTCCAGCCCCGGATCTCCGGAGTTGTGGAGCGGCGCGGAGGCGAGCGTGTGCTTGACGTGCCCGCAACCCCCGTGACACACTTCTGTGACCGGTCACAGTGAGCGGTCACGAACCCCCAGAGGTACCTGTGAGCAACGACGCCCCCCCGTTCGATCCCACCGTCGAGCGCGCGATCGCCTCCGTCCGCGCCGATGTCGCCCGATTGCACGGCGAACTCGTGCGTTACGGGCTCGTCGTCTGGACGGGCGGCAACGTCTCCGGCCGCGTGCCCGGTGCCGACCTGTTCGTGATCAAGCCGTCCGGCGTCTCCTATGACGACCTCACGCCCGAGAACATGATCCTGTGCGATCTCGACGGTGCCGTCATCCCCGGCACTCTGGGCAGCGACCGCTCGCCCTCCAGCGACACCGCCGCGCATGCCTACGTCTACCGGAACATGCCGGAGGTCGGCGGAGTCGTGCACACGCACTCGACCTACGCGGTGGCCTGGGCAGCCCGCGGGGAGGAGATCCCCTGCGTGATCACGGCCATGGCGGACGAGTTCGGCGGCCCGGTTCCGATCGGTCCGTTCGCGATCATCGGCGACGACTCGATCGGGCGCGGCATCGTCGAGACCCTCAGCGGTCATCGCTCCCGAGCCGTGCTCATGCAGAACCACGGTCCGTTCACGATCGGCGCCGACGCGAAGGATGCCGTGAAGGCAGCGGTCATGGTCGAGGACGTCGCCCGCACCGTGCATCTGGCCCGCGAGGCCGGACCGCTCATCCCCATCCCGCAGGAGGCGATCGACCGGCTCTACGACCGATACCAGAACGTGTACGGCCAGAGTGCGGATGCCCGCCGATGAGCACACGCGATGACATCGCCGCCGGACGCACGAGCCTCGGCATCGAGCTGGGCTCCACGCGCATCAAGGCCTGCCTGATCGGCCCCGACGCGACCGACGTGCTCGCGACCGGATCGTTCGCCTGGGAGAACCGGCTCGAAGACGGCCTGTGGACGTACGCCCTCGACGAGGTCTGGACCGGGCTGCAGGCCGCCTACGCCGACCTCGTCACCGACGCGGAGGCGCAGCACGGCATCCGTCCCGACACGTTCGGGGCCATCGGCATCTCGGCGATGATGCACGGCTACCTCGCCTTCGATGCGCAGGGCGAGTTGCTCGTGCCCTTCCGCACCTGGCGCAACACGAACACCGGCGTCGCCGCGGCCGCGCTGAGCGAGACCCTCGGTGTGAACATCCCGCTGCGCTGGTCGATCGCACACCTGCACCAGGCGGTCGTGGATGCGGAACCGCACGTGCCGCAGCTCGACTTCGTGACCACGCTCGCCGGATACGTGCACTGGCGGCTCACCGGGGAGCGGGTGCTCGGAGTCGGCGACGCCTCGGGCATGTTCCCGATCGATTCCGCGACGGCCGACTACGACGCCGCGATGCTCGAGGACTACGCCGCGCTGGTGGGGGACCGCCTTCCCGCGTCGCTGACCGCGCTGCTCCCGGCCGTCCAGGCGGCGGGCGCGGATGCCGGTGCGCTCACGGCCCCCGGTGCCGCGCTGCTGGATCCCACCGGAACACTGCGTGCCGGTATTCCGCTCTGCCCGCCCGAGGGCGACGCCGGCACCGGGATGGTGGCGACCAACGCCGTCGCACCGCGCACCGGCAACGTGAGCGCGGGCACGAGCATCTTCGCGATGGTGGTGCTGGAGCGCCCGCTGTCCGAGGCGCACGAGGAACTCGACCTCGTCACGACGCCCGCCGGCGATGCCGTGGCGATGGTGCACTGCAACAACGGCGCCAGCGAGCTCGCGGCGTGGGCGGGACTCTTCACGCGCTTCTCCGCCGCCGCCGGCCAGCCGCTCGACGATGATGCCGTGTTCGACGTGCTGTTCCGCGAAGCGCTCGCGGGTGAGACGGATGCCGGGGGACTGCTCGCGTACAACCACCTCGCGGGCGAACCGATCGCCGGGCTCACCGCCGGACGGCCGCTGTTCGTGCGCACGCCTGACAGCGACTTCAGCCTCGCCAACTTCGTGCGCGCGCAGCTGTACGGCGTGTTCGGGACGCTCGCCCTGGGCATGCAGACGCTGACCGCCGAGGGCGTCGGACTGGACCGGATGTTCGCGCACGGGGGCATGTTCCGCACCGCCGGAGTCGCCCAGCGCTTCCTCGCGGGGGCGCTCGCGGCGCCGGTCGCGGTCGGCGAACTCGCCTCGGAAGGCGGGGCGTGGGGCATCGCGGTGCTCGCGTCGTACCTCGCGCACGCCGACGACCTCTCGCTGGGCGCGTATCTCGACGAACACGTCTTCGCCGCGGCATCCGTCTCGGTCGCCGACCCCGATCCGGCCGATGTCGCCGGCTTCTCCTCCTACCTCGATCGCTACCGGGCAGGTCTGGCCGTCGAGGCCGCCGCCGTCGCATCGCTCTGAACTTCCGCACCTCTTGAAAGGCACTTCCATGGCACTCACCACCTCCCTCGACGGCTACGAGGTCTGGTTCCTGACCGGCAGCCAGCACCTCTACGGTCCCGAGACGCTCGCCCAGGTGGCCGAGCAGTCGCAGCAGATCGCGCGGCTGCTCGACGAGTCGGCCGAGGTGCCGGTGAAGATCGTCTGGAAGCCGGTGCTGACGGATGCCGCCGCCATCAAGCGCACCGCGCTCGAGGCCAACGCCGATGACCGCGTGATCGGACTCGTCGCATGGATGCACACGTTCAGCCCCGCGAAGATGTGGATCGCCGGACTCGACGCACTGCAGAAGCCGCTCGCGCATCTGCACACGCAGGCCAACGTCGAGCTGCCCTGGGCCGACATCGACTTCGACTTCATGAACCTGAACCAGGCCGCGCACGGCGACCGTGAGTTCGGGTACATCCAGACCCGCCTGGGCGTGCCGCGCAAGACCATCGTCGGCCACGCCTCCGACCCTCGTCTGCGCCGTGAGCTGGGCACCTGGCAGCGGGCGGCGGCGGGCCTCGCGGCCTCGCGCGACCTGAAGCTGGCGCGCTTCGGCGACAACATGCGCTTCGTCGCGGTGACCGAGGGCGACAAGACCGAGGCCGAGCTGCGCTTCGGGGTGCAGGTCAACACCTGGGGTGTGAACGAGCTGGCTGAGGCCGTGGCCGCGGCATCCGACGCGGCGATCGACGCCCTGATCGCCGAGTACGAGGAACTGTACGAGGTCGCCCCCGAGCTGCGCCGCGGGGGCGACCGGCACTCCTCGCTGCGCGACGGCGCCGCGATCGAGGTCGGGCTGCGCTCCTTCCTCGAGGAGGGCGGCTTCGGCGCCTTCACCACGTCGTTCGAGGACCTCGGCGCCCTGAAGCAGCTGCCCGGTCTCGCGGTGCAGCGCCTCATGGCCGAGGGGTACGGCTTCGGCGCAGAGGGCGACTGGAAGACCGCCGTGCTCGTGCGCATCGCGAACGTGATGGGTTCCGGTCTGCCCGGCGGCGCGAGCCTCATGGAGGACTACACCTACGACATGACCCCGGGTGACGAGCTGATCCTCGGCGCGCACATGCTCGAGGTGTCTCCGTCGCTGACGACCGCGAAGCCCACGCTCGAGATCCACCCGCTCGGCATCGGCGGCAAGGACGACCCGGTGCGTCTGGTGTTCACGGCCGACCCCGGCCCCGCCATCGTGGTCGCGCTGAGCGACATGCGCGACCGGTTCCGTCTCACCGCGAACGTGGTCGAGAACGTGCCCCCGCGCGCCTCGCTCCCGAAGCTCCCGGTGGGGCGCGCGGTGTGGAAGCCGCAGCCGGACTTCACGACCAGCGCCGCCGCCTGGCTGACCGCCGGAGCCGCGCACCACACGGTGATGTCGACCGCGGTCGGCATCGAGGCTTTCCGCGACTTCGCCGAGATGGCCGAGGTCGAGCTGCTCGTGATCGACGACAGCACCACGCTGCCGGAGTTCCAGAAGCAGGTCCGCTGGAACCAGGCCTACTACCGTCTGGCGCAGGGCCTCTGATGCCCCCGCGCTCAGGGCGGCAGCTGCGCATCACGGGTCACGGCTACGAGGCGGACATCGCGAGCGTCGGAGCATCATTGCGCGCACTGACCTTCGACGGGCGTGATCTGGTCGTGCCGTTCGACGCCGACGAGGTGCGGCCGGGCTACCGCGGTGCGACCCTCGCGCCGTGGCCCAACCGCATCGTGGACGGCCGTTACCGCTTCGACGGGGTCGAGCATCAGCTCGCGCTGACCGAGCCCGCGCGCGCCCAGGCGCTGCACGGCCTCCTCGCCTGGGTCGAGTTCGAGGACCGTCTCGTGCTCGACGACCGCATCGCGCT
Organism: Microbacterium saperdae; assembly: GCF_006716345.1. Taxonomy (NCBI): domain Bacteria; kingdom Bacillati; phylum Actinomycetota; class Actinomycetes; order Micrococcales; family Microbacteriaceae; genus Microbacterium; species Microbacterium saperdae. The sequence goes on from NZ_VFOX01000001.1 coordinate 166,511, forward strand.
CGCCGCGGTGATCGAGCCGCAGACCGGCTACCCGTTCCGCATCGAGGTCGAGGTCGAATACCGTCTGGAGGCCGACGGACTGCGTCAGACCGTGACCGCGCGCAACATCGGGGCGGATGCCGCGCCCTGGGGTACCGGACCGCATCCGTACCTGGTCGCCGGTCCCGGTCGCGTCGACGACTGGACGCTCACGCTCCCGGCATCCGAGGTGCTCACCGTGACGCCCGACCGGCTGAGCCCGGTGGCGGTGGAGCCGGTGACGGAGCATCCGGAGTGGGACTTTCGCGACGCGCGGACGATCGGCGACGTGTTCATCGATCACGCCTTCACCCAGCTCACGCGCACGGAGGGCATCGCAGAGGTGCGTCTCGTGACGGCGGACGGGGCCGGAGTCGGACTCGCGTGGGACGAGGGATGCCCGTGGGTGCAGGTGCACACCGCCGACACCCCCGCTGTTCCCGCGACGCACCGCATCGGGCTCGCTGTCGAGCCGATGACGTGTCCGCCCGACGCCTTCAACTCGGGTGTCGACCTGGTGACCTTGGCGCCCGGTGCGACGCATGCCGCATCCTGGCGGCTCTTCGCCGTCTAGGCCCAGGCGGGATGTCCGAAGCTCCGGCATCCCGCATGAACGCGATCCACAGGAGATCTCGCGACCTGCAGGACGAATCCCGACGGATGCTCCTGCATTCCGTGAGATCTCCTGCAGGCCGTGCGGCCGAAGGACCGCACCTGCGCCGCACTACCGCAGCAGCAGCGCCGCAGCCTGGCGGGCGGCGCCGAGCGCGACGTATTCGTCGGCCTCCGGCACCTCCACCGGGATGCCGAACACCTCCGGCGCGATCGCCCGTACCGCGGCCGACTGCGCCCCGCCGCCGATCAGCAGTGCGCGCTGCAGAGGCACCCCCGCCTCGCGCAGCGCGTCGAGACCGGCGCCGAGTCCGGACAGCATCCCCTCGACCGCGGCGCGGGCCAGGTTCTCCCGTGTCGTCGAAGCGAGGGTCATGCCGCTGAGCGTGGCGGTCGCGTCGGGCAGGTTCGGCGTGCGCTCACCCTCGAAGTAGGGCACGAGCGTGAGTCCGGCGGCGCCGGCCGACGCCGCCAGTGCGAGGCGGCTCAGCTCGTCATGGTCGACGCCGAGCAACGCCGCGGTGACATCGAGCACCCGCGCCGCGTTGAGCGTGCACACGAGAGGCAGGAAGTGGCCGTCTGCCGAGGCGAAGCCCGCGATGATGCCCGAAGGGTCCGCCGAGGGGCGCTCGCTCACACCGAAGACCGTGCCGCTGGTGCCGATCGACACCACCACGTCACCAGGGCCGGCGCCGAGTCCCCGCGCGGCGGCGGCGTTGTCGCCGGCACCGGGGCCGACGAGCCGACCGTCGGCATCCTGCACCGACTCCTCGGCGCCGAGCACGCGCGGCAGCACCGCGTCGTGACCCAGCGCGGCGACCAGCAGTGCCCGGTCGTACTCGCCGGTGGCCGGGTTCCAGTACCCCGTGCCCGAGGCATCGGAGCGGTCGGTGACCAGCTCCTCGAGCGCCGGGCCGAGCGGAGCGGCCTCCGCACCGACCGGACCGTACCCGCGCAGGCGCCAGGTCAGCCAGTCGTGCGGAAGAGCGACCGCCGCCACCCGTGCCGCGTTGTCGGGCTCGTGGTCGCGCAGCCAGCGCAGCTTGGAGATCGTGAAGGATGCCACGGGCACGAGGCCGGTGCGCGCGACCAGGTCCTGTGTGCCGAACTCGGCCACGAGGTCGGCCGCGGCGTCCGCGGAGCGGGTGTCGTTCCACAGCAGGGCGTCGCGGATGACTGCGCCGGAGGCATCGAGCGCCACCATCCCGTGCTGCTGTCCACCGATGGCCCAGGCCTCGATGTCGTCGAGTCCTCCAGCCTCGGCGATCGCGGCCGACAGCGCCGTCCACCACGACTCGGGGTCGACCGAGGTGCCGTCCGGGTGCGCGGCGCGGCCGGTGCGCACCACCGTGCCGGTCGCCGCATCCGTGACGACCACCTTGCAGGACTGGGTCGAGGAATCGACCCCGAGTGCGAGTGCCATGCTCGGACTCAGCGGGCGCCGAGGAGGTGCTCCGTGGCGAGCTGCTGCAGCCGCACGAATCCGAAGCCCTTGCCGCCGAAGTAGGCGTTCGCATCGAAGTCCTCGTAGGCGCTGCGGTCGGCGAGCAGGTCGTCGTATGACTCGCCCTCGCCCAGGGTGGGAGCGGCGAGTTCGATCACGCGCGCGGCGGCCAGGGCCTCCTGCACCTCGGGGTCGGCGCGGAACGCCGCGGCCCGCTCCTTGAGCAGCAGGTACGTGCGCATGTTGGCGGCGGCCGAGTCCCAGACGCCGGTCTCGTCTTCGGTGCGGCTCGGCTTGTAGTCGAAGTGACGCGGGCCGTCGTAGGCGGGGATGCCGTTCGGGCCGCCGTTCTCGAGCAGGTCGACGAGCGAGAACGCGTTGTGCAGGTCGCCGTGGCCGAACACCAGGTCCTGGTCGTACTTGATGCCGCGCTGGCCGTTGAGGTCGATGTGGAAGAGCTTGCCGTGGAACAGCGCCTGGGCGATCCCGGCGGTGAAGTTGAGTCCCGCCATCTGCTCGTGGCCGACTTCGGGGTTCACGCCGACGAGTTCGGGGCGCTCGAGCGAGTCGATGAACGCGATCGCGTGGCCGAGCGTGGGCAGCAGGATGTCGCCGCGCGGCTCGTTCGGCTTCGGCTCGATGGCGAAGCGGATGTCGTAGCCCTTGTCCGTCACGTAGTCGCCGAGCAGGTTGACGGCTTCGCGGTAGCGCTCGAGTGCACTGCGGACGTCCTTCGCCGAGTCGTACTCCGCACCCTCACGGCCGCCCCACATCACGAACGTCTTGGCGCCGAGCTCGGCGGCGAGGTCGAGGTTGCGCAGCACTTTGCGCAGCGCGAACCGGCGCACCTGGCGGTCGTTGGAGGTGAAGCCGCCGTCTTTGAAGACCGGGGCGGAGAAGAGGTTGGTGGTCACCATGGGCACGATCAGGCCGGTGTCGGCGAGCGCACCCTTGAGGCGATCGATCTGGGTCTGACGCTCGGCGTCGGTGGAGCCGAAGGCGAACAGGTCGTCGTCGTGGAAAGTGAGTCCGTACGCGCCCAGCTCGGAGAGCTTCTCGACCGCGTGCACGACGTCGAGCGCCGGGCGGGTGGGTCCGCCGAACGGGTCGGCGCCGTTGTAGCCGATGGTCCACAGGCCGAACGAGAACTTGTCGGCGCGGGTGGGGGTGAGGCTCATGATGCTCCTTCGCATGGTGCCGCACGGCGGCTTCCCGTAAAATGTTGTGAGCAACAACATATAACCTGAGGATGACGATGTCCAGCCTTCTAGACTGAGACGCCGAACCCCGATGGAGGACGATGTGACGACGGATGCTGCGCCGAAGGACAACGGCGACGGCGTGCGCGCCCGCAATCTCGCCCGCATCCTGCGCCTGGTGCATCTGGGGGGTCCGCAGTCGCGCGCCCAGCTGACGACGGCGACCGGGTTGAACAGGTCGACCGTCGCCGATCTCGTCGGCGAGCTGGTCGGCGACGGGTGGGTCGTGGAGCGGGAGCCCGATCCCGTCGGCCGGGTCGGCCGCCCTTCGCCCGTGGTGGAGGCGTCGCCCCGGCGCGTGGTCATCGCGGTGAACCCCGAGGTCGACGCGATCGAGATCGCCGCGGTGGATCTCGCCAGGGGCATCGCGCTGCGCGAACGGATCGAATCGGATGCCCTCCTGAGTGCGGAGGCGACCGCCGAGCTCGTCGCGGAGGTCATCGCACGCTGGCGCGACGAGGCGCTGCGCGGCTTCCGCCTCGTCGGCATCGGGATCGCGGTGCCGGGCCTGGTGCGTGCGGCCGACGGGCTGGTGCGCAACGCCCCGCACCTCGGCTGGGTCGATGCGCCGCTGCGCGCCCTGGTCGCTTCGCAGACGGGCCTGCCGGTGGCGGTGGGCAATGACGCGAGCCTGGGCGCACTCGCCGAGCATCTCTTCGGTGCTGCGGCGGGTGCGGATGACGTCATCTATCTCAACGGCGGCCCCTCGGGCATCGGCGGCGGGATCATCGTCCACGGCCTGCCGGTCGGGGGCGTCGGGGGATACGCCGGCGAGTTCGGGCAGAACCGCGTGCGCGCCGCCGGAGCGGAGGGGCCGGAGCCCATCGTGCTCGAGGACACCGTGAGCCGGGCGCGACTGCTCGCCGTGCTCGGGCTCCAGACGGCGGACGACCCGACGCTCGCCGAGGCGCTGGCCGCGGCGTCCGAGACCGCGGGCGATGTACAGGGGGAGAGTCGGCGCCAGCGGGTGGTGCTCGCGCAGGCGATCGCGGATGCCGTGAACATCCTCAACCCCTCCGTGGTCGTGCTCGGCGGTTTCCTCGCGATGCTCGTCGAGAGCGACCCCGAGGGCTTCGCCACCGCCGTCGCGACCGGGGCGATGGCGGAGAACGCCGAGGGGCTGCGCATCCTCTCGGCATCCCTCGCCGCCGACCGACTGCTGCTGGGTGCGGCCGAGCTCGCGTTCACCTCGGTCGGGGTGATCTGAGCCCGGTCAGCGCGCGAGTCTCAGGCCAGCGCGCTCAGCAGTGCCTGGGCCGCAGATGTCGAGGACTGCGGGTTCTGTCCGGTGATGAGCAGGCCGTCGACGACGGTGTGGTCGCTCCATGGTGCCGCGATCTCGACCTCGGCCCCGAGCGCACGCAGTGACGTCTCGAGCAGGTACGGCGCGCGATCCGCGAGTCCGCCGAGGCGCTCCTCCTCATCGGAGAATCCGGTGATCCGTCGTCCGGCCACCACCGACTCGCCCTCGGCGGAGCGGGCGGGCAGGAACGCGGCGAGCCCATGGCACACGGCAGCGAGCGGTCGGCCGCCGGCGACCGTCGCGGCGATCAGGGCCGCAGAGTCGGCGTCGACGGCGAGATCCTGCATGGGTCCGTGTCCGCCGGGGTAGTACACCGCGTCGAACGCGGCCGGCTCGACCTCGGCGAGCACGAGCGGGGTCGAGAGCGCGTCGATGTGCGCGATCGCCTCGGCGTCGCCGTCGGTCAGGCTCGTGGAGTCGACGGCAGGGATGACGCCGCCGGGGGTGGCGAAGGCGACATCGTGTCCGGCCTCCGTGAGGATGCGGTAGGGAGCGAGCAGTTCTTCGGCCCAGTAGCCGGTGGGGTGAGCGGTGCCGTCGTCGAGGGTCCAGGTGCGGGCGCCGGTGACGACGAAGAGGATGGTGGACATGCGATCTCCCGGGGTGAGGCGGCGGATGCCGCGCGTGTGCGGATACTCGGGACAACGAGCGCCTCTATGTGCTGATTCCGATAGATTGCCGATATGAGCAATCGGAATACCGATGGTTTGCAGGATCTCGGCCTGTGGCGCACGTTCCTGGCGGCATACCGCGCCGGGTCGGTGTCCGGGGCCGCGCGGATGCTCGGGCTCGCCCAGTCCTCGGTCACGGCGCAGCTGCAGTCGCTCGAGGCGACGCTCGGTGAGCCGCTGTTCGCCCGGCACGCGCGCGGCATCCGTCCCACCGCGCGCGCCGACGATCTCGCGGCGCGTCTGGCCGGCCCGCTCGACGCTGTGGCCATCGCGATCGGCGCAGATCCCTCCCGCCCTGTCGAGATCGCCCCCGTGAGGCTCGGCGGCGCCGCCGAGTTCCTCGCCACGGTCGTCATGCCGGCGCTGGCTCCGGCGGTCGCCGGCGGCCTTCGGCTCACGGTCACCGCCGGACTCGCGGACGATCTCCTGGAGCGGCTCGGTGCAGGCAGTCTCGATGTCGTGCTCTCCGCCGTCCGGCCGCGCGGGCGGCGGCTGCCCGCGGTCCCCTTGTTCGACGAGGAGTTCGTCCTGGTGGCCTCGCCCTCGCTCGGCATCCCGGCGGCGGCAGACCTGCGCGCCGAGGCGCTCGCCTCCCACCCCCTCCTCGCGTACGCGCAGGATGTGCCGATCCTGAGACGCTACTGGCGTCATGTGTTCGGCGCGCGCCTGGAGCGCGAACCTTCGCTCGTGGTCCCCGATCTGCGCGGTCTCGCCGCGGCCGCCGTCGCCGGAGCGGGGGTGACGGTGCTGCCCAGCTACCTGATCGCCGATGAACGGGCGGACGGTCGACTGATCGTGCTCCGCGAGACCGAGGATCCCCCCATCAACACGGTGTATCTGGTTCGCCGTCCCGGAGCCGTCGGCGAGGCGGTCACCGCGGTGGAGCGGATGCTGCGCGACGCCGCCCGGAGCCTGTGAACCTGATCAGCGGGCGAGCCAGCTCCGCAGCGAGCGGGTGACCCAGGGGAGCACCCAGTAGGTCATGATCGGCGTCAGGACCAGGGTCGTGCACAGCACGCGGAGCCAGATCGGCAGCGCATCCCACCCCGGCACCGGGCTCATCGCAGAGGTGAAGGCCAGGTTCACCGGGAAGAAGCCCAACCAGATCGTGACGGCCTGCTTCCAGCGCGGCGGGGCGTTCACGACGGCGACGGTCGCCGTGCCCTCGGCAGTCGGCAGAGTGATCGTGCCGGTGGAGGGCTCGTCGAACCATCCCTCGATGCCGCTGCGGCGCCGTGAGCGCTCGCTGCGGATGAAGCCCTCGCCCATCGACAGCCACCAGGCGCGTTCGCCCGACCGCTCCCACGCCACCAGGGTGTCCTCGTTCGCGAAGCGGTACAGCATGTGCCACACCTGCGAGTCCTCGCCGGCGCGCACCCAGCCGGAGCCGAGGAATCCCGGATACTTGTGCGCCATGTTGACCCCGGTCTGCACCCACGCCGTCGCCTCGGCGATGCGTGCGGGATCGACCTCGCGGCGGATGGAGACGGTGATGGGTTCGCTGGACATGGCAGGTCCTCGGAGAGGGGCGATCCGGATCGCGGATGCGCCGAGCGGTGGGGAGCGCCGGGGTAGGGGCGTGCCGTCGATTCTATGCGCCTCCCGCCGGGAAAGCCGTGCGGGGAAGCCGCTGGCGGTAGTCGCGCGCGATGATCGCGGATCGGAAGGATACGCGCCGTATGTCGGTGCGATGACCCCTACATGCGGGGGATTGCCCCCGCGTTCCTTGCGGGGGTGTCCTGACGGCGGGTAGACCCGATGGTGGCGGTCACGACCGCCGTGAGGGACCCTTCCTCCCCGGGGGGCCTCAGGGCTGCGGGGGATGGCATCTCCTCGCAGCCCACTGTCGTCCAGGGGAGGCGCGTGCAAGGGGACACCATGGGACGCACGCGAAGCAGAACGCCGGAGGAAGTAGGAGCAATTTGGGGAACGAAAATCGTATGGTCGTGTGCGTCGGGATCATCGATGACCATCGGGCGATGCTGCTGGGCACGACGGCGATCGTCAACGGTCATCCGGGAATGCACGTGGTCGCGATGGGCAAGACGGTCGCCGAACTCGTCGCATTCCGGCAGCGGATGGATGTCATCCTGCTCGGCCTGACGCTGTCGGACGGGTCGACGCCGGCGCAGAACATCGCGGCACTGTCCTGGACGGGAGCGCGGGTGCTGGCCTATGCCGCGGATGAGCAGATCGGGCTCATCCGCGAGGCGGCGAGAGCGGGGGCCGTAGGAATGATCAAGAAGTCGGACGAGGCGCCGCAGCTCGTCGCTACGTTGCGGGCCGCGGCACGTGGCCAGTTGGTCGCCGGCGCGGACTGGGTGCGGGGCGGCAGAGGAGACGCGTCGGGCGCGCGAATCAACCTCTCGACGAGGGAGAGCGAGGTGCTCGCGCTGTATGCCGCGGGGGAGACGGCGGAGCGGGTGGCGCAGGCGCTGTTCGTGTCACGCGAGACAGTGCTCGATCACATCCGCCGCATCCGGGTGAAGTACGCCGCGGTGGGTCGCCCTGCTCTCACGAAGGTCGACCTGTTCCGGAGGGCCGTCGAAGACGGATTCGTCCAACAGGACTCCTGACTTCTGTGCCCGCGCCGATCGGCGGGCGCAGAATGGGGAGATGAGCACACGCAGCGAAGCGGTCCTGGTCGATGTCGTCCGTACGCCGGTCGGACGAGGGAAGGCGGGGGGCGCACTGTCGGGCGTGCATCCGATCGACCTCGCCGCCGGAGTGCTCTCTGCTGTCCTCGCGCGGAACGGCCTGGAGTCGCGCCAGATCGATGACGTGCTGTTGGGTTGCGTGAGCCAGGTCGGCGAGCAGTCGATGAACATCGGGCGGCAGGCGGTGCTCGCGGCGGGATTCGATGAGACCGTCCCGGCATTCACGATCGATCGGCAGTGCGGATCGAGTCAGCAGGCCGTGCACATCGCCGCCCAGGGGATCATCGCCGGGTCCTACGACATCGTGATCGCCGGCGGGGTCGAGTCGATGAGCCGCGTGCCGTTGGGGGCATCCGCTGCCGGTGGCTCTCCGATCTCTCCGCGCCTGCGGGCCCGTTACCCCGAGGGCCTGGTGAACCAGGGGGTGTCCGCCGAGTTGATCGCGCAGCGCTGGGAGCTCACCCGGGAGCAGCTGGATGCCTACGCCGCGGAGTCGCATCGTCGCGCCGCGGCGGCGTGGACCGACGGATTCTTCGACAGGACGATGGTCGTGGTCCCCGAAGCGCCGGAGGCGGTGTCGGATGAGACCGTCCGCGCGGGAACGACGAGGGATCGGCTGGCCGCACTCTCGCCCGCGTTCCGCACGGATGCTCTGGCCGCGCGCTTCCCCGACCTGGACTGGCGCATCACCGCGGGCAACTCCTCTCCGCTGACGGATGGGGCGTCGGCGGCGCTGCTGATGAGCGCCGAGCGGGCCGAGGCCCTCGGTCTCACTCCTCGTGCCCGGTTCCATGCCTTCTCCGTCGTCGGCGACGATCCCCTGATGATGCTCACCGGTCCCATCCCCGCGACGCGACACGTGCTGGAGCGCGCGCGTCTCACGATCGACGATCTCGACGCGTACGAGGTCAATGAGGCATTCGCCTCGGTGCCGTTGGCCTGGGCGGCCGAGCTCGGGGCCGATGCGGAGAGGCTCAATCCGCGGGGAGGCGCGATCGCGCTCGGGCATGCGCTGGGCTCCTCCGGCACGCGGCTCCTCGGCACCCTCATCGACCACCTGGAGGCGACCGGCGGCCGATTCGGCCTGCAGACCATGTGCGAGGGCGGTGGCATGGCGAACGCCACGATCATCGAGCGGCTGTGAGCGACGGCATCCGCGACTGACTCCGCACGGAGAAGACCCCCGCCGACCCGATTCGGCGGGGGTCTTTGCGGTGCGGGACCGCTGCGGGAGCGTGAGCCGCTCACCGCGGCGCGGAAACCTGTGACTACCCGATCCGGTCTGAGTCTCTCCGCGCATCTGCAGTTGTAATCGATCGATGTGGACGCGGGGTGAACGGGTGAGGAACACCGTCGACGTGATAAATACATGGACGTCCTAGTAATTCTCCGGATGTCAGAGTAAAGTCGACATAGTGCCAATGTCGGCACGAAGGGACGTCACAAAATGACTCGTACTATCCCGCACTTCGTGGGCGGATCGCACCTCACGCCGGATGCCGGACGCTTCGCCGACGTGTTCGACCCCAGCACGGGAGCCGTGCAGGCCCGGGTGCCGCTCGCCTCGGCCGACGAGGTCCGTGCCGTGATCGCGAACGCGGAGGCCGCCCAGCTCGCCTGGGCGGCGACGAACCCGCAGAAGCGGGCGCGCGTGCTGCTGCGCTTTCTCGACCTGGTCCAGCGAGAGATGACCCCGCTCGCCGAGCTGCTCGCCAGCGAGCACGGCAAGACCGTCGACGACGCCAAGGGCGACATCCAGCGCGGTCTCGAGGTCATCGAGTTCTCCGCGGGAGCTCCGCACCTGCTCAAGGGGGAGTACTCGACGGGCGCGGGCGCCGGGATCGACGTGTATTCGATGCGGCAGCCGCTCGGGGTCGTCGCGGCGATCACCCCGTTCAACTTCCCGGCCATGATCCCGCTGTGGAAGGCGGGGCCGGCGCTCGCCGCCGGCAACGCGGTGGTGCTGAAGCCCAGCGAGCGCGACCCCTCGGTGCCGGTGCGCCTGGCCGAGCTGTTCCTCGAGGCGGGACTGCCCGCCGGAGTTCTGAACGTCGTGCACGGCGATAAAGAGGCCGTCGACACGCTGCTCACGGATGACCGTATCCGCGCGATCGGCTTCGTGGGTTCGACCCCCATCGCGGAGTACATCTACGCCACCGCCGCCGCGCACGGCAAGCGGGCGCAGTGCTTCGGCGGCGCCAAGAACCACATGATCGTGATGCCTGACGCCGACCTGGACCAGGCGGTGGACGCCCTCATCGGCGCCGGTTACGGCTCGGCGGGGGAGCGCTGCATGGCGATCTCGGTCGCGGTTCCCGTCGGCCGGCAGACGGCGGACGCTCTCGCGGCGAAGCTCACCGAGCGCGTCGCGCAGCTCCGCGTCGGCCCTTCCCTCTCCGCCGACGTCGACTACGGTCCGCTCGTGACACGCGCGGCGGTGGAGCGCGTCGAGGGCTACATCCAGCAGGGAGTCGACGAGGGGGCGACGCTGCTCGCCGATGGGCGCGGGTTCTCGGTGCCGGGGCACGAGGAGGGTTTCTACCTCGGCCCCACCCTGTTCGACCACGTCACGACCGACATGGCGATCTACCGCGAGGAGATCTTCGGTCCCGTGCTCGTGATCGCGCGCGCCGCCGACTACGAAGAGGCGCTGCGGATGGCCTCCGAGCACGAGTACGGCAACGGCGTCGCGATCTTCACCCGCGACGGTGACGCCGCCAGGGACTTCGCTGCACGCGTCGAGGTCGGGATGGTCGGCGTCAACGTGCCGATCCCCGTGCCGATCGCGTATTACACATTCGGCGGATGGAAGCGCAGCGGCTTCGGCGACCTGAACCAGCACGGCACCGACGCCTTCCGCTTCTACACCAAGACCAAGACCGTCACGAGTCGCTGGCCGTCGGGGATCCGCGACGGCGCCAGCTTCGTCATCCCCACCATGCACTGACCCATCGACACGTTCAGGGACTGAGGAATCAGGATTCGACATGACCATGACCACCACTGCCACCACCGCCGAGGAACGCGAGGCGATCCTCGGAGCCGTCCGCGAATTCGCCGAGACCGAGCTCGCGCCCTTCGCCGCCGAACGCGATGAGAAGCACATCTTCCCGCGCGAGTCGCTGGGCAAGGCCGGACAGCTCGGGCTCGGCGGCATCTACGTGCGCGAGGAATCGGGCGGTGCCGGCCTGGCCCGCGTCGACACCGTCGCGATCTTCGAAGAGCTCGCCAAGGGCGACCCCGCGGTCGCGGCCTACATCTCGATCCACAACATGGTGGTCTGGATGATCGACACCTACGGCACCGATGAGCAGATCGCGCGGTGGCTGCCCGATCTGACCGTGATGTCGGAATTCGGCGGCTACTGCCTGACCGAGCCCGGCGCCGGGTCCGACGCGGCGAACATCGCGACGAGCGCAGTCCTCGACGGCGACGACTACGTGCTCACAGGGGTCAAGCAGTTCATCTCCGGAGCCGGTGAAGCCGCGGTCTACGTCGTGATGGCCCGGACGGGCGAGGCCGGCGCTCGCGGCATCAGTGCGTTCCTGGTCGCCGGTGACGCCGAGGGGCTGAGCTTCGGCGCTCCCGAGAAGAAGATGGGATGGCACGCGCAGCCCACCCGACAGGTCGTCCTCGACGGCGTGCGGGTGCCGTCATCCGCTCTCCTCGGCGAGGAGGGGCGCGGCTTCGCGATCGCGATGTCGGCGCTGAACGGCGGCCGCCTCAACATCGCCGCCTGCTCGCTCGGGGGAGCGCAGTGGGCGCTCGACCGCGCCGTGCAGTACGTGCACGAGCGGGTGGCGTTCGGTGAGGCGCTCGCCGAGAAGCAGTCGATCCTGTTCGCGATCGCCGACATGCGCACCGACCTGCAGGCCGCACGGCTCATGGTCCGTGACGGCGCCGAAGCGGTCGACGCGCACGCCCCCGACGCCACGATGCGCTGCGCGATGGCCAAGCGCTTCGCGACCGATGCCGGCTTCGACGTCGCGAACCGGGCGCTGCAGCTGCACGGCGGCTACGGCTATCTGCAGGACTACGGCATCGAGAAGGTCGTGCGCGATCTGCGGGTGCATCAGATCCTGGAGGGGACGAACGAGATCATGCGGCTGATCGTCGGCCGCGAGATGCTGCGGCCCTCCGGAGCGACTTCCGTCCGGAGCGCATCATGACCCGCATCGCCTTCCTCGGGCTCGGCCACATGGGGTTGCCCATGGCGAAGAACCTCGTCGCCGCCGGGCACGAGGTGCACGGCTTCGACCTCGTGCCTGCGGCGATCGCCGCGGCCGGAGAGGCCGGCATCCCGGTCGCGGCGAGCGGGGCGGATGCCGTCGCCGATGCGGACGTGGTCATCACGATGTTCCCGGCGGGCAAGCACGTGATCGACGCCTACCGGGGTGAGCTGCTCGCCGCGGCGCGACCCGGAACGCTCTTCATCGAATCCTCCACGATCGCGGTCGACGAGGCGAGGGCGGCGCATGCGCTCGCGATCGCCGCCGGCCACCGCAACATCGATGCGCCCGTCTCGGGCGGCGTGGTCGGGGCCGAGAACGGCACACTCGCGTTCATGGTCGGCGGTGAGGATGACGACGTCGCGGCGGCGCTGCCGCTGCTCGAGGTCATGGGGAAGCGCATCGTGCACTGCGGGGGCCCGGGGCTCGGCCAGGCCGCGAAGGTCTGCAACAACATGGTGCTCGCGGTCTCGCAGATCGCGGTCGCCGAGGCCTTCGTGCTCGGCGAACGGCTGGGACTCGAGCACCAGGCGCTGTTCGACGTGGTGTCGCAGGCGTCGGGCCAGTGCTGGTCGATCACGACGAACTGCCCGGTACCGGGACCTGTGCCGACGAGTCCGGCCAATCGCGACTACCAGCCCGGGTTCGCCGGGGCCCTGATGGCGAAGGACCTCGGACTCGCGCTGCAGGCGATCGAGCAGACAGCGACGGATGCGCAGATGGGCCGCTTGGCGCAGCAGATCTACGCCGCATTCGCGGCCGGCGACGGCGCGGGTCGGGACTTCTCGGGGATCATCACCGACATCCGCGAAGACCGGGTGTGATCCTGCCCGGTCGAGAGTCGCGACGATACGGAACGCGACGATACTGGGGAGACGACGACGTGGAGGCGGGAACGACATGACCGAGTACGAGACGATCCTGGTCGAGCAGCGCGGGCGGGTGGGGTGGATCACCCTGAACCGCCCCGAGGCCCTGAATGCGCTGAACGGCCGCCTGGCGGATGAGGTCACGGCCGCCGCGCTCGCGTTCGACGCCGATGACGGCGTGGGCGCGATCGTCGTCACCGGATCCGAGAAGGCGTTCGCGGCCGGTGCCGACATCAAGGAGATGGAGGGGATGTCGGGCGCGGAGATGCTCGAGACCGACCACTTCGGCGTCTGGCATGCGTTCGCTGCCGTGCGCACCCCGGTCATCGCCGCCGTCTCCGGGTTCGCGCTCGGCGGCGGCTGCGAGCTCGCGATGATGTGCGACATCATCCTCGCGGCGGACACCGCGAAGTTCGGCCAGCCGGAGATCAACCTCGGAGTCATCCCCGGCATGGGTGGCACGCAGCGACTGATCCGCGCTGTCGGCTACTACAAGGCGGCGGAGCTCGTGCTGTCCGGTCGGTTCATGGGTGCGGAGGAGGCCGAGCGGGCCGGGCTCGTCTCGCGGGTGGTTCCGGCATCCGATCTGCTCGCCGAGACGACCACGCTCGCCGAGACCATCGCCTCGAAGTCCCTGCCGTCGCTGTACGCCGCGAAGGCCGCGCTGGATACCGCGATGGAGACCACCCTCGCCGAGGGGCTGGCTCACGAGAAGCGCGCGTTCGCCGCACTGTTCGACACGGCGGACCAGAAGGAAGGCATGTCCGCCTTCCGCGAGAAGCGCGCGCCCCGGTTCGAGAACCGCTGACGTGTCCCTCTCAGCCGCGCAGCGACTCGACGATCTTGGCGATGCGCCGGTCGCGCGTCTCCTCCTGCTTGGCGTCGGCGACCGTGCGGGCGTGCTCCTTGCGGACCGAGTAGCTCAGCGCGTCGAAGGCGGCGCGCAGCGCGGGGTCGGCGTCGAGGGCTTCGGCCAGTGCGGCGGGCACCTCGACCGTGCGCTCGGCGGCATCCACCCGGATCACGGCATCGACCTCCTGGCCGATCTCGAGCCCCAGCTCGGCGCGGACGGCCTTGTTGAAGCCGATCATGTTCTCGCCGCCCATACGCGCCAGCCGCAGTCGCGCGGTCTGCCCGCCGATCGTGACGACCACAGGAAAGGCCTTGCCTCCGCCGAGGGAGGCGACCTGCTCGTCGCTGAGCAGGATCGCCGCAGCAGGACCACGGCCGGTGAGGACGGTGTGAAGTCGCAGTTCGCTCATGCCGTCAGCGTACGCCCGCGGCCCTCGATCTCGGAGACAAGGGCAGCGTTGCGCTCCGCGATGAGTCGGCGCATGTACGAGCGCAGGAACAGCGCGTCGACCGCGCGCCCCAGCGGCCCGAGCGGGGAGCGGAACGTGATCCTGTCGCTCATCAGCGTGCCGCGCGGATGCTCTTCGAAGACGTGCTCATGCAGGAACGAACCGAACGGACCGGCGAGCTGGCGGTCACGGAACCCGCGCGGCGGATCGATGTCGAACACGATCGTGCGCAGCCGGAACGGGATCCCGAAATGGCGAGCTCTCCAGGTCACCGTCGAGCCCTCCGCGAACCGGTTTCCCGCCGGCGCCTCGATCATCGTCTCGCCGTATCGAGCCATCGACCGCACGTGCAGGTCCGGGTCGAGGGACGCCGCGAACACGAGGGCAGGCGGCGCAGCGATGACCGTCTCGAGCACGAACCGCGCCATGTCAGAGCGGCTCGGGAAGCGGACGCGGCTCGGTGAAGTCGCCGGCGCCCTTGCGGAGCCGCGCCACGATCGCGACGAGCTCCGCGGCGTCCGCGGAGCTGATGCCCGGCGCGGCGAACACATCGGCGTTGAGCGCCGTCGTCGCGCGCTCGACCAGATCGCGTCCCTCATCGGTCAGGGCGAGAAGCGCCGCCCTGCCGTCGTGGGGATGCGGTTCGCGAACGATCAGACCGTCGCGCACGAGCCGGTCCGCCGTGCTCGTCACCGTGGTCGCGTGCACCTGGAGTCGTGCCACGACGCTCGACAGCGGCAGGCGCCCGGCACGGCTGAACGCCAGCAGACGCAGCACCTCGTAGCGGGCGAAGCTCAGCGCGAAGGGCTTGAGCGCGGAATCCACCCTGGCGAGCAGCAGCTGCTGTGCCCGCATGACCGAGGTGACCACGGCCATGCCGTCGGCGGCATCCGACCATCCGTGCGCGATCCACTGCCGCTTCGCCTCGGCGAGCGGATCAACGGGCAGCGGGCGGGATCGGACCACGCCTCTACGCTACCGGCGGGGGCCGGTGTCGCGGCTGCGGCGCGACGGGAGCAGTTCGCGCGCAGGGTGGATCTGCGTCGCAACAGAGGTGGCACTCAGTGTCGCGGGGCTAGAATCGGAGCAGTCGTGAGGAGCAATCGATGAAGATCTTCGTCCTGGTCAAAGAGGTGCCGGACACCTATGGCGATCGCAAGCTGAATCTCGAGACCGGGCTGGCCGATCGTGCGGCCGGTGACGTCGTCCTCGACGAGATCACGGAACGAGCGCTCGAGGTCGCACTGAGCCACGCCGACAAGAACGAGGGCGTCGAGGTGGTGGCGCTCTCGATGGCTCCCGAGACGTCGACCGCGTCGATCCGTCGGGCGCTCGCGATCGGTGCGGCATCCGCCGTGCACATCGCCGATCCCGCGCTCGCCGGTGCCGATCTCGGACTCACCGCGGAGGTGCTGGCCGCCGCCATCCGTCGCGGCGGACCCGATCTCGTGATCACCGGAAACCTGTCGACGGATGGCTCGGGCGGTGTGCTCCCGGCGATGCTCGCCGAGCACCTCGGATACGCGCAGGTCACGGCGCTCTCGTCCGTCGAGATCACCGCGGATGCCGTCTCCGGCAGTCGTGCCGCTGACGCCGGTGCCCAGCAGGTCTCGGCGGCGCTGCCGGCCGTGATCTCGATCACCGAGGCGCTGCCCGACGCGCGCTTCCCCAACTTCAAGGGCATCATGGCCGCGAAGAAGAAGCCGCTGGAGGTGCTGTCGCTGGCAGACCTCGACGTCTCCGCCGACCCCGCAGCGGCACCTCGCACGATCATGACCGCGGTGGCGGAGAAGCCGCCGCGCGCTGCGGGCGTGAAGATCACCGACGAAGGCGATGCCGGCACGAAGCTGGTCGAGTACCTCGTGCAGAACAGGCTGGTGTGAGATGACGTATCCCGAGAACCCGATCCTGGTCCTGGTCGATGTCGATCCCGCGGGCAACGCCGCGAGCAGCACCGCGGCGCTGATCGGCGCCGCCTCCACCGTGGGGTCGCCGGTCGTGCTCGTCGTCGGCGGCACGCAGGCTGCCGTCGATCAGGCCGCCGCCGCGGGCGCCGCGTTCGTGCTCACCGCGGAAGGTGATCAGGCCGCACTCACCGTGCCGATCGTCGACGCCCTGCAGGCCGCGTTCGACCGCGTCGGACCGGACGCCGTGCTGATATCGAACTCCATCGCCGGTCGTGATGTCGCCGGTCGCTTCGCGGTGCGCACCAAGAGCGCACTGTCGGTCGACGCGATCGGGCTGTCCCGCGACGACGAGGGCATCGTCGCGCATCACTCGGTCTACGGCGGCGCCTACCTGGTGGACTCCGCGCCGACGTTCGGCGTGCCCGTGATCACGGTGCGCCAGGGAGCGGTGGATGCCCGAGCGGATGCCGTCGCCTCGCCCACGGTCGAGGTGATCGAGGTCGCCGCGTCGGGTGCTGTCGCCGCTACGGCCGGTGCGATCGAGGCCGTCGAGGTCGCCTCCTCGCGGCCAGAGCTGCGCGGCGCGACCAGAGTCGTGTCGGGCGGCCGCGGACTCGCCTCGAAGGAGAAGTTCGTGCTCGTCGAGGAGCTCGCCGACGCGCTCGGCGCCGCGGTCGGAGCCTCTCGTGCCGCCGTCGATGCGGGGTACATCCCGCAGTCGCATCAGGTGGGGCAGACCGGTGTCTCGGTGTCGCCGCAGCTGTATGTCGCGCTCGGGATCTCGGGTGCGATCCAGCACCGCGCGGGCATGCAGACCTCCAAGACCATCGTCGCGATCAACAAGGACGGCGAAGCGCCGATCTTCGACGTGGCCGACTTCGGCATCGTCGGCGACCTGTTCACGGTCGTGCCCCAGGTGATCGCCGCCCTCGAGGCGCGGAAGAAGTAGGCATGGCGACGCGGATGCTGCGGCGCGGGCTGCCGCGTGTGGCGGGCGGGGAACCCTGGCCGCCCGCTGTCGAGATCGCGGATGCTGCTGCCGCCGTCGCGGGCGTGGACCCTTCGACGAGCTCGGGGCCCCCGGTCTCGGTCGCTGCGTCTGCGTCGGTCGTGGAGACCGCGCCGGTCGCTGAACCCGCGCCGGTCGCGGCGCCCGCGCCGGTCGCGGAGCCGGTCGAAACGTCTCCAGCCTCGCCGACCACCGTGCTCCGGCTCCGTCGGGGGCTCCCGCGCGTGCCGGGCGGTGAGCCCTGGCCTCCTGCCGAGGCGACCGCTGCCCCCGCGAGTGTTTCGCCGCCCCCGGCACCGGTGGATGCATCCGCTCCCCGGGAGGCGCCCACGGCAGCGGCCGTGACACCGCCGACCGCCGTCGCGGTACCAGCCACAGCGGCACCCGCCGAGCCTGCGGCAGGTGCAGCGGCGGCGCCGGTCGCAGCAGCAGCCGCCGCCACGATGGTGCGCCGCGGCCTCCCGCGAGTCGCTGGTGGGGAGCCATGGCCCCCGGCCGACACCGCTCCGATGCGGGCGAGCACTTCGACGGGTGCAGAGGCGCAGGCTGTGGTGGCGGACGGCCCTTCGACCGGTTCGGGGGCGCAGGCCGTGGCCGTGCCCGCAGCGCGCGCGAGCGTGCTCGCCTCCGACATCGACACCCCGCTGCGCGGGACGCGCACGGTGTGGGACGGCAGTGCTCCGCGGCATCTTCCTGCGGCGCCGGCACCGGCATCCGCTCGCCCTCGTCCGACCTGGCCGCAGGCGATCGCCGTGCTCATGGGAGCCGCCGCACTCGGCGTGCTCGCCGGGGCCGTGATCGCGTTCGTGCGCACGCTGCTGAGCTTCCCGTTCATGCAGGACTTCCTCGCGGCGTTCCCCGGCGAGTACGAGTCGCCCATCGCGGTCGCCCCCGGGTTCGCACCCTGGATCGGCTGGCAGCACTTCTTCAACGTGTTCCTGATGGTGCTGATCATCCGCTCCGGTCTGCGGGTGCGCAGCGAGAAGCGGCCGACCGTGTTCTGGTCGCCGCGCAACAACCCCAAGGGCAAGATCAGCCTGACGCTCTGGTTCCACCAGGCGCTCGACATCCTGTGGCTCGTCAACGGCGTGATCTTCGTGGTGCTGCTGATCGTCACCGGGCACTGGGTGCGCATCGTGCCGACCAGCTGGGAGGTCTTCCCGAACGCGCTGTCGGCGGCGCTGCAGTACGTCTCGTTCGACTGGCCGCATGAGAACGGCTGGAACAACTACAACAGCCTGCAGCAGCTCGCGTACTTCGCGACGGTGTTCCTGGCGGCGCCGCTCGCGGCGATCACCGGTTTCCGCATGTCGGGCATGTGGCCCAAGAAGGCCGAGGGGCTGTCGAAGGCGTATCCGGTGGAGTGGGCCCGCGCCCTGCACTTCCCGGTGATGCTGTACTTCGTGGCGTTCATCATCGCCCACGTGGCGCTGGTGATGCTCACCGGATTCCTGCGCAACCTCAACCACATGTACGCCTCGCAGGACGCCGTCACCTGGACCGGATTCTGGGTGTTCGTGGCATCCCTCGTGGTGATCGCCGGGGCATGGTTCGCCGCGCGTCCGCTGGTGCTGGCGCCGATCGCCAAGACGATGGGCACCGTCTCCGGACGCTGAGCCGGGTGCATCCGCTCCGTCGCCGAGACCCACCGCCAACGCCGAGACCCACCGTCACAGACATCTGCGGCGGTGGGTCTCGGCGTCACGGATGGGTCTCGGCGACCCCGTGCGCGGGTCAGCGGGTGAAGCGGACCTCGGTCAGCGTCTCGCCGAGGAACGGCTCGGTGTGCTGAGCGCCGTCGAGGGCGAAGCCGTTGCGCGTGTAGAAGCGGTGCGCGCGAGGGTTGTCCTCCGCGACCCACAGGTACAGCGGCTCGTCCTTCTCGACGGCCGCATCGAACAGCTTCTGGCCGATGCCGGTGGAGTGCCAGGCGTCGAGCAGATAGATGAAGTACAGCTCGCGGAACGCGGGAGCATCCTTGTCGCGGGCGGGACCGGAGCCGGCGAAGCCGACGATCTCGCCGTCGACGAGCGCGGCGTTCATCTTGAAGTCCGGGCCCTGAGAAGCCCAGTGCGTCCACAGCTCCGCCATGCGGCGGGGGGACACCTTCTCGAGCGCGGCCTTGCTGATCAGGTGGTCGTAGGTCTCGTGCCAGCACTGGGCGTGCACGCGACCAAGGGCTTCCGCATCCACATCACGGACCGGACGGACAATGACTTCAGGCTGGGCTTCGGCGCTCATGCGGCGACTCTACGCGTGGCTCCCGTGATCAGGAAATCGAGCGGATGCCCTCCTACTCGCACCCGCGCGCACTGGAGGTTTCCGACAACGGTATTCGCGATTCATGCACTTCTGGCTACGATCGATCCTCGTGAACGTGATCTGGCGCACTCTCCTGGTGATCCTCGGCGCTCGGCGTCGCGTACGACGGGGCAAGACCCTCGAACCGAACGCCGTCGGCAGCATCCGCCTGACGACGCTGCCGACCGACATCGACATCCTGCGGCACATGAACAACGGCCGCTATCTGTCGTTGTTCGACCTCGGGCGCTGGGACCTCCTGATCCGCACCGGCCTGTTCGACGCGATGAACAAACGCGGCTGGTACGCGGTCGTCTCGAGCGAGACCGTCACCTTCCGCAAGTCGCTCGAGCTGTGGCAGCGCTTCGACGTGCAGTCGAGATTCGTCGGTCACGACGAGAAGGCGCTGTTCCTCGAGCATCGCGCGGTCGTGGACGGCGAGGTCTATGCCAAGGTCATCGTGCGGGCCCGGATGCTGCGCCGCAGCGGCGGCACGGTGTCGCACGAGGAGCTGTTCGGCGCCCTCGGCAAGCCCGAGGGCGTGCCGGAGATCGACGAGTGGATCCACGACTGGGCCGCGGCGTCCGCCCTGCCGCCGACCCGCAGCGCGGCACCGAGCGTCTGGCACTGATCCGCACGATGCCCTCCTCGCGATAACTTAGGCGGGTGCTGGCAATCCTGAAGACCGCGGGTCACGTGCTCTGGAGGCACTGGCCTGCGCTGATGGCGTGGTACTTGGCCGGAGTCCTGGTGCACTACGCGATCACCCAGATCGCCGGCACGATCGGCGCCTCCTCGGCCACCCTCGGGTTCCTCGTGCTCCCGCTGGCCATCCTCGCGCGACTGGTCAGCCTCGTCGCGATGTTCCTCGTGCTGCGCGACGGACTGCGCAATCTGCAGGAGGTCGCTCCGCTCCCGGAGTCCGCCGTCGACCGCCGACGCACCTTCCTGTCGGCGCTGCTCACCGGCATCCTCCCCTTCTTCGCGGTCTACTGGGCACAGGGGCTCCTGGGCGAGGATGTGCGGGCGTACTCATCGCGCGCGCTCGCCGTGCGAAGCAGCATCACCGCCGTGGCGGGGTTCAACGGGGAGCCTCCGATCAGCGATCAGGACACGGTGCTCAATCTGCCTCTCAACGGCTGGACGGTCGCGATCATCGTGCTCGCGTTCGCCGGTCGCTGGGCGTGGTCGAAATGGTCGTCGAAACTGGCCTCCTGGCTGTCGCCGGTCGCGGTCTACTTCGAGGTCGTGTGGGTCTTCTTCTCGGTGCTCCTGCTGGGCGACATCTTCGACGCGATCAAGGCCTGGGTCGACAGCCGCGCCGCGATGGCGTTCCTCGAGACGGTGCGCGAACAGATCCTCGATGCGATCGCGCCGCTGCGGTGGCTGTGGGACGGCATCGGATGGGTGCTCTCGGAGGCGGGACCCGTGCTGATCGCGCCGCTCGCCTGGCTCACCATCGCCGGTGTCGTGTTCGGACAGGCGATCGTCGCGGAGAAGCTCCGGGTGGAGAGCGAACTGGTCGCCCGGATCCGTGAGCACGCCGCGGTGATCCCGAATCCTCTGGTGCGGCGGCTGAAGGACCTCGGCGATGAGCTCGGCGCGCGTTTCCGCCCGATCGGGCGCGCGCTGCTGCTGATGTGGCGGGCGGGCCCGCTGCTGGTCGCGTCCTATGCGCTGCTGTACGTGATCGTCAAGGCGGCGGAGTCGTTCCTTGCGTTCGGTGTCACACGGCTGGTCGGTCCGCACGACTACTTCTTCTGGGCCATCGCCACACCCCTCGTGTCCCTCGTCCCGCTGCTGCTGATGGAGCCGGTGCGGATCGCCGTCATCAGTGGCGCCTATGACGCGACCCTCGGCCGTCTGCGCCGCAAGCAGCAGGAGCGCACGGAGGATGCGGGCCTCTCGCCCGCGGAGGCTGAGGTGCGGGCGGTGGCCGACGCCGCCGGTCTGCTGCCGTCGTCGGTCGATGCCGTGGCCGCGGCGGTGGTCTCCGCCCCGGCGCGGGACGTCGTCGGCGGTCAGCGTTCCAGCGAGAACCTCACGAAGGACCCGCCGGCCTTGTAGGGAGCGATGTCGACCCAGAACGGGCCCTCGACGTCATCCGGCACCACGAACGGCAGGATCAGCTCGTAGGGCGCCGCCGTGTCCGACACGCAGATCTCCGGTTCGTCCGGATGCGAGAGCAGCCCGATCTGCGAACGCGCCGACTTCCACTCCCGTCCCGTCTGCTGATCGACGAGCACCGGATCCATGCAGCCGACGCCCTTCGCGTCGGGGTCGACCGGCACGCCGACCGCGATCACCGTGGCGCCTGCCGGTACATCGAGGCCGGTGAGGTCATCCAGCTCGCCGCCACGCACCGGACCCCAGGTCGCTCCGGCCAGCTCGGCGGATTCGTCCTCGTCGACGGTGACCGGCGCGAACGGACGCGCGCCGTACCCGTAGTACTGGAACCACTCGTGCCAGCCGATCCCCGCCACGGTCGCCGGGGCGAGCACGGCCAGCGCGACCAGCGCGAGTCTGTTGCTGCGCCACCAGGAGACGGGCTTCGCCGGCTCGCTGACGGGTGTCGCGGGCGTCGGGGGCGCGGGTGGTATGGGAATCGTCATCACCGGGCCCACCCGTTCTCATCCAGGAGCACCTCGGCATCGACGGGCAGGTCGTCGAGAG
Source organism: Microbacterium saperdae (assembly GCF_006716345.1). Classification (NCBI taxonomy): domain Bacteria; kingdom Bacillati; phylum Actinomycetota; class Actinomycetes; order Micrococcales; family Microbacteriaceae; genus Microbacterium; species Microbacterium saperdae. The sequence goes on from NZ_VFOX01000001.1 coordinate 188,764, forward strand.
CGATGGGGAGGTCGATCACACCGTCGAGCAGCACTTCGCGATACGAACCGCTCGGCACGCCCAGGCGGAGCGTGGCTCTACCGGTGAGCGCGTCCTGGGGGAGCTCGAACGCAAGGCTCCCGGATCGAGGGACGCCGGTGATCAGGCGCTGATCGACCAACGTGGTACCACGGTCGGTCGCGCTGAAGGTGCGGTCGCCGATGACCAGCTGCGCGAGGGAGAGGGTCCCCAGCTCCTGGGTGACCACGGAGGCGGCCTCCAGATCGACGACGAGCCAGGATCCCTCCGCGCTCCAGCCCTTGGCATCCGTCACCCGGTTCGCGAGGCGCACATCCGTGACGGTGACGGCGAGGTTGCGGGTGACCGCCTGCTCGCCGACCGTCGCGGCCACGGGGAAGGGCGCGATCGTCGAGTCGTCGGGCAGTGTGACCTTCGACACACCCCACGCGACCACGAGGAGTGTGAGGGTGAGCAGCCAGACCAGGATGTGCTTCTTCACGGCGTCGTCACCTCCTGGATCGTCGTCGTCACGGTCGCGCCGATGCGGACCTCGTCCCAGTAGTCGCCCCGCATCACGCTCTTCCCCACATAGTGAGTGGAGTCGGGCAACGTCAGAGTGATCTCTTCGCCGTCATGGAAGTCGTCGGGGCCGACGATCCAGGCGACGAGGAGACGGGCGGGCACATCGGGTTGCAGCATCGGTGAGCCGAGGCCGTCATCCGCGCGCGAGACCGATGCGGGCTCATCGATCCCGTCCACGCGGATGCCGTCGATCACCGGCGGGTTCTTCCCGCCCGAGACGGACATGCGCGGGGTCGGGAAGGTGTTGACGACGTCGACCGTCACGACGAGCACCCGCTCGTTCTTCTCCTCGTCGGGGTACACGTAGGCGTTGCCGCGGTCGCTGCGCAGCTCGACTCCCACGACCGTCATCTCGAGATCCGACCCGGAGAAGGTGTCGCCGGCGGCGAGTTCAGGGAGGGGATCGACGGCCGCGGCCTGCAGGCCGCCGAAGAGTGCCGTGGTCGCCAGGAGCGCCGCCCCGCCGGCCGTGAGGAGCCAGGACGTGGGGATCAGATCGATGCTGCGCCGCGCCCAGGCGAGCACCTTCGCGCGGGCCCCGGCGTTGGCGGCCGCCACCGCAGCGGAATCGCCGTCGGGGGTGCTGCTCTCCGGCGGTGTCGTGGTCACGGCAACAGCATAGAGCGGCGACAGCTGACGGACGGTGTGACGTTCTCGTCCGGCAGCGGGCGCCGAGCGAACCGGGCCGAGGCTCAGGCGGACGGCACGCAGCCATCCGGCTGCGAGATGAGGGGCAGGCTCACCCAGATGTCGTCGTTGTAGGTGATCCCGGTCGCCGCGACCGGTGGCATGGTCCAGATGTACTCGAAGGTCGTCGGGCCCGAGCTCGGGGCGATCCACGTGAGAGAGAACTGCTGGCTGCCGGTGGTCGCGTTGACCGGCCCGATCGGGACCTGGGTGCCGGCTGACTGGGCGGGCTTGGTCGAGAAGCGCTGCTGCCGGATGCCGCCGACCGCGACGTCCATCGTGGTCACGACCTGCGTCGTCGCCGCCGCAAGGTTGCCGAGCAGAGAGAACGTGAAGACATACGTCACGCCGGCCACCGCGTCGAAGGTCGCGGTGATCGCACTGACGTAGTCCACCGCGGCGGCATTCGTCACGCGGTAGAAGTTGTCGTTGTACTGGCGGTAGCCGAGGCGTCCATCGACCGTGCGCCAGGAGTTGTTGGCGCCGGCATCCTGGTTCCGACCGGACCGAGGATCCTCCAGCGCCCATGCCGCCGACGTCGCCGGAAGGAACGCGCACGCCGGAAGCGCCGCTGTCGACGCCGCCGTCAGGGGCGTCGCGACCGCCGCCGCGATGACGGGCAGCGACCAGGCCGCAGCGCGGACCACCGTGCGCCTGGTGGGAGGGGGCGGCGTCGCCTCCGCGTCGTCTGGCATCTCTTCGGTCATGGTCTCCCCCTGGTGCGTGCGTCCCCGTGGCGCGCCGAACCGCAGCGGATGGCGGTGCGGCCTCTGGGCGTCGTGTGCCTGAGCGGGCTCTCGGGCATTCCAGAAAAGGCTACGAATCCGCGCATCGTCGCGGTATCCCCAGTGGTGGGGATCTCCGGTGGCCGCCGCAGGCAGACCGTGCCGGCGCGCATGGCCTGCGGTCGCTCGCGTCATCCGGTCGAGACGCGGCTCCGCTCGCGGATCAGGAGCTGTTCGAGTCCTAGGCTGGGCCCATGGTCGAGTCGTCGTCATCCTCCGCTGATGCCGAGGCATCCGCTCCCCTTGCCGAACGCGCCGTCGATCTCGCTCGTCGCTGGGTGATCGAGGCCGGTGCCGCCGACGTCGATCCCGCCGCAGAGCGTCTCGCCGGCGTCCTGCAGGATGCCGGTGGTCTGCCGTTCACCCTCGGTTTCGTCGACGGCGTGATGCGTCCGGAGAGTCTCGGTGCCGCGGCATCTCAGCTGCACCGCATCGCCCCGGACGTGCCCGGCTTCCTGCCCTGGTACCTGCGCGGAGCCGTGCGTCTCGGCGGCGGCGTCGCGCCCCTGCTGCCCTCGCCCGTGGTGCCGATCGCGCGCAGGGTGCTGCGTGACATGGTCGGACACCTCGTGGTCGATGCGCGACCGGCGAAGCTCGGACCGGCCATCGCGAAGCTGCGTGACCCCTCGACCGGCTCAGGGGCCGCCGTCCGCCTCAACCTCAACCTGCTGGGCGAAGCCGTGCTCGGAGAGGCAGAGGCGAAGCGCCGGCTCGACGGCATCCACGAACTGATCCGACGCCCCGACGTCGACTACGTCTCGGTCAAGGTCTCGGCGATCATGAGCCACATCTCGATGTGGGCGTTCGACGACGTGGTCGATCAGGTCGTCGAACGGCTGCTGCCGTTGTACCTGACGGCAGGGGAGGATGCCGGGGCCGGACCCACGTTCATCAACCTCGACATGGAGGAGTACCGCGACCTGGATCTCACGATCGCGGTGTTCACGCGCCTGCTCGAGGATCCGCGACTGCAGGGACTCGAGGCGGGCATCGTGCTGCAGGCCTATCTGCCCGATGCGCTGCCCGCGTTGCAGGAGCTCACGGCGTGGGCGCGCGAGCGCGTCGAGTACGGCGGCGCCCCCATCAAGGTGCGTCTGGTGAAGGGCGCCAACCTCGCGATGGAACAGGTCGAGGCGAAGATCCACGGCTGGACGCCCGCGACCTACGACACCAAGCTCGACACCGATGCGAACTACCTGCGCTGCCTCGACTGGGCACTGCAGCCCGAGAACACCGCCGCCGTACGCCTCGGCATCGCCGGGCACAACCTGTTCGGCATCGCCTACGCCTGGCTGCTCGCGGGGGAGCGCGGTGTGCGCGACGAGATCGAGTTCGAGATGCTGCTCGGCATGGCGCAGGGGCAGGTGCAGGCGGTCTCCCGCGAGGTCGGAGCCGTGCTGCTGTACGTGCCCGTGGTCGCGCCCGCCGAGTTCGACGTGGCCATCAGCTACCTGGTGCGGCGGCTCGAGGAGAGCGCCTCGCCCGACAACTTCCTGTCGGCTGCGCTCCGGCTGGACGAGGACGAGTCGCTGTTCGTCCGTGAGCGGGACCGCTTCCTCGATGCGCTGGACCGCTCGACCGAGCCGACGTTCTGGCGGGGCCCGCGGCGCACCCAGAACCGTCTCGCCCCGATGCACGAAGCGGTGCGCCCTGTGCCTGCCGCCCCGGTGCCCGAAGCGGACCTCACCAAGGCGGTGCTCGGCATCTCCCGCGGCTCCGATGGCGAAGCATTCCTCGAGACGGCCGTGTACTCGACGCGTGAGCTGGACGCGGATGCCGGTGGCGCTCCCGGTTTCGTGAACGCACCGGACACCGACCCCGCGCTGGCCGCGAACCGCGAGTGGGCGCAGGACGTGCGCGAACGCATCGCGGATTCCTCCGCCGGCGTAGACACCCTCGCGACCTCCCGCGTCGAGGATGCCGGGACGCTGGACGAGCTCGTCCGTCAGGTGCGGGATGCGGCGCCGAGCTGGGGGTCGCGCCCCGCGGCCGAGCGCGCCGAGGTGCTGCTGCGCGCGGCGGCCGCACTCGAGTCGCACCGCGGAGAGCTGATCGAGGTCGCAGCATCCGAGACCGGCAAGGTCTTCGCCGAGGCGGACGTCGAGGTCAGCGAGGCCGTCGACTTCGCCCGGTATTACGCCGCCAAGGCCAGGGAACTCGACGCGATCTCGGGGGCGGCCTTCGTACCGGCGGCGGTGACCGTGGTCGCTCCGCCGTGGAACTTCCCCGTCGCGATCCCCGCCGGCGGGGTGCTGGCGGCGCTCGCCGCGGGATCGGGAGTCGTGTTCAAGCCCGCCCCGCAGGCGCGACGGTGTGCGGCGGTCGTCGCCGAGGCGCTCTGGCAGGCAGGGGTACCGCGTGATGTGCTGGCCCTCGTCGACATCGAGGAGGGCGAGCTCGGCCAGGCGCTCATCACGCATGAGGCCGTCGACCGCGTCATCCTCACCGGCTCCTGGGACACGGCGGCGCTGTTCCGCTCGTGGCGTCCCGATCTGCCCCTGCTCGCCGAGACCAGCGGCAAGAACGCGATCATCATCACGCCGTCGGCCGATCTCGACCTGGCGGTCGCCGACCTCGTGAAGAGCGCGTTCGGGCACGCAGGGCAGAAGTGCTCGGCCGCGTCCCTCGCCATCCTCGTCGGGCCGGTCGGCCGCTCGCAGCGTTTCGCGCGACAGCTCGCCGATGCCGTGCGCTCGCTGCATGTGGGATGGCCGAGCGACCCCCTCGCCGAGGTGGGCCCGGTGATCGAGAAGCCGCAGGGCAAGCTGGCCTGGGCGCTGACAGCGCTCGAGGGCGACGAGCAGTGGCTCATCGAACCGGCCGTCGCGGCCGACGATGAGAGCGGGCGGCTGTGGCGCCCCGGCGTGCGCGTCGGCGTGCAGGTCGGGTCGCGGTTCCACACCGAGGAGTTCTTCGGACCCGTGCTCGGGATCATGCACGCCCCGACCCTCGCGCGAGCCGTCGAGATGCAGAATGCGGTCGCCTACGGACTGACCGCGGGGCTGCACACGCAGAACCCCGACGACCTGGCGTTCTGGCTCGACCGGGTGCAGGCCGGCAACCTCTACGTCAACCGCGGCATCACCGGTGCGATCGTGCAGCGGCAGCCGTTCGGCGGATGGAAGCGCTCCTCGGTGGGACCCGGCGCGAAGGCCGGTGGGCCGAACTACCTGATCGGGCTGGGCACGTGGCGCTCGCAGCCAGGAGCCGCGGCATCCAGCACGCTGCACCTGCGCGGCCTGGACTCGCGGATCACGGCGCTGATCGAATCCGCTCAACCGTCGTTGGAGTACGAGACGTTCGAGTGGTTGCGTCGCTCCGCCCTGTCGGATGCGCTCGCCTGGGACCGCGAGTTCGGCCAGGTGCGCGACGTGTCGCGGCTCGGGGTGGAGCGGAACCTGTTCCGCTACCGGCCGCTGCCGGTCGAGATCCGAGCCGCGGCCGATGCTCCGCTGCAGGATCTGCTGCGCGCCGTGATCGCTGCGGTGCGCGCCGGCGCCGCCTTCACGCTCTCGACCCCGGTCGGGCTTCCCGCCGGGGTGCGTCACGCGCTCGGAGACCTCGACGCCGCGGTACACCTGGAGAGCGACGAGGAGTGGATGCAGCGGATGCTGCGCCGCGAGGAGTCCGTCGAGCCAGGGGCGACTCCGGCACCGCGGGTGAACCGGGTGCGTCTGGTCGGCCCGCGCGATGCGGTCGCTGTCCTGCACGCCGCGCTCGCCGCTGCGGTGGAGGGCGACCCCGACCTCGCGGTGTACGACGGCGAGGTGACGGCCGCCGGGCGCATCGAGCTGCTGCCGTTCGTGCACGAGCAGTCCATCAGCATCACCGCACACCGCTACGGCAACCCCGACCGCACGTTCAGCGACGTGATCTGAGGCCGCGGCGGGCGCGCGGCGTGTCCTGACCCCTCGCGAAGAAACACAGCGCGTGTAAAGAATTGTTGACATCCGGCTGCACGGCGACGTACAGTGAGCGTGTCAATAATTCTTTACACGGAGGTCGTCATGGTCTACGAGGAACGCAACGCCTGGGCGGGGCTCATCGTGAGTCCGATCTCGATGATCGTCTACGTCGTGCTGGTGCTCCGACAGGCCGGGGGAGGACCGCTGACCGATGTCGACTGGTTCCCCCTCATGCTGTGGGTCATCGGCGCGAGCATCGTGGCGACGATCGTGCTCAGCATCGTGTGGGGCATGATCGCCGGTGCCAAGGACCCGGACGGCGTTGGTCGCTCCGACATCCGCGACCGCGACATCAGCCGCATGGGCGGCCGCGTCGAACAGGCCTTCGTGGTGATCGCGGGGCTCGGGGTGATCGCGCTGTGCGCGGTGGGTGCCGATGTGTTCTGGATCGCGAACACCATGTACGCCGGATTCGCGGTCGCGGCGCTCGTCGGCGGTATCGCCCGTGTCATCGCCTACCGTCGGGGCCTGGTGTGATGGTCAAGCCGACTCTCGTCTCCAACAGCATCCGCCAGCATCGCGAGGCCGCGGGCCTCACGCAGGCCGAGCTCGCCCGCACCGTCGGGGTGACCCGGCAGACCCTCATCGCGATCGAGCAGGAGAAGTACTCTCCGACCCTCGAGCTCGCGTTCCAGATCGCCCGCGCCTTCGGTGTGGGGATCGACGACCTCTTCCAGTACCCGGAGCACTGACATGACCGAGATGAAGTCCGCCTGGCGCGGGGAGGCCTACGGGCCCTCCGCCGGCACGACGCTCGCCCAGATCCCCGTCCCCGCTCCGCGCCGCGGGGAGGTGCTGCTGAAGGTGAGAGCGACCGCGCTGAACGCGGGCGACGTGCGCCTGATGCTCGGGGATCCGCTGCTCGTGCGTCCGATCTTCGGTCTCACGCGGCCGAAGTATCCGGTGCGCGGCATGGATGTCGCGGGCACGGTCGTCGCGGTCGGCCCGGATGTGGTCGGCGCCGAGGTCGGCGAAGAGGTCATCGGGGAGCTCTCCGGCGGCGGCGGGCTCGCACCCTACGCCACGGTCGCCGCATCCCGACTGGTGCCACGGCCGGCCGACATCGCCCCGGAGCCCGCCGCCTGCCTGCCGATCGCCGGCGGCACCGCGTGGCAGGCGCTCGACCTGGCCGGCGTCGGACTCACCGCGGCCACCGCGCCGCGCGTGCTGATCATCGGAGCATCCGGAGGCGTCGGGACCTTCGCGGTGCAGCTGGCCGCGCTCCGAGGTGCCGAGGTCTGGGCGACATGCGGTGCCCGCAACGCCCCGCTCGTCGAGCGGCTCGGCGCGGTGCGCACGCTCGACCACCGCACGCATCCGCTCTCGGAGCTGCCCACCGCGCACTTCGACGCGGTCATCGACATCGCCGGCGGGGTGCCGCTGCGCGCGCTGCAGCGACTGGTCGCTCCCGGCGGCACCGTCGTGCTGGCGACCGGCGACGGCGGCCACGTGCTCGGACCGATACCGCGGATGCTGAAGGCCGCGTTCCTGTCGATCGGCTCGCGCCGACGCATCCGTCCGCTGACCGCGACGACCAGGCCGGAGGTGCTGCGCACGCTGCTCGAGCTGACGGCCGAGGGGCGCATCGTGCCGGTGATCGAGCGTGAGTACGCGTTCGCCGAGGCATCCGCCGCCCTCGCCCACATCGAGGCCGGTCACACGGTCGGCAAGGTGGTCGTGCGCGCCGCATAGCCGTCCGGAGAGCCGTGCCGCGACACCCTGGCGTCGCACAGCGGGCGGATGACACAATGGAGCGTGGCGTGCCCGAGTCGCATCTTCCCCGCCGCCGGCTCTGAACGAGCGGCGGGTCGAAGGACCGTCGGGCCCCTGGACAGCGTCCGCCGGAACAGTTCCTCGAGGAGCACCCATGTCGATGCCTGAGACCACCGTCACCTCAACACCCGCGCGCACCGCGCACCACCGCCGCTACCTGATGTGCCGCCCCGAGCACTTCACCGTCAGCTACACGATCAACCCATGGATGGAGCCGACGAAGCCGACCGACACCGCCAAGGCCGTCGCGCAGTGGCAGAAGCTCCACGACCTGTACCTCGAGCTCGGGCACGAGGTCGAGCTGATCGATCCGCTGGCCGACTACCCCGACATGGTCTACACCGCGAACGGCGGCTTCCTGATCGACGGCCGCGCCTACGTGCCGAAGTTCCGCTTCGTCGAGCGCGCCGGCGAGGCTCCGGCTTTCGCGGACTGGTTCCGCAGCGCCGGCTATGACACCGTCATCCCGGAAGAGGTCAACGAGGGCGAAGGCGACTTCCTGCTCGTCGGCGACGTGATCCTCGCCGGCACGGGCTTCCGCTCGACCGGCGACAGCCACCGCGAGGTGGGCGAGGTCTTCGGCCGCGAGGTCGTCTCGCTGAACCTGGTCGACCCGCGCTTCTACCACCTCGACACGGCGATCGCGGTGCTCGATCCGGTGCAGGGCGTCGAGAACGGCGGACCGGAGCACGCCAACATCGCCTACCTTCCCGGCGCCTTCGACGACGCGAGTCGCGCGATCCTCGAGGAGCGCTTCCCCGACGCGATCCTGGTGTCGGACGAGGACGGCTCGGTCTTCGGGCTGAACTCCGCGAGCGACGGCTACAACGTGGTCATCTCGCCCCGCGCGAAGGGCTTCGAGGCGCAGCTGCGCGAGCGCGGCTACAACCCGATCATGGTGGACCTCTCCGAGCTGCTGCTCGGCGGCGGCGGCATCAAGTGCTGCACGCTCGAGCTGCGCCCTTCGTCTCGTCGCTCCGCTCCTCGCTCAGGAACCGGTGAGTGACATGACTGCGACTCCCGAGCGAGCGAAGCGAGACGCAGGACACGTCGCGCACAACTACCACCCGCTACCCGTCAACATCGCCCGCGGGGACGGCGCCTGGGTGACGGATGTCGAGGGCAAGCGCTACCTCGACCTGCTCGCCGCGTACTCCGCGGTGAACTTCGGGCACCGGCACCCTGCCCTCGTCGCCGCGCTCACCGAGCAGCTCGGCCGGGTCACGCTCACCAGCCGTGCGTTCGAGAGCGACCGGCTCGAGCCGTTCGCCGCCGCTCTCGCGAAGCTCTGCGGCAAGGATCTCGTGCTGCCCATGAACACGGGCGCCGAGGCGGTCGAGACCGGCATCAAGGTCGCGCGCGCCTGGGGTTACCGGGTCAAGGGCATCGCCGACGGCCGGGCCCGGATCATCGTCGCGGCAGGCAACTTCCACGGTCGCACCACCACGATCATCAGCTTCAGCGACGACGAGTCGGCCCGAGAGGGCTTCGGCCCGTACACGCCCGGCTTCGACATCGTGCCCTACGGGGACGCGGATGCCATCGCCGCGGCCATCACGGATGACACGGCAGCCGTGCTGATCGAGCCGATCCAGGGCGAAGCCGGCGTCGTGATCCCGCCGGAGGGGTACCTGCGCCGCATCCGCGAGATCTGCGACGAGAAGAACGTGCTCTTCATCGCCGACGAGATCCAGGCGGGGCTCGGCCGCGTCGGCGAGACCTTCGCCTGCGACCGTGAGGGCGTGGTGCCCGATCTGTACCTGCTCGGCAAGGCGCTCGGCGGCGGCATCCTCCCGGTGTCGGCGGTCGTCGGCGACGAGGACGTGCTCGGTGTCATCCGTCCCGGCGAGCACGGCTCGACCTTCGGGGGCAACCCGCTCGCGGCGGCCGTGGGGCTGCGCGTCGTCGAGATGCTCGAGTCGGGGGAGTTCCAGGAGCGCGCCCGTGCTCTCGGTGCACACCTCGACCAGGGTCTGCAGCCGCTCATCGGACACGGCGTCACGGCGGTGCGCATCGCCGGACTCTGGGCCGGCGTCGACATCGACCCCGCCAAGGGCAGCGGGCGAGAGATCGCAGAGAAGCTGCTCGATCGCGGGGTCCTCGTGAAGGACACGCACGGACAGACCATCCGCATCGCGCCACCGCTCGTGATCCGCGCGACCGAGCTCGACTGGGCTGTGGAGCAGTTGCGGGTGGTTCTCGGGGCGTAGGCCCTGCATCCATCCGGAGCCGTCGGGTGAACTTTGCGGCCCTGATCAAGAATCGCGGACGAATCGTGAGGATTCCTCCGCGATTCTTCACTTCCTCCGAAAAACGGAAGGCCGGTTCAGGAGGCAGGCCGGCGCCGGGACTCAGGCCGGCGGATTGTCGGGGTCGAGCAGCTTGAGCGTGTCCTCTTCGGCGGGGTTGTCGGCCTGCAGCTGCTCCTCGGTCGTCTCGTCGCCGCCGAGCGGGGCGGGGGTGTCGTCGTCGCGGCTCGCGTCGCCCTGGATCGCACCGTCGGGGGAGTGGCCGTGGCCGGCGTCGCCCTGGATCGCGCCGTGCGGAGAGTCGCCGTGCGAGCTGTCGCCCTGCAGTGCGCCGCCCTGGCTGCCGCCCTGCGGGTCATGCTCCTGGGTGCCGTCGACGTCGGATGCCCCTTCTGCGGGGTCCTGGGGGTGGGGTGTGGTGTCGTTGTTCTCAGTCATGACGTGAACGTACGTCCGTGACGCCGGGGTCGCGCACCCCCTTGACACCACGCCCGAACGGCTCAGCGCGGGTACTGGGGCGACTCGTCCTCGCCGTGCGAAGGCACATCCGGATCGTCGTATCCCGAGAGCTCATCCGACGACACGAGGTCGTCGACGTCGAGCGTGGCCGGCCCGGCATCCGCCTTCGATTCGGTGTTCAACAGGTGTGCGGGGATCCGGATCGGCGTGGTCGGGGCGACGGGCAGACCGAGTCGGCGCTGCAGCGAGCGCATCCACCGCGGCTGCGCCCCGAGCACTCCTCGTTCGTCGCGCGACTCGACCTCGAGACCGTAGTAGTCGCCGATCTTGTCGATCAGCTGCGCGCGCTCCGCACGGGCGTAGGCGCGTCGCTCGCGGGTGAAGGCGACGACCGTCGACCAGCAGATCAGCAGCATCACGACGCTGAACGGCAGCGCGATCGTGATCGCGGCGGTCTGCAGCGCGGTCAGGCCGCCGGCGAGCAGCAGGGCGATCGCGAGGGCGGCGGTGACCGCGACGAAGAACGTGCGGATCCAGCGCTTCGGGTTCTGCTGGCCGCCGGTCGCGATCATGCCCATCACGAGCGCGCCGGAGTCGGCGGAGGTCACGAAGAAGATCGCGATCAGCAGCACGGCGCCCAGGCTCACGATCGTGCTGCCCGGCACGTGCTCGAGCAGTCCGAACAGCGCGCCCTGCAGATCGACGGTGCCGTCGGGTCCGGTCAGCGTGCCGGGCGACTGCAGCTCGATCGCGAGGGCCGATCCGCCCAGTACCGCGAACCACAGGATGCCGAGCAGGGTCGGCACCAGGATGACGCCGGCGACGAACTCACGCACCGTGCGCCCCTTGGAGATGCGGGCGATGAAGATGCCGACGAACGGCGCCCACGAGATCCACCAGCCCCAGTAGAACGAGGTCCACTGCGCCTGCCACTCCTCACCCGCGGTTCCCTGGAACGCGCTGACGTTGAACGAGAGGCCGACGAAGTTCTGCACGTAATAGCCGATCGACTGCACGAACTCGCGCAGCAGGAACTCGGTGGGACCGACGGCCAGCAGATACAGCACGAGCAGTCCCGCCATGACGAGGTTGGCGTTCGACAGCCACTTCATGCCCTTGGTGACGCCCGAGAGCACGGACATCAGCACGAAGACCGAGATGATCAGGATGATGATGACCTGCGTGGTCTGGTCGGGCTTCGCCAGTCCTGCGGCACTGAGTCCGGCGCTGATCTGGATCACGCCGAGTCCGAGCGAGGTCGCGACGCCGAACAGCGTGCCGACCAGGGCGATCACATCGATCGCGTGGCCCCACCCTCCCTCGACGCGCTTGCCGAGCAGCGGCTCGAGGGTCCAGCGGATCGAGATCGGACGCCTGCGGCGGTGGATGGCGTAAGCCAGGGCGAGGCCGATCACGACGTAGATCGACCAGGCGTGCACGCCCCAGTGCAGGTAGGTCTGGCCCAGCGCGGCCTGCGCGAGCTGTTCCGGTGTCCCGGTGACGCCGGGGCGCGGGGTCGCGAAGTGCGTGAGGGGTTCGCTCACGCCGTAGAACACCAGGCCGATGCCCATACCCGCGGCGAACAGCAGCGAGAACCACGACATGAGCGAGAACTCCGGCTCGTCGTCATCCCGGCCGAGCTTGATGTCGCCGAAGCGGCTGAAGCCCAGGTACAGGCTGAACGCGACGAAGAACGCGGCGATCAGCACGTAGTACCAGTTGAAGGCGTTGACGATCGTCGTCTGGATCGCCCCGAACAGCGCCTCGGCGAGATGAGGGGCGGCGAGCGTGAAGGCGACGAAGGCGACGATGATGACCGTCGCGGGCCAGAAGACCCAGCGCTGCACGGGGGGGCAGCGAACGGCGGGATGTCTCGCCCGCTGCGGTGTCCGTGGAGACGGGATCCGAGGGTCCGGCATCCGACGGCTGGGGCGTGTTCTCCGGTCCGCTCATGCGTCAACGGTATATCGCTGACGCGCCGGCGGTCAGTCCTTGGGTCGCGCGGAGCGGATCGGAGTGGTCACGGCGGCCTCGTCGCTGAACTCCACGGGGTCGACCTCGTCGATGATGCTGAGCGGTCGCGTCTCGTCGAGTGTGAGCAGGAATCGGCGGTTCTCGTCGCGATGCAGCCGCCCGGAGGTGAACACCCAGATCGCACCGATCGCGCAGGCGATGAGGCCGGCCGTACCGCCCAGCATGATGGCCGCGCGCGGGCCGAACGCGTCGGCGACCCATCCGGCGATCGGCGCGCCGACCGGCGTCGAGCCCATGATCACGGCCATGTACAGGGCGAGCACGCGGCCGCGCAGGGCGGGGTCGGTGGTCATCTGCACGTAGCCGTTGGCCGTGGTCAGCAGGGTCACGATCATGAAGCCGGTGAACATCAGGGTCACGGCGTAGGCGGCATAGCTGGGCATCGCGGACGACACGAACGCGGCGATGCCGAATCCGCCCGCCGCGAAGATCACCACGCGCACGCGGGCACGGTCGCGGCGGGCGGCGAGCAGGGCTCCGGCCAGCGACCCGATCGCGAGGATCGAGCTGAGCACGCCGTAGCCGTCTGCGCCGGAGCCGAACTCGATGGCCATCGTCGAGGCGAAGATCGGGAAGTTCATGCCGAAGGCGCCGATCAGGAACACGGTCACGAACACGACGCGCAGGTCGCTGCGCCCCCAGACGTAGCGGAACCCGGCCGCGAGGCCCCCGCGGTTGCGGTGCTTCGGGCGGGGCGCGAGCAGGCTCGTGCGCAGCATCGCCAGGGCGAGGATCATCGCGAGGAAGGTCGCCGCATTGACGATGAACACCCACCCGGAGCCGATCGCGACGATCAGCAGTCCGCCGACGGCCGGCCCGATCATGCGGGCCAGGTTGAAGGATGCGGAGTTCAGCGCGACCGCGTTGGAGGTGTCGCCCGTGGAGACCATGTCGGAGACGAACGCCTGGCGCGCCGGTGCATCGAAGGCGTTCACGACGCCGAAGCCGAGGGCGAAGCAGAACATCATCGGCAGGGTCATCAGACCGTTGAGCAGCAGCACGCCCACCGCGATCGCGAGCCCGAGCAGTGCGGTCTGCGTCGTGAGCAGGATGCGGCGCCGCTCGAACCGGTCGGCCACCCAGCCGGTGAGACTGACGAGCACCAGAGGCGGACCGAACTGCAGCGCCATCGTGATGCCCATGGCGGTCGCGTCGTTGTCGGTCAGCTCGGTGAGCACGACCCAGTCCTGGGCGGTCGCCTGCATCCAGCCGCCGACGTTGGAGACCAGGGCACCGGCGAACCAGATGCGGTAGTTGATGTTCGCGAAGGAACGGAACATGGCGCTCATCGGTCGGTCACCCGCCGCATCAGGGCGCTCGCCGTGCGCAGCGTCTCGAGCTCCTCCTCGGTGTAGTCGAGTTCGCGGAGCATGTCGGCGAGCAGCTCATCGCGGCGGCGGATGGTCTCGACCACGATCTCGGTGCCGGTCTCGGTGATGTCGACCTGCACGCGGCGACGATCGTCCTCATCGGGGGTGCGCACCACGAAGCCCTGCTTCTCGAGGCCGTCGACCGTGCTGGTCATCGATGGCGCCGCGACGCGCTCGTGCTCGGCGAGAGCGGAGATCGTGCGGCGGCCGTGCATGCGCAGCGTCGCGAGCACGGCGAGCTGAGCATCGCTCATGGCGTCGGCGGCACGGGCGGATCGGAGCCGACGGGCCAGACGGAAAGTGGCCATGCGCAGGTCTGTGGCCGTGAGGTGGAGGAATTCTTCAGACGCAGACATTACTTAGATAGCCTATCTAATCTTTCTGCGCAGGGGAAGGCGGATGCCGTCGACGCGGCGCGCACCGGGCAGAATGGAGGGCGTGACCCGAACTCTCGCCTTGGAACTCGCCGTACAGGACCCCGCAGGCGTCCGCATCGCCACGGAGGTCGGCGCCGTGCGCGTCGAGCTCGCGACCGCCCTCGCGCTGGGTGGGCTCACCCCGTCGCAGGCCACGGTCGAGCTCGCGGTCGAGACCGCGGGCGACTCCGGCCCCGAGGTGCACGTGCTGATCCGGCCGCGCGCCGGAGGGTTCCACTACGACGCCGATGAGCTCGTGGTCGCCGAGCGCGATGTGCGCCTGGCGCTCGCCTCCGGCGCCGCCGGTGTCGTCATCGGCGCGCTCGACGCGGAGGGGCGCCTCGACAGCGACGCGATGACCCGCCTGCGCGACGCCGCCGGTGGAGCGTCCGTGACACTCCACCGGGCCATCGACGTGACGGCGGATCCGCTGGCCACGCTCGCGGCCGCGCGGAGTCTCGGCCTGCGTCGCGTGCTCACCTCGGGAGGCGCCTCGGCTGCGATCGACGGCATCGACACCCTGCGCGCGCTCGTCGCCGCGGCCGAGGGCGAGATCGAGATCATGGCCGGCAGCGGCGTGGATGCCGCCACGGCCCCCGCACTCGCCGCAATCGGCGTCGACGCCCTGCACTTCTCCGCCAAGCGCGCGGTGCGCGAAGACGGCGGGGTGCGGATGGGCTCCGCCTCCGACGGCGTCGGAGGGTATGAGGTCACGGATCGCGACATCGCGCTCGGTGTGCGGGCGGCGCTCGGTCTGTAGCCGGTCCTCTCCTCCATGGGTAGGCTCTCAGCGTGACGGATACGCGAGAATTCACGGATGCCCACGGCATCGCCATCGTCTATGACGTCCACCCGGCGGAGGGTACGCCGCGCGGGATCGTGCAGCTGCTGCACGGCGTCGGCGAGCACGCTGGGCGCTACGGCGCACTGATCGCCGCGCTCACCGGCGCGGGGTTCACGGTCTACGCCGACGACCACCGAGGACACGGTCGCACGGGCATCCGTCAGCATGAGGGTCCTGCCAAGCTCGGCAGGCTCGGCAAGGGTGGGCTGCGTGCGGCGGAAGAAGCGGTCTGGCAGCTGACCGGCATCATCCGTGGCGAGAACCCCGACCTCCCTCTCGTGCTGCTCGGTCACTCGTGGGGTTCGTTCCTCGCGCAGATGCTCGTCAACGATCACCCTGACGCCTGGGACGCTGTCATCCTCTCCGGCTCTGCGCTGCGCATGCCCGGCTCGCTGAACGCGGCGCCGCTGAACGCCCGGTGGGCGGGTCCGGACGCGACCGGGTTCGAGTGGCTCAGCCGCGACCCCGCGGTGTGGGACTCCTTCGAGAACGACCCGTTGACCACCGATGTGCCGCTGCTCAAGCTCTTCGGTCCGGTCGAGGCCGCGAAGCTCTACGGGCGGCCGGCGAAGGACCTGGCCGCGAAGGGCCACGACATCCCGCTGCTGCTCCTGGTCGGGCGCGACGACCCTGTCGGCGGACCGCGCAGCGTGCACAAGCTCGCCGAGGAGTACCGCACCCGCTCCGGCTTCACCGACGTCACGACGCTGGTGTACCCGGACGCGCGGCACGAGATCTTCAACGAACTGCAGCAGGCCGAGGTGCGCGCCGACGTGCTCTCCTGGCTCGACACGCATCTCCCGCCGCGCGACTGATCGGGTTCCCCGGCGTCGCCGTGTTACGCACGATGAACGCGCATGACAGCCGGTGAAGCCGCATGACGTTCCCCTCGAAGGTGCGCTCAGCTGCCGCATAGATTCGGGGCATCATTCCGCGGACGAGCGAGGTGAGGTCCCCCGAGCGGTGCCCTCGCACGGGAGGGAACTGCTCCGATGAGTTTCGAGAAGGACTGGCAGGACTGGCACACGTCGCGCGAGCGCTATGCGGGCGCGGAGTACGGGCCGGCGGCGCTCGAGTCGACCAACTGGCTCATCACCGAGCCGGCCGCCGTCGACGGCATCCCCGGCCTCTGGGCGCTCACCGAGGACGGTGGCATCCGCGGCAGCGATCTCGGGCAGACCGGTGAGAGCGTCGCGCTCCGTGGAGTGCAGACGCTGCGGCTCGGCCGGCGAGAGTTGCGACGGTTCACGCGCAACGGCACGGTCGCGCTGCGCGTCTACAACCCCGGACGGTTGGAGCGGGAGCGCTTCAGCGGGATCGACGCCTACCGGCCCGATCGCGCGTGGCGGGTGCCGGCGACATTCGAGCCGACACCGGGGGAACAGGTCACGATCACCACGGTCGACGGCGCGGCGCACGAGTCTCCCCTCGCCGGTCGCCTGCGCTTCACTCTGCGCGAGAAGGAGCACGAGCTGACGGTCACCCGCAATGCGCAGGGGGCGCTGAGCGCGGTGTTCGGCGACGGGACCAACGGGCGGGAGACCTATCGGTTTCGGTTCCTGCCCATCGACGAACCGGAGGCCGACGGGACGGCGGTGATCGACTTCAACAGGGCGTATCTGCCGCCGTGCGCATTCTCCGACCAGTTCGTGTGCCCGCTGCCCCCGGAGGGCAACCGCTACACGGTGCCGATCCGCGCCGGAGAGCGCGCGGTGGTGCTGGGACGCTGACGCCGGACCGGGCTGTCGAGGCCTCGCGGACTTAAGCTGGAACCGTGCACGGTGAATACAAGGTCCCAGGGGGAAAGCTCGTCGTCGTCGACCTGGATGTCGAGGACGGCAGGATCGCGCGATTCCGCCTCGCCGGCGACTTCTTCCTCGAGCCGGACTCCGCGCTCGACGACATCAACGCCGCGGTGACGGGGCTGCCGGTCGAGACGGATGCCACCGCCATCGCCACCGCCGTGCGCGAGGCCCTGCCCGCGGGGGCCCAGCTGCTCGGGTTCACCCCCGATGCGGTCGGCACGGCCGTGCGCCGCGCACTCGTGACCGCCCCGGGCTGGCGCGATTTCGACTGGGAGATCGTGCATGACAAGGCCGTCTCTCCGCGCATGAACCTCGCGCTCGACGAGGTGCTCACGGCACGCGTGGGCGAGGGGCGTCGCCGTCCCACCCTGCGCATCTGGGAGTGGGACGAGTCCGCCGTGGTGATCGGCTCCTTCCAGTCGTACCGCAACGAGGTCGACCCGGAGGGGGCGGCCCGCCACGGATTCGATGTCGTGCGCCGGATCTCCGGCGGCGGGGCGATGCTCATGGCGGCAGGGCAGATCATCACCTACTCGCTCTATGTGCCGGCGTCGCTGGTCGCGGGCATGACCTTCGCCGACTCCTACGCCTTCCTCGACGACTGGGTGCTGCAGGCGCTGCGCTCGCTCGGGATCGACGCGGTCTACCAGCCGCTCAACGACATCGCGAGCCCGACGGGCAAGATCGGCGGTGCCGCGCAGAAGCGCCTCGCGAACGGGGGAGTGCTGCACCACGCGACTCTCTCCTACGACATCGACGGTCAGATGATGACCGAGGTGCTGCGCATCGGGCGCGAGAAGCTGAGCGACAAGGGCACCACGTCTGCGGCGAAGCGCGTGGATCCGCTGCGCAGCCAGACCGGACTCACCCGCGCCGAGATCATCGAGCGCTTCATCGGCACCTTCCGCTCGCTGACGGATGCCGAGACCGGAGCGATCAGCGCCGAGGAGTATGCCGCCGCCGAGGCGCTGGTGGAGTCGAAGTTCGCCACCGACGCGTGGCTGCACCGGGTCCCGTGACCGATCCTTCGACAGGCTCAGGACCCCCCGAGGCGGACGGCGCGGAGGCCCCGGAGCTGACGCCCGGTGCTGTCACGATCATCGAGGGTGACAACCTCGCCGCGGCCGCGACCCTGCCCGCGGCATCCTTCACCCTGATCTACCTCGATCCGCCGTTCAACACCGGCCGTACGCAGGAGCGGCAGGTGGTGACCGCGAGGCGGACCTCCACAACTCCGGAAGAACCGAGCGCTCCGGCGGCAGATGGGGCCGAAGCTGGCGAATCAGCCGCAGATCTCCGGAGTTCTGGAGCGGAAGCCGCCGAGACCGCCGGCGAGACCGAGATCCGCCACGGCTTCCACGGCCACGCCTATGAGCGGGTGCGGGGCATGCTGCGCACCTATGACGACCGCTTCGACGACTACGGCACCTTCCTGATGCCGAGGCTCGAGGAGGCCTGGCGGCTGCTCGCCGATGACGGCACCCTGTACCTGCACCTCGACTACCGCGAGGCCCACTACGCCAAGGTCATGCTCGACGCCGTGTTCGGTCGCGACTCGTTCCTCAACGAGCTCATCTGGGCCTACGACTACGGGGCGAAGTCGCGGCGGCGCTGGCCCACCAAGCACGACACGATCCTGGTCTACGTGAAGAACCCGCGGTCGTACGTCTTCAACGCCGATGAGATCGATCGGGAGCCGTACATGGCGCCGGGCCTCGTGACGCCCGAGAAGGCAGCGCGCGGCAAGCTGCCGACCGACGTCTGGTGGCACACGATCGTCCCCACCACGGGCCGCGAGAAGACCGGATACCCCACGCAGAAACCTGAGGGGATCCTCCGCCGGATCATCCGCGCCTCCAGTCGCCCCGGCGACCGCGTGCTCGACCTCTTCGCGGGAAGCGGCACGACCGGTGCGGTGGCGTCGGCCCTGGGCCGCGACGCGGTGCTGGTCGACGACAATCCGGAAGCGGTCCGCGTGATGCGCGAGCGGATGCCGCACGCCGAGGTGACGACGCTGGGCTGAGCCACTCAGTGCGAGGGGCGCAGCAGCACCAGGAACTGCTCGATCTCGCCGGCCATGTCGAGTGAGGGGTCGAGCATCCACGCGGACTGCAGCCCGTCGGCCAGGGCATGCATGGTGCGCACGATCCAGGCGGGGTCGAGGTCGTCGCGCAGCAGCCCTGCCTGTTGGTCGGCGGCGACCTGGGCGCGGGTGAAGTCCTCCACGCGGGCGGTGCGTTCGCGGAAGTACGCGTGTGCGGGGTGTTCGGGGTCGCCCGCCTCGGCGGCGAGCTGCGCGTAGAGCTGCACGAGTCCTGGCACGGAGGCGTTGTGGCGCGTG
The DNA here is from genome assembly GCF_006716345.1 of Microbacterium saperdae. Taxonomy (NCBI): domain Bacteria; kingdom Bacillati; phylum Actinomycetota; class Actinomycetes; order Micrococcales; family Microbacteriaceae; genus Microbacterium; species Microbacterium saperdae. The sequence goes on from NZ_VFOX01000001.1 coordinate 208,074, forward strand.
ACGGCGAGGAACGCCTGCACCACGTCCTCTCCGGCGTACTCCTGCTCGTCCCGGTCGTCGCGGGCCCGGAGGATCGCGACGAACAGCTCCTCCTTGGTGCCGAAGTAGTGCAGCAGGCCCGCCGGGCTGAGGCCGGCGGCATCCGCGATCTCGCGTACGGATGCCTTGCGGTAGCCGTGCTCGGCGACGACGGCGAGGGCGGCCTCGAGGATCTCCTCGCGCTTGACCACGCCCTTCGCGTACGCCCCCCGTGTCGCCATGGCCCCAGCGTATCCGTGCGTGCGGGATCTCGAAAACCAAACGATGTTCGTGAATCACTTGCGTCCGCGTCCGTTGATCTGTCACGATGTGCGTTGAATCCCGAACAACGTTTGGTATTGGTCCTGAATCCGCTCAACGAGGAGCCGACATGTCCGTATCCCCTCTCGATCCCGCCACCGATCTCGCGCCCACCGGCGCCATCCGTTCCGTCCCGCCTGCCGCGGGCGAACCGGCCGCCAGTCCTCCGGCGAACCGGCGCCTGCTGCCCAGCCTGCTCCTGGCCTCGCTGACGCTGTTCGCCACCTACGGCGGACTGATCGCGATCCTGCTGCCCAGCCAGGTGCTCCTCATCGACGAGCAGAACAAGGTGGCCAACCTCGGCCTCGTCACCACGATCTCATTCGTCTTCACGCTGTTCGCCCAGCCGATTGTGGGAGCGCTCAGCGACCGCACACGCTCACGCTTCGGTCGCCGGGTGCCGTGGATGGTGCTCGGGGCGATCATCGGCGGGATCTTCCTGTTCGGGTTGGGATCGCTGCGCGACATCCTGTGGATCACGGTGTTCTGGGTCGTCATCCAGGTCGCCCTCAACTTCTTCCAGGCGCCGCTCACCGCCATCACCGCCGACCGGTTCCCACGGGCCCAGCGCGGCGGGGCGAGCGCCATGATCGGCCTGGGCACGCAGCTCGGGATGACCGTCGGCATCATGCTCGCCGGTGCCTTCGCGGCGCAGCTCGGCATCGGGTACGCCGTGTTCGGCGGGGCCGTGATCGTGGCGGCCGTGCTGTTCGCGCTCGTCAATCGGGACTGGTCGTCGAAGGAGGCCGCGGTCGATCCGTTCCGCTGGGGCGCGTTCTTCCGCGGATTCTGGATCGACCCGCGCCGCCACCCCGACTTCGCCTGGGCGTTCGCCGCCCGTTTCCTGCTGATCCTCGGCTACTTCGTCGTCAGCGCCTACCAGCTCTACATGCTCACCGACTACATCGGGATGCCGCTCGCGGATGCCCAGGGTGCGGTCGTCACCCTGACCCTGGTCGCCTTCATCCCGACGCTCATTGCGATCGCGCTCTCCGGGTGGTGGAGCGACAAGGTGGGGCGGCGCAAGGTGTTCATCTATGCGGCGTCGGTGGTCATGGTGGTCGGCCTCGCGATGCCGCTGCTCCAGCCCAACATGACCGGAATGATCCTGATGAGCGTCATCAACGGCATCGGCTTCGGGCTCTACATGTCGGTGGATGCCGCGCTGATGACCGAGGTGCTGCCGAACGAGGGCGTGTCCGCGGGCAAGGATCTCGGCATCCTGAACGTCGCCACCAACGTGCCGCAGGCGCTGAGCCCCGCGATCGGCGGCATCATCATCACGGCTCTCGGCGGCTATGCGACGCTCTTCGTGTTCGCGATCGTGTTCGTGATCCTCGCCGCCGTCGCGACCGCGCCGATCAAGGGAGTGCGCTGATGTTCACGATTGAACAGGAGAATGCTGTGATGACCGATACTCCAACGGACTTCGTCGAGGTCGCCACCGCTGCGGGTCGGGTGCGCGGACGCTGGCGCCCGACGACCGGAGGACGGGGGAATCCGCGCTCCGCCGCATTCCTCGGCATCCCGTTCGCGGAGGCGCCGATCGACGAGCTGCGGTTCCAGGCCCCCGTTCCGAAGGCGCCGTGGGAGGGCGTGCGCGATGCGCTCGAGTTCGCCGCCACGGCGCAGCGGGGTGATCCCGGCGTCACGCTCATCCCCGAGCCGAGCGTCGAGGGCGAGTCGACTCTGAACGTGAACGTCTTCACTCCGGCACCCTCGCGCCCTGGACCGTCGGATGCCGGTCTGCCGGTGCTCGTCTGGATCCACGGCGGCGGCTATTTCGCGGGCTCTCCGGCGAGCCCCTGGTACGACGGGCGCAACTTCAACCGCGACGGCGTCGTGACCGTGTCGATCTCGTACCGGCTCGGCTTCGACGGCTTCGGCTGGATCGCGGATGCGCCGTCGAACCGCGGCGTCCGGGACTGGCTGCTCGCGCTGGAGTGGGTGCAGCAGAACATCGCGGCGTTCGGGGGTGACCCGGCGCGGGTGACGATCGCCGGGCAGTCCGCAGGCGGAGGTGCGGTGCTGACCCTGCTGGGCATGCAGCAGGCGCAGCACCTGTTCCACGGCGTCTACGCGATCTCCGGTGCGCTCGCCGACGTCGCGTCCGCACGGGCAGAGGCGTTCGGGCGCGGGCTGGCGGCGACCGCCGGGGTCGAACCGACCGTGGCCGGCTTCTCCTCACTGAGCGAGGACCGGGTGCTCGCTCTGCAGAAGAAGGCGACGCAGCTCGGGCCCTCGTCGATCGGGAGCGTGGTCGACGAGGGGCTGCCCCTGGGCCCGACGATCGACGGAGATCTGCTGCCGCGGTCGACGCGCGAGTCGCTGGTCGCCGGGGTCGGTGCCGACAAGCCGTTGGTGCTCGGCGCGACGGATGACGAGTTCACGATGGCCTTCTCGGATGCCGAGAAGGCGCTGCGCTGGGTGCCCCGAGGGCCGCTGCTGAAGAAGCTCGGACTTCCGAAGAGCGCGCGCCGTGAGTACCTCGCCGCCAATGCCGACGTCGCGGCGCTGAGCACGGCGCGCCTCGCCGGACGTCTGCTCACGGATCGGATGTTCCGCGCGGCGCTGCTGCGCGTGGTCGCCGACCGGGGCGCTGCGCCCACCTGGGTCTACCGTTTCTCGTGGCCGTCCGGGCACTTCGGCTTCGCCGAGCACTGCCTCGACGTGCCGTTCTTCTTCGACTGCCTCGACGGTCCTGCGATGGAGCCGCTGGCCGGCCCGAACCCTCCGCAGTCGCTGGCGGATGAGGTGCACGGTGCGGCGGTCGCCTTCATCGTCGGGGGAGACCCCGGCTGGCCTCGCCACGAGGGTGTCGGGGGCGTCGCCCGGGTGTACGACACGCCCACGCGCGACGTCGCGGACGCCTACGCCTCCGTGCGCCCGCTGCTGGACGACGCGTCGTGACCGCGGCGAAGAGGTCGGGAGCGACACCCGACCGGTGGTCAGCGTGCGCCCGCGACGGATGCTCTGGACCGCGCTCGCACTGCTGACCGTGTTCATCGTGCTCGCTCTCGGCGTGCTCGCCGCCCCCGACTCTCCATGGACGCAAGGGCTCGATGATGCGTGGCGCCGCGCGGTCGGGGTCGGACCGGAGTCCTGGCTGCCCGGCACGGCGGTCGCGCAGATGTTCCAGCACCTCGGTCAGCTGCCGGGCGCGGTGCTGATGTTCCTCGTGTTGCCGCTCACGCTCGTCGTGCTGGGGCGGTGGCGGTCGGCGCTGTTCGTGATCGCGGTGCAGCTGGCGGGCCCCGGTCTGCTGTCGCAGCTGACGAAGAACCTCATCGATCGGCCTCGGCCCGCGGCGGATGCGGGTCTGTTCGGCCCGCTCGTGCAGGTCGACCACGGCTCGTTCCCCTCGGGGCACTCGGTCAGCATGGCGGCGCTCATCATCACGGTGCTCGCGCTGATCCCGGCATCCGCGGTGTGGGCGCGACGCGCGTGGATCGTGCTCGGGGTGCTGCTCGCCGTCGGCATGGTCTGGCAGCGCACCCTGATCAACGCGCACTGGTTCAGCGACACCTGTGCCGGGCTGATCGGCGGGACCGCCGTCGCCCTGCTGCTGTGGTGGGCGTTCCTGCCGTGGCTGCGGTGCGATCAGGCGCGGCGGGTGTGGTTCCTGCGGCGATGAGCATGCCTGCGCGGGGAGTTGGCACCTCTGGTCGCTCTGAGCGCGTTTCAGCGACGACGGGTGCCAATCAGTTCGCGGGTTGAGGTCTGCAGTTGGCACCTGTTGCCGCATCAGCACTCTGAGAGCGACGGCAGGTGCCAACTCCGCCCGGTGGGCATTGCTTCTGCACAGGACGATGTGGAGAAGCATCGTGCACGGATGCCGTGATCGCGGCATGCGTGCACGACCATGTGACCGCAGGATCGAGCGATGTCCCGTCCGCCTCGTGCACTCCCGCCCAGCCTCGGCACCGTTTTCACTCCCGAGCAGGCGAGGGCGGCGGGGGTGACGGCCCGGCGACTGCGCGCGCGCGATCTCGATCACGTCCACCGTGGGCTGCTCGTGATCTCGGCGCCCGATGAAGCAGAGTTCGAAGACGGTGAGCCTTTCGCACGTGATCGCGCGATGCGCACACGGATGCTGCGGCGTGCGCAGTGGTATGACCGGGTGATGGTGGCCCATGCGTTCTTCGTCGGCCGCACGGCCGCGGGCATCTGGCGGCTGCCTGTCGAGTGTGATGGCGAACTGGAGGTCGGTGTTCTTCCGCCTCATCGAGCGCCTCGCCGTCGTGGCATATCCGGTCGTCAGATTGCGAGTCATCTCGTGTCGGTCTGCGAGCGCGATGGGCTTCGGGTCGCTGGTCCCGCATCGACGTGGGCCCTGTTGGCCGAAGACCTCTCGGTGCGCGAACTCATCGTGGTGGGTGACGCCGCCGTTCACGTCCCCCGGGACGAGTTCGCGCGTCGTCGTCCGGAGCAGGCGCTGGCCACCGTGGAACAGCTGCGGGCGGCCGTCGCCGCCGGCTCTCGTCGGGGAGTGGAGAAGCTGCGTGCGGCGGTCGAGCGAGTGTGCACTGCGAGCGCGTCACCTCTGGAGACCGACTTTCGACTGGATGCCGAAGAAGCGGGTCTCCCCGCTCCGACGCTCGACGCGGAGATCCGTGACCGACGGGGCAGACTGCTCGGCGTGACCGAGCTCGCCTACCTGGAGTTCGCGGTGCTGGTCGAGATCGAGGGTGATCATCACCGCACTTCCCGCCGGCAGTGGAACCGCGACATCGAGAAATACGCCGCCTATGTCGCGGAAGGATTCGAAGTCGTCCGACTCACCTCGGCGCACATCCGGAGCGCCGACGCCGTCGGCATCAGCATGGTGCGCGACGCGCTCATCCGCCATGGCTGGCGCCCCTGACCTCTTGCCTCTTGCGCTTGCCGCCTGTGTGGCGCGCACGGAGTTGGCACCTCGCGTCGCTTTGGCGATGCTTACGCGACGAGAGGCGTCAACTTCTTCTGGCGGCGGCGGATGCAGTTGGCACGTGGTGTCGGCATCGGCACGGTAGAACGGCGAGAGGTGTCAACTTCATGCCTGCGCGGGAGCGCAGAAGGGAGGAGGAGCCTCCTCAGGCGATGTAGACCTTGCGCAGCGTCTCGGTGACGGTCCAGGTGGTGCGCTGTCCCTCGAGCAGGCACACCACCGAACCGGGCCCCACCGCGAGGTCGGGTAGCGCAGGGTCGTCGAAGGCGATCGTGGCGTGCCCGGAGAGCACGACGAACACCTCGTCGACCTCGGTGTCGGTGGCGCTGCCCGGCGTCATCTCCCAGATGCCGATCTCGACGCCACCCATTTCGGTGAGTGCATGAACGGCGGTCGTCGGAGAACCCGCGAGCACCTCCGCGGCCGGCAGGGGTTCATGCGCGAGGGGGAGAGCCACGGCGTCCACGCCGGTCCCCGCGGCGAGACCGCTCACGAGTCGAAGCCCATGCCGAGCGCATCGAGCGTCTTGAGGAAGAGGTTGCGCTTGCCGTCGCGGTGGTCGGCCTGGTTCATGGCCGCGCGCACCAGGTTGATGCCGATCGCGGCGGCGGGCTCCGGTGGGAACGGCACGGGCTTCTCCCGCACCATCTTCAGCGCGGTGCGCTCGGTCTCCTCGCCCGCGAGCTTGTCGAGCATGACGTCGGCGGCGAACCGCGCCGCGCCGACACCGAGTCCGGTGAATCCGGTCGCATAGGCCACGCGCCCCTTGCGGGCGGTGCCGAAGAAGGCGCAGAACCGGCTGGACGAGTCGATCGCACCGGCCCAGCGGTGCGTGAAGGAGAGCCCCGCGAGCTGCGGGAACGTCGTGAAGAAGTGCGAGGCGAGGCGCCGGTGGCTCTCCATGCGGTCCTCGTACTCCGGGCGCACCTTGCCGCCGTAGTGGTAGATCGCGTCGTAGCCGCCGAACAGGATGCGGTTGTCGGCGGTGAGGCGGTAGTAGTGGAACTGGTTGGCGCTGTCCGCGAGGCCCTGACGGTTCGACCAGCCGATCGACGCGAGCTGTGCGTCCGAGAGCGGCTCGGTCATCAGCACGTAGTCGTACACGGGGACGGTCATCAGGCGGTTGCGCTTGAGGAGCGAGGGGAAGACGTTGGTGCCGAGCGCCACGGCATCCGCTGTCACGCGTCCGCCATCCGTGATCAGCGTGATCGCCGAGGAGCCGTCCCCTTCGATGCCGCGCACGAGTGTGCGCTCGTGGATCTCGACGCCCAGGTCGGTGGCGACGCGGGCGAGCTCGAGGCCCAGCTTGGCGGGGTGCACCATCGCGCACCCCTCGCGGTCCCAGGAGCCGGCGAGGAAGGTCTCGGAATGCACCTCGGCCTGCACGGCATCCCTGTCGAGGAAGTCGGCCTCCCCGCGGTACCACTCGACCTGATGCGGCTCGACCGCGACCGCCATCTGGCCGGTGCGCTCGAAGTCGGTGTCCATGCCGTAGCGCGCGATGGTCTGTGCGATGCCGTCGAGGTTCTCGAGGCCCATCTCCTCGAGTCGGTCGATCTCCTCGGGCCAGCGGTTCACACCGTTCTCATGCCCGTGCGTGAGGCTCGCCTCGCAGAACCCGCCGTTGCGCCCGGACGCGGCCCACGCCACACGTGACGCCTCGAGCAGCACGACCCGTCGTTCGGGATCGCGCTCCTTGGCGCGGATCGCGGTCCACAGACCGGTGTAGCCGCCACCGACGATCACGAGGTCGGCGTGCACGGAGCCCCGGAGCGGCGGATGTGCCGGTCGCTCGACGTCATCGAGCCAGAACACCCCGAAGGCCGTGGAGCGCAGGGAGTCGTCGATGACGGACTGCGGCGGCTGCTGACGCTCGAAGACGGTGGTTCCCATGATCACTCCGTTGGATGAGAGGGCGCGCCTCAGCGCGTACCCCAGTTGTAGAGGTCTTTGTAGAGCCCCGCATAGAGCAGGCTCTCGGTGTGCGCGATGCCGGGGATCGTGCGGATGCGGGTGGCGATGAGGTCGATCAGGTGCTCGTCGCTCTCGCACACGGCTTCGACGAGGATGTCGAAGGTGCCGAGGGTGACGACGACATAGGCGAGCTCGGGGATCTTCGTGAGTTCCTCGGCGATCGTGCGCGGATCGGCGGAGACGCGGATGCCGATCATCGACATGCGGTGGAAGCCGAGCTGCATCGGATCGGTGACGGCGACGATCTGGATGATGCCCGCTTCGGTCATCCGCTGGACGCGCTGGCGGGCCGCCGCCTCGCTGAGCCCGACCTCGCGACCGATCTCTGCGTATGGCCGGCGGCCGTCCTCCTGGAGGAGTTCGACGATCCGTTTGGAGATGTCGTCCAGGGCAGGCTGCTTCGGCGTGGTGCTCATGTGTCGATATTGACAGGTTGAGCATGCCCTGGCAACTGATTCAGTTGTTTCGTCAGGAAAGTCCTTCAGATTTCGCACACTCCTCGCTACCATGAGGGCATGCCTTCAGAGACGTTGCAGAACTTCATCGGCGGTCGCTACGTTCCCGTGCGCGGAGCAGGCAGTCTGCCGCTCATCGATCCGGCGACCGAAGAGGAGTACGGCGCCCTCCCGGTGTCGGACGGCAGCGACGTCGACGACGCGTACGCCGCGGCATCCGCTGCCTTCCCGCTTTGGCGCGACACCACGCCCGCCGACCGGCAGCTGGCGCTGTTCCGGATCGCGGATGCCATGCTCGCCCGCGCCGAGGAGTTCGCCGATCTGGAATCGCGCGACACCGGCAAGCCGCGGGCGACCCTCGTCGCCGACGAGATCATGCAGTCGGTCGACCAGCTGCGCTTCTTCGCCGGCGCCGCCCGCAGCCTGGAGGGCCGCGCTGCGGGGGAGTACCTCGCCGGGCACACCTCTTTCGTGCGCCGCGAGCCCATCGGTGTGATCGGTCAGGTCACCCCCTGGAACTATCCGCTCAACATGGCGGTGTGGAAGATCGCGCCGGCGCTCGCCGCAGGTAACACCGTCGTGCTGAAGCCGGCGGAATCCACGCCGCTCACGACGCTGCTGCTGGCCGAGATCGTCGCGGCGCACACGCCGGCGGGCACACTGAACGTCGTGCTCGGCGACCGCGACACCGGCGTCGCGCTGGTGGAGCACCCGACGCCGCAGATGGTCGCGATCACCGGATCCGTGCGCGCCGGCATGGCCGTGGCCCGGTCGGCCGCGAACGACGTCAAGCGCGTGCACCTCGAGCTGGGCGGCAAGGCGCCGGCGATCGTGTTCGCGGACGCGTCGATCGAGAAGGCCGTCGAGGGCATCATCACCGGCGCCTTCTTCAACGCCGGCCAGGACTGCACCGCGGCGACACGGGTGCTCGTGCACTCCTCGCTGCATGACGAGCTGGTCGACGCCCTCGTCGCTCGGGCCCGCACGCACGCGCGCACCGGCGGACCGCATGAGGAGGGAGTGCTCTACGGTCCCCTCAGCAGCGCCGCACAGCTGGCCCAGGTGTCGGGTTTCATCGAGCGGCTCCCCGCCCACGCGAAGATCGAGACCGGCGGCGTGCGACAGGGCGACCGCGGCTACTTCTGGGAGGCCACGATCGTCTCGGGACTGCACCAGGACGACGAGGCCGTGCAGGGCGAGATCTTCGGACCGGTGCTCACGGTGCAGTCGTTCTCCGAAGACGCCGAGGCTCTGGCGATGGCGAACGACGTGCCGTACGCACTGGCCTCCTCGGTGTGGACCACGGATCACGCCCGCGCCATGCGGTTCTCCCGCGACCTCGACTTCGGATGCGTGTGGATCAACACCCACATCCCGTTCGTGTCGGACATGCCCCACGGCGGTTTCAAGCACTCCGGCTACGGCAAGGACCTCTCGCAGTACGGCTTCGACGACTACACGCGCATCAAGCACGTGATGTCGGCGCTGGACTGAGGTTCTCGCGGCCTGCGTCGCGACCACCCGAGCATCCCGCGCACCATCCCCTCCCGTCATGTTTCCGGTCGGCGGCCCGGCGGCGTGACGCGATGTGGGAGGCTGGGCGGAGCTGACCCGGGGGGATCGTCATGACCAGGCCACTCGCAGGGCCACAGACCCTGCTCCGCGCACTCAACGGTCGCGCGATTCTCGAAGCGCTCGCGCGCACCGGCCCGCGCACGCGCGCCGAGCTGATGGCCGCCACCGGGTTGTCCCGCACCGCCGTCACCCAGGTGCTGCGCATGCTCGAGGGAGCGGGTGCCGTGGCGCCGGCGGGGGTCGACCGTGACACCCGCGGTCCTGCCGCGGGTCGAGTCGCGCTGCACCCGCATCTCGGGTTCGCCGCGGCGATCCACGCCGACCACCACGCGGCGCACGTCGTGCTCGTCGATCCGACCGGCGCCGTGCGCGCCGAACTGCATGAGGACTTCCCCCGCGCCGACGACCGCGTCGGCCACATCGCGCGCCTGGTCGATCGCGGCCGACGCGCGGTGAAGGGACCGGTGCACGCGGCGGTCGTCGGCGTGCCGGGCATCGTCACCGCCGACGGCGGCATCCGCAACGACGAAGGCCCGGACGGCGGGGCGTTCCGCTCTGCGCTGACAGCGGCGCTCGGCTGCGAGGTCCGCATCGAGAACGACGTCAACCTCGCGGCTCTCGCCGAGCTCTCCGTCGGCGCGGTCGCCGACCTCTCCAGCTTCGCGCTGCTGCTGCTCGTCGACGACGGACTGGGGGCGGGGATCGTGATCGACGGCGCCCTGCACCGCGGATCCTCCGGGGTGGCCGGCGAGATCATGTACCTGCCGCAGAGTCCGCTGCCGATCGGCGCTCCGGTCGTGAACGACGCCGTGGTGAGCGACCTCGCGCGCGTGTACGACCTCGACCCCGGAGAGCTGCTCGGGGCGCACCTGGAAGCCGCCGCCGGCGGCGACGCGGCGGCGCTGCAACTCGTCGCCGAGCTCGCCAGACGCCTGGTCCTGATCGCCGGCACCATCACGCTCGTGCTCGACCCCGAGGCTTTCATCCTGAGCGGCAGCGCCGCTCATCCGGTCCTCGCCGAGGCGGTCCACCGGGTCGCGGAGGAATACTCCCCGCTGCTGCCCGTGCGGTTCCGTGTGTCGTCCTTCGGCGTCGAAGCGCCGCTGGTCGGCGCGACGGGCGAGGCGGCATCCGCCCTTCGCGCCGCCCTGTTCGCCCGTATCCTCACGCCGGCCGACAAGACCGTACGCTGACCCCACCCGACAGGAGTCGACGATGACTGCCCCTTCCGATCTCGCCGAACGTCTCGGGCTCGCCCCCGGAGCCAGAGCGATCATCCTCAACGCCGACGACTTCGGCATGTGCCACGCGGCCAACACCGCGATCGTCGAGCTGCTGGATGCCGGACGCGTCGACTCCACGACGGTGATGGTCCCGTGCGCCTGGGCGCCGGAGGCGCTGGCGTTCGCCGCCGCGCGCACCGACCTCGACGTCGGCGTGCATCTGGTGCTCACGAGCGAGTGGTCCCGCTACCGCTGGCGTCCGCTCACGGGCACCGCGACGAGCCTGGTCGACGCCGACGGCTACTTCCCGCCCGATGTGGTCGCGGTCGAGCAGCGCGCCGTCACCGAGGAGGTCGCGGCCGAGCTCGCCGCGCAACTGCAGGCCGCGCTCGACGCGGGGGTCGACGTCACGCACCTCGACAACCACATGGGATCCGTCTACGGGCTCGCGACGGGCCGGGACTTCCTCGGTCCGGTCTTCGCGCTCGCCGCCCAGCACGGGCTGCCCTTCCGTCTGCCGCGCAGCATCGACGGCGTCGGCGCCGACCTCGCGATGCAGGCCACGCTGGATCGCGCGGCGGCGACGGCCGACGGGCTGGGAGTCGAGATCATCGACCGTCTCTGGTCGCACCCCTTCGAGCTGGTCGGCGAGGGCACGGACGCCGCCGAGACCTACGAGCAGGTGCGCGACGGCTTCGTCGCCCTGCTGCGTGCGGTCCCCGCCGGCGTCACCGAGATCTATCTGCATCCGATGACCGACACGGAGGAGCTGCGGTCCGCTGTCGACTTCGCCGCCGTCAAGCGGGGCTACGAGCTGCGCCTGCTCTCCGACCCGGTCGTGATTCAGGCGATCGCCGACGAAGGGCTCGTGCGGATCGGCTGGCGCGCGCTCCGCGACCTGCAGCGGGGCACGCGATGACCTCGCTCGCCACGCGCCTGCGCGATCGGCGCCTCGATGCGGCACCGACCAGGGCGCAGTCGATCGCCTTCGGAGCCTCCGGGTTCCCCACCCAGCTCATGGCGCAGACGTTCTCGGCGTTCATCGTCTACTTCTACGTCTCGCACCTCGCGGTGCCCCCGGGGTGGGTGGCCGCGGCGATGATCGCGCACGGCATCCTCAACGCGCTGCTGAACCCTGTCGTCGGCGCGCTGTCGGACCGGATCCGCACCCCCTGGGGCCGCCGCATCCCGTGGATCGGCTTCGGCATCGTGCCGTTGGTGGTCGCCTTCGTGCTGATCTGGACACCGCCCGAGCTGCCGACCGGGGGACTGATCGCGTGGTTCCTCGTCGTCGTCGCGGTCTACGACATCGCTTTCGTGGTCGTGGTGCTCAACATCTCGGCGCTGTTCCCCGAGATCTTCCGCACCACGGAGGAGCGCGCGCGGGGGAACGTTCCCCGGCAGATCTTCGCGATCCTGGGCATGGTGCTCGGCACCGCGGGGGCGCCGCTGCTGTACGAATCGATCGGATGGCCGGGCATGGCGCTCGTGCTGGGCGCGGTGTGTCTCGTGCTGCTGGTCTGGTCGTTCCTCGGCGGCATGATCGAACGTCGTGTGCCCGAGGCGGCCTCCGAGGCGATGCGCTTCCGCGACCAGCTGAAGTACACCTTCGCGAACCGCGCATTCGTGCCGTACGTGCTCGGCTCGCTGTTCGTGCAGACCTCGATCGCGATCATCCTCGCCGCCGTGCCGTTCTACGTGCGCTACTCGCTGCACGCCGCAGAGGGCGAGAGCAGTCTGCTGCTCGGCGCGATCTTCGTCACCGCGATCCCCTCGATCGTGCTGTGGAGCGCGGTCGTCCGCCGCACGACTCCGCGCACGGCCGTGCTGTGGAGCGTGGCCGTGTTCGGCATCGCCGTGCTCGGCTACCTGGTGCCGTCGACCGTGCTCGGCGCGGTGCTCGTGGGCGTCGGCGTGGGTGTCGGTGTCGGCGGTCTGCTGCAGCTCCTCGAGGTGATGCTCGCGCAGATCATCGATGAGGATGCCGTGCGCACGGGCCATCGACGCGAAGGCGCCTACTTCGGAGTGAACGGCTTCGTGGTGCGCGGCTCGGTCGTGCTGCAGGCGATCGTCGCGGCCGTGGTGCTCACGTCATCCGGGTTCGACGCGGCGCTCGAGGACGCGCAGCCCGTGACCGTCGACGGCGGCATCCGGCTCATGCTCGCCGTGATCCCGCTGCTGTTCACGGCACTCGCCTGGCTCTGCTTCTGGATCTACCCGATCCGCAGCCGAGACCTCTGACGCTCAGTCGGCGTTGCGGCGGGCTTCCCAGCCCGTGCGCACCATCTCGTCGACCGTGTAGCGCATGGTCCACTCGAGGTCGCGGGCCGCGAGCTCTCCTGTCGCCACGATCCGGTCGGGGTCTCCGGGGCGACGCGGGCCGATCTCGGGGGTGAAGTCGATGCCGGTCACGCGGGCGACGGCATCCATGATCTGCTTCACGCTCAAGCCGTCGCCCGAGCCGAGGTTGTAGGCGGGCTCGATCGCCTCGCCGGCCGACAGGCGCTTCGCGGCGGCGACGTGAGCGGCGGCGATGTCGCCGACGTGCACGTAGTCGCGCACGTTCGTGCCGTCCTCGGTCGCGTAGTCGTCGCCGAAGATCTTGGGCGTGTTCCCGGCGATCAGTGCTTCGAACACGATCGGGAAGAGGTTGTGCGGGCTGACGTCGTACACGGTCGGGTCTGCGGAGCCGACGACGTTGAAGTAGCGCAGCGAGGTGTGGCGCAGCGGCGTCTCGGAGTCCGCGGTCGCGATGGCCTGGTCGCGCAGCAGCCACTCGCCGATCAGCTTGGACTCGCCATACGGACTGGCGGGCTTCTTCGCGGTGTCTTCGACGACGAGCGCGACATCCGGGGTCCCGAACACCGCGGCGGATGACGAGAACACGATGTTCGCGACGCCGGCGGCCTGCATGGCCTCGAGGATCACACGCGTGCCTTCGACGTTCTGCGCATAGGTGTGCAGCGGGCGCTGCACCGAGACCCCGGCGTACTTGTAACCGGCGACGTGGATCACTCCTTCCGCGTCGTGGTCGCGGAGCGTCTTCTCGACGAGCTCGCGATCGAGGATGCTGCCCTGCACGAACGCCACGCCCTCCGGCACGAATGACGCCACCCCGCTGGAGAGGTCGTCGAGCACGACCGGGGTGAGCCCGGCATCCGCGAGAGCGCGAACCACGTGCGCACCGATGTAGCCGGCTCCGCCGGTGACGATCCAGGACATTGCATTCCTCTCCTGCCGCACCCGAAGGGCGGCTCCGTCTTTCATTCTCTCAGGCGTCGCGGTGCGCGCCGGCGGCCGGGACCACCGTGAACAGGTGCGGGGCGCCGAATCCGGCCTGCGCGAAGGCGTCCTCCACCGCGGCCGACACCGCGTCGACCGCACTCTGCTCGATCAGCGCGATCGCGGCGCCGCCGAATCCGCCGCCGGTCATCCGGGCGCCGATCGCTCCGGCCGCCAGAGCGGCCTCCACCGCGGTGTCGAGCTCGGGCACCGAGATCTCGAAGTCGTCGCGCATCGAGGCGTGCGAGGCGATGAGCAGTTCGCCGATGGCCCGCGCCCCCTGCTCGCGCAGCACGCGCACGGTGTCGAGCACGCGCTGGTTCTCGGTCACGATGTGCCGCACGCGGCGGAACGTGACGTCGTCCATGAGCTCCTCGGCGCGAGGGAGGTCGGCCACCGACACGTCGCGCAGGCTCGAGACGCCCATGACCGCTGCGCCCTTCTCGCACGACGCGCGGCGCTCGCCATAGCCTCCCGTGGAGTGGGCGTGCTTCACGCGCGTGTCCATGACGAGGATCGCGAGGCCGGACGCCGCGGCACCGACCGGCACCGTCTGCGCCTCCAGCGAGCGGCAGTCGAGGAAGATCGCCTCATCCGGCTCGCCGAGCATCGACGCCATCTGATCCATGATCCCGGTCGGCGCTCCGACGGCCTCGTTCTCGGCACGGCGTCCGACGCGGGCGAGCGCCACACGGTCGAGCCCGGCATCCCAGAGGTCGTTCAGAGCGGATGCCGTGGCGCCCTCGATCGCTGCCGAGGAGGAGAGCCCGGCGCCGACGGGCACGTCGGAGGCGATCGCGATGTCGACGCCGTGACCGGAGGCTCCCGCCAGCTGCAGGGCCCAGGCGACGCCCAGGGGGTACGCGGCCCACTCGGGGACAGCGGGCTGCGAGCCCGTGCGGGTGGGGAACAGGGAGACCAGCTCATCGAGTCCGACCTCGACCGCATCATCCGCGAAGGTCGAGGCCACGCGGATGCGTCCGTCATCGCGCGTGCCGACCGCCGCGACCGTGCGGTGCGGAATCGCGAACGGCAGCACGAAGCCCTCGTTGTAGTCGGTGTGCTCGCCGATCAGATTGACGCGACCGGGGGCCGACCACAGTCCGTCCGGCTCGTATCCCGTGAGTGCGCTGAAGAGTGCGCGGGCGCTGTCCTGTGCGGCGGTCATGCGGAGGCCTCCTCGGCGCGGGCGATGGCTTCGCGGATGCGGGCGGCGCCCTGCTCCGGGGTGACCTCGGCGGCCCAGGCCCACATGGCGGCCTCGGAGCCGGCGAGGAACTTGAGCTTGTCTGCGGCCCGACGCGGGCTCGTGAGCTGCAGGTGCAGGCGCACGGTGTCGCGGCCCACGTTCACCGGGGCCTGGTGCCACGCGGCGATGTACGGCGTCGGCGTGTCGTAGAGCGCATCGACGCCGCGCAGCAGACGCAGGTACAGCGGCGCGAGCTCGTCGCGTTCGGCCTCCGACGTCGCCGCGAAGTCGGGAACGTGGCGGTGCGGCATCAGGTGCACCTCCAGGGGCCAGCGGGCCGCGAACGGCACGAAAGCGGTCCAGTGCTCACCGCGGAACACGACACGCTCGGAGGCCTGCTCGAACTCCAGCACGCGGGCGAACAGATCGGGCGCGGTGCGGTCGATCGCCTCGAGCAGACGGGTCGTGCGCGGCGTCACGTAGGGGTAGGCGTAGAGCTGGCCGTGCGGATGCGGCAGGGTCACGCCGATCGCCTCGCCGCGGTTCTCGAACGGGAACACCTGCTCGATGCCCGGCAGCTGCGACAACGCTGCGGTGCGGTCGGCCCAGGCTTCGATCACGGTGCGGGCACGGGTGACGGACTGGGTGCCGAAGGACCCGGAGTGCTCGGGGCTGAAGCACACGACCTCACAGCGTCCGACCGAGGTGCGGGTGCGTCCGAGCCCGAGTGCGGCGAGGTCGTCGAGCCCGCGGGGAGGGTTGCTCGCGGCGGGGGCTGTGCCGAGCGCCTCGGCCAGCGCGGGACCGAACGCAGGGGAGCGGTTCTCGAACACCGCGACGTCGTAGAGCGACGGCACCTCCGACGGGTTCGTCGGGGTCTGCGGCGCGAGCGGGTCGGCGTCGGCGCCGGGCATCATGACGCGGTTCTGGCGGTTCGCGGCGACCGTGATCCAGTCGCCGGTCAGCACGTCGAGGCGCATGGTGGCGGTGTCGGGGCGGGGGTCGAGCGTGCGGGCGTCGACGGCGCGGTCGGGGCCGAGCGTCGAGTCGCGATCGTCGTAGTAGATGATGTCGCGGCCGTCGGACAGCACCGTGGCGCGCTTGACGACACCGCCGCCGAGGGTTTCGGTGCGCATCTCAGGGAGTTCGGGCGTGTTCACGTAAACATGGTACGACTTCGGGCGTGATAACGTCAACATTCCGGAGTCATGGAGAGGGGACGGCAGTGACTGACGACGATCTCGGCCTCGCGCCCGGCCGAGCGCCGCGCCGCCGCCCCGCCACCGGCCGGGTGTCGATGGCCGCTGTGGCCGCACGCGCCGGGGTGTCGGGTCAGACGGTCTCCCGTGTGGTGAACGACAGCCCGCGGGTGGACCCCGCCACGCGTGCCCGGGTCGAGCAGGCGATGTCCGCACTCGGCTACCGTCCGCACCGCGCCGCCCGTGCGCTGCGCACCGGTCGCTCGCAGACCATCGGACTCGTCGTCACGACCCTGGCCACGGTCGGCAACTCCCGCATGCTGCAGGCCACGGCCGAGGCGGCCGCCGAACGCGGGTACGCCCTCACCCTCGTCACGGCGGGGTCGAGCGTGGCCGAGGCCTTCGAGCGGCTCGCCGAGCAGGAGGTCGACGGAGCGATCGTGCTGAACGAGGCATCCGCTCTGGTGCCGGCCGCCGACCGTCCGTCCGGACTCCGTCTGGTCGTGGTCGACGCTCTGGCCGATGCCGGGTTCCACGCCGTGCACAGCGACCACGCCGGGGGTGCCGCGGCCGCGACACGGCATCTGCTCGGTCTCGGGCATGAGGTCGTGCATCATCTCGCGGGCCCCGCCGATTCGTTCGCCGCGACGGAGCGCGAGCGGGGATGGCGTGAGACCCTCACCGCCGCCGGCATCCGCCCGCCCGCCGTGGTGCGGGGAGACTGGAGCGCTGACTCCGGATTCGCCGCGGGCGCGCAGCTCTCCGCCGCGTCTGCGGTCTTCTGCGCGAACGACCAGATGGCGCTCGGGCTGCTCCGCGCCATCGCCGACAGCGGACGGCGGGTTCCGGAGGAGGTCAGCGTCGTCGGCTTCGACGATGTGCCCGACGCGGCGAACTACCGCCCTCCGCTCACCACGATCCGGCAGGATTTCACCGCGCTCGCCCATCGTGCCGTCGCGGCGCTCGTCGCCGACATCGAGGGCGACAGCACCGGGTCGTCGGCGTCGGTCGTCCCCACCGTGCTTCTCGAGCGCGCCAGCACCGCCCGAGGCTGATCTGCCGCACGGCCGCTCCGTTAGGCTCTGGGCTGGGAGGACGCGATGACGCGAGTGGTGCTGGCTCCGGACAGCTTCAAGGGCACGATCACGGCAGCCGACGCGGCGATCGCGCTCGCCGCGGGGTGGGCGTCGGTCGATCAGGGCGCCGAGTTCGTGCACCGGCCGATGGCGGACGGCGGCGAAGGCACGGTCGCCGCGTTCGAGGCGGCGGTCTCGGGTTCCCGGCGCATGCCCGTGACGGTCGACGGCCCTGCGGGAGTCCCGGTCGACACCTTCTGGCTGCTGCTGCCCCCGACCGACGATGCGCCGAACGGGACGGCGGTGGTCGACCTCGGTTCCACCTCGGGCATCGAACTGCTCGACGAGTTGCGTCCCTGGGATGCCGACACCTCCGGCTTCGGGCAGGCCATCGTGGCGGCCCTCGACCACGGCGTCTCGCGGCTCGTGCTCGGCATCGGCTCGAGCGCGTCGACCGACGGCGGCACCGGGATGCTCGCCGCGCTCGGTGCGCGGTTCCTCGACGTGGAAGGTGTCCCGGTCGCGCGTGGTGCGCGGGGGCTCGCGCACATCGCGGCCGTCGACCTCGGTGCGCTGCGCCCTGCGCCCGAGGTGCGAGTGCTCACCGATGTCACGAACCCGTTGACGGGCCCGCGGGGCGCCGCCGCCGTGTTCGGCCCCCAGAAGGGGCTCGTGGACGAGGTCGACAGCGCGCGCGTCGACGACGATCTGGTCCGACTCGCGGCACTGCTCGAGCTCGACGCCGCGCTCCCCGGGGTCGGTGCTGCCGGCGGAACCGGCGGCGCGCTGGTGGTGTGGGGCGGTGTGCTCGCGCCCGGCGCAGCCGAGGTGGCGGAACTCATCGGGCTCGCCGCCGCCATCGCCGACGCGGACGTCGTCATCACGGGCGAAGGCTCCTACGACGGACAGTCCGGTGACGGCAAGGTGCCCTCGTTCCTGGCGTCCCTTGCGGTCGACGCAGGAGCGCGGGCGATGCTGGCCGCCGGTCGCATCACAGCGGATTCCGACACGTCATTGTTCGCGGCATCCGCATCGCTCACCGACCTCGCCGGCTCCTCCGCCGCGGCCCTCGCCGAGCCGGCGCAGTGGTTGCGCGCGGCCGGGGCCGCTCTCGCCCGATCCGCGCGCTGACCCGCCTCGGGCGCGCATCCGATCCGACACCCGGGAAAAGAACGCGCCGGTAGCGCACAGCCTGCGCAGGCCACCAGGGCCGCATTGCCGCCGTCGCCGCGGAGCGTGCCTGTGATCGCCCGTGATCCTGGGGATGCGCCCAGGATGCGGCGTTGCATGGACCGGAATCCGTCATCACGCGTATGGTTCGCTCTCTGCTACGCTCAGGCCAGAATACTGGTTCCTCCATCGAATGGAGTGGGCCGACTGTCGCTCGATCCTGGGGAGATTGTCCGTGAGCCGCGTCCACGCACTCCGTCCTGCCGCACTGCCCGATTCCGCCACGGGGCTCTGGTCCCGCGTGCTGCGCACCGGAACAGTTCTCGTTACCGCGCTCGCGCTCGTCGCCGGGTCTGCCGTGCCGGCGGCAGCGGCCGAGTCCGCCTCCGCCGCGCCCGTGGTCGCTGCCGCGGCTGCCCCCGACCTGGTCAGCGATGACCCCGCCGTCGTCTCACCCGCACACGGCGCGCAGGTGACCACGACCGTGGTCGACGGTCCTGTTGCCGAGACGCCGTCGGACGACGATGCCACCGCCGATGTCCCTGCAGTGCAGGCCCCCTCGACGCAGGCGCGTGCCGCCGCAGCCGCAGTGGGGGACATCCCCGAGGAGACCTACGGCGAGGTGGTGACGGTCACCGTCTCCGGGCGCTTCGTGACACCCGCCGGCGCGGCGGCCTCCGGGGTGACGCTCGTGGCCGAGCCGATGTACGGCGACGGGCCGGGGGCGATCGGACAGGTGACGACCG
Organism: Microbacterium saperdae; assembly: GCF_006716345.1. Taxonomy (NCBI): domain Bacteria; kingdom Bacillati; phylum Actinomycetota; class Actinomycetes; order Micrococcales; family Microbacteriaceae; genus Microbacterium; species Microbacterium saperdae. Next base: position 227,229 of record NZ_VFOX01000001.1, read on the forward strand.
GCGCGAACGGCACGTTCACGCTCAACGCCAAGACAGCGCGTCCGTTCCGGCTCGTGGTGCGTCCGGGCGACGGATACGTGATGGGCTCGATCAGTCAGCAGGGGAAGATCCTGCCCGGCACCTGGGCGGAGGATGCATGGCTCCTCGAGCCCAAGGCTGCCGTCTCCACGCTCGGGGACATCGCCCTCATCGCGGGGCAGAAGGTCTCCGGCTCCGTCACGGTGACGGGACCTCTGTCGGCGTCGGAGGCTCAGCTGCGGTTGGACTCCGACACGGCATCGTTCGAGACGTCGCTGTCGGTCAAGACCGGCACGACTGCCTGGTCCCTGACCGTTCCGAAGGGGACGTACCGGGCCATCGTGGACATCTACTCCGCAGGCGTGACCGCCTATCACGGCGGCACGACCGCGGCCACGGCGAAGGCGATCGTCGTGAACGGCGCAGTGACCGGCATCGGCATCGGCATCACGATCTCTTCGCGCACTGTCTCCGGAACCCTCAAGGACGGAGCGGGAAAGCCCGTCGAGGGTGCCTACGTGTCGCTGTCTCCGCGCGAGTTCGTCGAGGGCAACACGTCTCGTTGGGCGACTTCGGGGGCGGATGGCAAGTACACGCTGATCAACGTCCTTCCTGGTGCCTACACCCTCAGCTTCCAGAGCGGCGGCCCGACCACGTACTGGCCAGGCGTCGACAACTGGTCGGCGGCCGAGACGATCACCGTGACCTCGGCCACCGGATCGCTCAGCGGCTACGACGGCATCCTCAAGGCAGGGGTGCGCATCTCCGGCACCTCGAAGAACCCCGACGGCACACCGCGTGAGGGAGACATGATCTTCTTCAGCAAAGACGGTGTGATGGTCACGTCCACGCAGACGGCAGCCGACGGCACTTACTCGTCCTGGGCCCTGCCGGCAGGCGAGTACACCGTGGGCCGGGGCGAGCCCGGGTTCATGTCCGAACCCGTCCAGTGGTACGACGGCAAGCGCTCCGCCGAGACGGCGGATCTCGTGCGGGCCACGACGGATGGAGCGACCTACAACGGCATCAACTTCGTTGCCGTCAAGGGCGGGACGATCAGCGGGACCGTGTCGTTCGCGAACAAGACGGCAGTGGAGGGCGCCACGGTGTCGGTCTTCCGTGCGCACCAGACGTCGAACCCGGTCGCCACGGCGACCACGGATGCGCAGGGCAAGTACACGATCGGCTCTCTCACGCGGGACAACTACGTGGTCAAGGTGACCTCGGGAACCAGCGGCGTCGTCGACGTCTGGTTCGGAGCGACGACGACCGATCCCGCGCCCGTCGTGATCGATCTCGGGATCGACGCCACCTTCACGGCCGACATCACGGCTGTCCTCGGCGGCACCATCCGCGGAACTCTGACGCCGATGGTGGGGGGAGACACGCATTGGGTCTCCCTGAGTCGGCCCGACGGTTCGGAGTATCGATCGATCGCGGTGCCGACGGTCGACGGATCCGCTGTGCCGTGGGAGGTCGCGGGTCTGACGCCCGGCACCTGGATCGCGTACACCGGTGACACGTACTGGGATGGCAAGACGCAGATGAGCGATGCCACACCGATCACCGTCGTTGCGAACAAGGTGTCCGCGGGCATCAACCTCGATCTCCGCAAGGACGTCGCCGTCAGCGGGACGGTCGCGGCGACCGACAGTTCGGTGATCAGCCGCGTCACGACCGTGTTGGAGCGTCAGTACGGTGACTGGTGGTCCCAGGTCGAGCAGCGGGAGTCCTCCAGTACGCAGTTCGCCTTCGCGGCCGCACCCGGCACCTATCGCGTGACCGTGATCCCGACGGACCCGGAGGGCAATGCACTCCGGCAGGCGGTCTCCGCGCCGTTCGTCGTCGTGGCCGGCAAGCCCACGGTCCTGGCTCTCTCGACGCAACGTGGATGGGTGCTCAGCGGTCGGGTCACGGATGCGGCGAGCGGGGCCCCGGTCGCCGGTGCGGCTGTGCAGGCGAACGCGCCTGACGCGTACCGATGGGGATTCACCCAGACGCAGACTGATGGCACGTTCCGGCTCGCGGTCGGCGTGCGCGGATCATGGGACATCACGGTGGCGAACACGTCCACGACCTTCGTCCCCTCGACGCGCCGGGTCACGGTCGCTGAGACCGACGTCTCGAACATCGCCTTCGCGCTGGCGAAGGGGCAGACCCTCAGCGGCCGCGTCTCGGCCGAGAACAACGGCAACTCGCTCGCGGGGATCTCGGTCGATGTGCGGGACGCGTCGGACCGCAGCGTCGCTTCGGCCAGCACAGCCGGGGACGGCACGTACACGACAACGGCCCTGCCGAACGGCACGTACACCGTGCGTTTCGCGAACTGGAGCGGGCTCTACATCGAGGAATGGTGGAAGGACGCCACGAGTCAGTCCTCCGCCACCACGGTGACCGTCGCAGGGAAGACGATCACCGGCGTCGATGCGTCGATGCGTCTCGGCGGTGTCGTCGTCGGTTCGGTGATGGGCACCGACGGCGAACCGCTCGTCGGTGCCACGGTCGGTCTGGCCACGCTGCCGGCCACCGGGATCAACGCCCTCTTCGCCCCGTTCGCCGAGGCGTTCGGCGCTCAGCCCGCCGGAACTCTTCTCGGGGTCGAGACGCTGACGGACGCCGGTGGCAACTACACGCTCCCGCCGGTCGAGGCAGGCACCTACGCGCTGTACGTATACTCGGCCGCGACCGGAACGACCTGGTACAACGGCAAGTCGACGCTGAGCGGCGCCGATCCCGTGCAGGTCTCGGCGGGTGGCACCGCATCGGTGTCCCTCTCGATGCGCCCCTTGGGCAACGGTGAGGATCCGCGCACGCCGGAGCAGTCGATCAGCGACGAGTTCCTCATCCAGCGGCACCCCGCGAACGAGTCGGTCACCGCGGGCGACCCCGCAGTCTTCCAGGCGTCGGCTTCGGGTCTTCCGGCACCGACCGTGCAGTGGGAACGCAGCAAGGCGGGCGGTGCCTGGACGGCGATCCCGGGTGCGACGAACCTGGCGGTGGTGCTGACCACCGTGATCGGCGACAACGGAACCAAGGTTCGCGCGGTCTTCACGTCGGCAGGCGTGAAGAAGACGACGAACGAGGCGACGCTCACGGTGACGGCGAAGCCCGTCTCGCCGTCGGCGCCCAAGGCGCCCGTGGCGTCGAAGGTGCAGGCGACGACCGCCCAGCTCGATTGGACGGCCCCGGCAACGGGCGGTTCGCCGATCACCGGCTACACGGTCAAGCTGTACACCGGCGCGCAGCTGGTGCGAGAGATCGCGGTCACCGGAGAGACGGTCTCGCTGAGCGACCTCGCCGGTGAGACGGCGTACACCGCATCTGTCACGGCGAAGAACGCCGTCGGCAGCAGCGCCGAGTCCGCGAAGGTGACGTTCACCACCACCAAGCCGGCCACGGCTCCGGGCGCCCCCACGGGTGTCACGGCAGTCGCGGGCAACGCGCAGGCGGCGGTGTCGTGGAAGGCTCCGGCGTCCAACGGCGGGTCGGCGATCACGGGCTACACCGTGACGGCGTCGCCGGGTGGCAAGACGGTCACGACCTCGGGTGCGACGACCGGGACGGTCACCGGGCTCACCAACGGCACGGCGTACACGTTCACGGTCACGGCGACGAATGCAGCGGGCACGTCTGCGGCATCGACGGCGTCGACCGCGGTGACTCCCGTCGCCCCGTCGACCGCTCCGGGCGCCCCCACGGGCGTCACGGCAGTCGCGGGCAACGCGCAGGCGGCGGTGTCGTGGAAGGCTCCGGCGTCCAACGGCGGGTCCGCGATCACGGGCTACACCGTGACGGCGTCGCCGGGCGGTAAGACGGCCACGACCACCGGTGCCCTCACCGCAACGGTTCCGGGGCTGACGAACGGCACGGCGTACACGTTCACGGTCAAGGCCACGAACGCGATCGGCTCGTCTGCGGCGTCTGCGGCCTCGGCGGCGGTCACTCCGACGACGGCACCCACTGCCCCCGCAGCTCCGACCGCGGTGACGGCGGTGGCGGGGAACGCGCAGGCGGTCGTGTCGTGGACGGCCCCGGCCTCGAACGGCGGGTCCGCGATCACGGGCTACACCGTGACGGCGTCTCCCGGCGGCAAGACCGCGACGACCACGGGTGCGACGACGGCGACGGTCACCGGCTTGACCAACGGCACGGCATATACGTTCACGGTCAAGGCCACGAACGCGATCGGCTCGTCTGCGGCGTCCGCGGCTTCGGCCGCGGTCACTCCGAAGGCGCCCGACACGTCGCCGGCGGTTTCGCGTCAGGCGGGTCAGTCGCGGTGGGATACGTCTGTGGCGGTGTCGAAGGCGTCGTTCCCGACGGCGGGTGTGCCGGTGGTGTACATCGCGAACGGGATGAACTTCCCTGACGCGTTGGCTGGTGCGGCTGCGGCGGGTCATCTGGGTGGTCCGGTGCTGTTGACGGAGTCGACGAAGTTGCCGGATGTGGTGGCGGCGGAGTTGGCGCGGTTGAAGCCTCAGCGCATCGTCGTCCTGGGTGGTTCGGGTGTCGTCTCCGATGCCGTGATGGCCAAGGCTGGGTCGTATGCGAAGGGCGCGGTTTCGCGTCAGGCGGGTCAGTCGCGGTGGGATACGTCTGTGGCGGTGTCGAAGGCGTCGTTCCCGACGGCGGGTGTGCCGGTGGTGTACATCGCGAACGGGATGAACTTCCCTGACGCGTTGGCTGGTGCGGCTGCGGCGGGTCATCTGGGTGGTCCGGTGCTGTTGACGGAGTCGACGAAGTTGCCGGATGTGGTGGCGGCGGAGCTGGCGCGGTTGAAGCCTCAGCGGATCGTCGTCCTGGGTGGTTCGGGTGTCGTCTCCGATGCCGTGATGACCAAGGCCGGGTCGTATGCGAAGGGCGCGGTTTCGCGTCAGGCGGGTCAGTCGCGGTGGGATACGTCTGTGGCGGTGTCGAAGGCGTCGTTCCCGACGGCGGGTGTGCCGGTGGTGTACATCGCGAACGGGATGAACTTCCCTGACGCGTTGGCTGGTGCGGCTGCGGCGGGTCATCTGGGTGGTCCGGTGCTGTTGACGGAGTCGACGAAGCTGCCGGATGTGGTGGCGGCGGAGTTGGCGCGGTTGAAGCCTCAGCGGATCGTGGTGCTGGGTGGTTCGGGCGTCGTCTCGGACGCCGTGATGGCCAAGGTCAACAGCTACGTCGTGAAGTGATTCAGCGGGTCGGGGCGGGAGCGGTGGAGATGATCCGCCGCTCCCGCCCCGACTGCTGAGCCCCGCCTGATCAGCGCATGAGGTTCGAGCGGTACTCGGACGGCGTCTGACCCGTCCACCGGCGGAAGGCCAGCGTGTAGCCGTTCGGGCTGAAGCCCATAGCGCGCGCCACCGTCGCCACCGGTTCTCCCGCACGCAGCGGGACGATCGACAGTTCCAGTCGGAACAGGGTGGTCCATTCCGAGTACGGTGAGCCGGTCTCCGCGAGGAACGCGCGGCGGATCGTGGCCACCGAGGCATGCAGTCGGTGCGACCATTCCGTGAGGGGAGGGACCGCCGCCGGGGCGAGCCGCAGATGCTCCATCACAGGTCGGGTCAACGGCCCGGTGGGCAATCGGAGCGGCCGGCGCAACGCCGGAGAGTTCCGTACCGCGACGGCGATGCGTGTCTCACGATCACGGTTGCGCGCGTGGTCGTTGTCGCGCGCCCAAGCCAGCAGCAGGGCTCTCAGCTCGGCGTCGATGGCCACCAGGCGCGTCTCCTGCGGCAGGGATGCCTCGTCGAGGTCGATCGCCAGCGGCAGCAGGTCGGCGGCGAACACCCCGGAGTGCAGGACGCGCGGTGGTACCCAGATCGCGGTCGCCGTGTCGAAGGCGCAGTCCTGCTCGTCGATGCGCAGCACGCCGGACCCCGTGATGGCCGTCACGAGCTGCCCGCTGGCGTGCAGATGCGGGGGATGCCCCCAGTGTTCGACCTCGTCCGCTTCGGTCTCGACGGCGGCTGAGCGCTCCATGGGGTTCCTCGATCGCTGAGTGGGAGGACGGGTACTTAGGTAAGCCTACGCTCAACACGTGCCCTCAGATCCTGCCCTCCTGCCGCGGGCCCCGCTGACGCTGGACGACCGGCTTCTCACGCAGGTCAGCACCCGCGGTCGACGACGGGTGCTCGGACTCCTCGGACTGCTCGCTCTCACCGCAATCGGTGTCGTGCTGAGCTTCGCTCTGGGCGCTCGTCACATCGCGCCGGGAGTGGTCGTGGAGACGCTTCTCGGCCTCCGGCCCGCCGATGACTACGAGACGCTCGTGATCGTCACCGAGCGGATGCCCCGCGCGCTTCTGGCACTGCTGGTGGGCGCGAGTCTGGGATGCTCGGGCGTCATCATGCAGGCGCTGACCCGGAATCCGCTCGCCGACCCGGGGGTGCTGGGCATCGAGCTCGGAGCGGCGTTCGCGGTGCTGCTCGGCATCCTGTTCTTCGGCGTGCGGGGGGCATCATCCTACTTCTGGTGGGCTCTCGCCGGATCTGCCGTCACCGCGTGCATCGTGCTCGCGATCGCGCGACTGGCTCGTCTCGCCGCGAGCGCGACGATCAGCCTGGTGATCGCGGGTGCGGCGCTGTCGGCGATCCTCGGTTCCCTGATCACGCTCCTGATCGTGCGTGACACGGCCGTGTACGCGCATTACAACTACTGGTCGGTCGGGCAGTTGAACGGTCGGGCCGGCGTGATCGACGAGATCTGGCCGTTCGCGCTGGCGGGGCTCCTGCTCGCCGTGCCGCTCGGCCGCCCCCTGAACGCCTTGGCCCTGGGCGACGAGGTCGCCGAGGGGCTCGGCCTGGCCGTGGGGCGGTGGCAGCTCTTCGGCGCCGTGACCGCCGTGGTGCTGTGCGCGGCCGCGACAGCTGCGGTCGGCCCCGTCGCGTTCGTCGGGCTGCTCGGTGCACACACGGCCCGCCTGCTTGTGGGCGGCGACCACCGCTGGCTGCTCCCCTACGGGGCGCTGTGCGGCGCGGTGCTCCTGCTGCTCGCCGACGTCGCCTGCCGGCTGATCCCGGGCAATGGGGAGCTGCAGGTCGCCATCGCCACGGCCGTGATCGGCGCTCCCGTGTTCGTGGCACTGGCCCGCGGTCGCAAGGTGGTGCCGGCGTGACGGATGCGCTGCTCCCCCTGCTGGTGCGCGAGCGCCGACGTGACCGCACGCGCTCCGCGCTCGTCTGCCTCGTGCTGAGTGTGGCGATCCTCGCCTTCGCCGCGGCCGAGATCCTCGCCGGCTCCGCCGACATCGCGCTGGACGACATGATCCCCGCGGCTTTCGGGCAGGGGGAGGGGCTGGCTGCGTACGTGGTCTTCGAGACCCGCGTTCCGCGCGCTCTCGTGGCCCTGCTGTCCGGCGCACTCTTCGGGCTCGCCGGGCATCTGTATCAGCGGCTGGTGGGCAACGTGCTGGCGACCCCCGACATCCTGGGCATCTCCGCTGGTGCGTCCGCCGCGGCCACCGCCGTCCTCACGCTCGGAGCGGTCGGGATCGGCGTGCAGGTGAGCGCGGTCGTCGGTGCGGTCGGCGTCGCCGCGCTGGTGTTCCTGCTCAGCTGGCACCGCGGGGTCAGCCCGTACCGACTCGTGCTGGTCGGCATCGGCATCGGCGCCTGCGCGAGCGCGGTCACGACCTATCTCGTCACCCGTGCGGACGAGATGAGTGTCGAGCGGGCGTTGCGGTGGATGATCGGCTCGCTCAGCGGTGCGGACTGGGCCGGGGTCTGGGTGCTTCTGCTCACGCTCGCGGTCGGCGCAGTACTGCTGCTGTTCGCCTCCCGCGGCCTGCGCACCTTCGCCCTCGGCGACGACCTCGCCGCCGCCCTCGGCACCCGCGTCTCGCGCCTGCGGTTCGGGTCGCTGCTGCTCGGGGCGGGACTCGCCGCCGTCGCGACCAGCATCACGGGACCGATCGGCTTCGTCGCCCTCGTCGCCGGCCCGCTCGCGGCGCGGCTGGTTCGCCGCACGGATGCCGCCGTCGCCGCGGCGCTGGTCGGTGCGGTGATCGTGGTCGCCGCCGACCTCATCGCTCAGACGGCCCCCTTCATCTCGCCGGTGCCCACCGGAAGCATCACCGCTGTGATCGGCGCTCCAGCGCTGATCTACCTGCTCGTCCACGGCCGGAGGAGATCATGACAGCCGTCCCACCCATCGCCGAGGACCGCTCTGACGGCCCGCATTCCGACATCCTCCGCGCCGAGGCGATCCGCGTCGGCTACGACACGCGCGTCGTGATCGACGGGTTGGACGTCGGCTTCCCTGTCGGCTCGATCACGGCGCTGGTCGGGCCGAACGCCAGCGGCAAGTCGACCCTCCTCAAGGCCCTCGCGCGACTGCTCCCGCTCCAGGCCGGCCAGGTGCTGCTGGACGGTGCCGCGCTGCAGACGATGTCGAGTCGCGTCATCGCACAGAGGCTGGGCGTGCTGCCGCAGAGCCCCCTTGCGCCCGAGGGGATCACGGTCGCCGACCTCGTGTCCCGCGGACGTCACCCGCACGGTCGTCTCCTGCGCCGTTCGGGGGTGGACGACCTGCGGGTCGTGGCGGATGCCCTGGTCGTCACCGGCACGGCGGAACTCGCGGATCGCCCCGTCGAGTCGCTCTCCGGCGGGCAGCGTCAGCGCGTCTGGATCGCGATGGCGCTCGCGCAGCAGACGTCCCTGCTGCTGCTGGACGAGCCGACGACGTACCTCGACATCGCGCATCAGATCGAGGTGCTCGATCTGCTCGCCGATCTGCGCGCCGCAGCGTCCAAGACCATCGTCATGGTGCTCCACGACCTCGAACAGGCCGCTGCATACGCCGATCGCCTTCTCGTGCTGAGCGAGGGGCGGCTGGTCGCCGAAGGACCACCGCGCGAGGTGCTCACCGAGCAGCTCGTGCAGGACGTGTTCGGCCTGCGCTCCCGCATCATCCCCGACCCGGACACCGGAACCCCGTTGATCCTTCCCCGAGGGCGACACTCGTCCTCGCCGACACCCCAGGAGATCCCATGAGAACCCTCATCCGCACGACCGCCGCCGTGGCCGCGGTGCTCGTCTCGGCTGCCGCCCTCGCGAGCTGCTCGACCTCGGCGGAGACGGAGGCCTCCGGCGAGTGCGGCGTGTTCCCGTACACGCTGGCGCATGCGTTCGGCAGCAGTGCCTTCGAGGAGTCGCCTGAGCGGATCGCGGTGGTCACCGACGTCGACCTCGACATCGCGATCGCGCTGGGCGTCGAGCCGGTCATCTACCCCGGCTACGAACTGGGTGCCTGGCAGCAGGAGGCCTTCGACGAACGCGGCCTGCAGCTCGACAGCTACGACCCCGCCGACGGCATCGACTTCGAGGCCATCGCCGCGTCGAAGCCCGATGCGATCCTCGCGACGAGCGGATGGAGCCTCGACGAGGACTACGAGAAGCTCTCGGCCATCGCTCCGGTCATCGCGTACACGACCGAGGACGGCCTCGACGCGATGACCTGGGCCGACCGCACCGAACTCGCCGGCTGCGCGCTCGGGATCCCCGAGAAGGCGGATGCCGCGATCGAGGGGGTCGGAGACGCGTTCGCCGCCGCGGCCGCTGCGCATCCGGAGTTCGCGGGCAAGACCATCACGTACGCCGTGATCCACCCCGACCAGATCACGTACTCGTCGTATCAGGGGAGCGACGTCAGCTTCTTCACCGACCTCGGCTTCACGCTGCCCGAGATCGCCGCGGAGTTCACGGGCGACAACGCCGGCCTCAGCAAGGAGAACATCGACAAGCTCGAAGCCGACGTGCTCGTGATCGGCTACCCGTTCGGTGACGAAGGGCTGCTCACTCGCAGCGAACTCGAGTCCGATCCCCTGTTCCAGAGTCTCGACGTCGTGAAGCGCGGTGCGTACGGCGTCATCGGTGACGACGTCGCGTCGCCGATCGCGTATCCGTCGCCGCTGGGTCTGCCGTGGGCGTTGGATGCCGTCGCGCCGGTGCTCGCCACCGCGGCGAAGTAGGAGGGACGACGTGGCGCGCAGCATCCGTCCTTCGTTGATCGAGCCGATCACCCTGCGGGAACTCTCGGTCATCGATGCCTTCGACATCTCGGCGAGCATGCGTCGGATCGTGCTGGGCGGCCCCCAGCTGGCCGGCTTCCGCACGGCAGAGCACGACCTCCCCGCGCTGGTGACGAGCGGCTTCGACGACGAGATCAAGGTGTTCTTCGCGGATCCGGTGACGGGTGAGCTGCACCTGCCGATCCAGCGCGACCGGGTGATCGAGTGGCCGCGGGATCCGCGTCCCGTCGCCCGCACCTACACGGTGCGTTCCTTCGATGCCGAGAGCGGGCGGCTCGAGCTCGATTTCGTGCTGCACGGCACCGGCGTCGCCTCCACCTGGGCACGCTCATGCGACGTGGGCGACCGCATCCACATCGCGGGGCCGAAGATGTCGCTGCTGCATCCGCAGGGCGCCGACTGGTTGCTGATCGCGGGCGACGACACCGCGATCCCGGCCATCGCGCGCTGGGTGGAGGAGCTGCCGGCGGGTACGCCGGCAGAGGTGTTCATCGAGGTGGGCGGGCCCGGCGACGAGCAGGAGATCGAGGCGCGCGAAGGAGTGACCATCACGTGGGTGCACCGCGGGCCGGTACCGGCCGGCACCACCACGCACCTGGCGGATGCCGTGCGGGCGATGCCCTGGCGCGACGGTGCTCCGTTCGCCTGGGTCGCCGGTGAGACGCTGTCGATCAAGCCGATCCGGCGATGGCTGCGCGAGGACCGCGGGCTCTCGCCCGATCGGGTCGAGGTGACCGGATACTGGCGTCGCACGGAGGTCGACGAACTGGAAGGCACCGGGGGACTCCCCGATCCCGACAGCGAGGTCGATCTGATCGACCGCATGCACGAGCTCGTCGACCCGCTCCCTTCGCGGGCGATCCGGGTGGCCGTCACGCTCGGGCTGATCCCGCTGATCCGTCAGGGGCGGACGACCGCCGCGGAGCTCGCGTCCGCCGTCGGTGTGGATGCCGTGGCGCTGCACAAGCTGCTGCGCTACCTCGCGACCATCGAGGTGCTCGAGGAACGGGAGGGCGGCGGACTCGCGGTCACCGCTTTCGGAGCCGTGCTCGATGACGACGAGGTGAGCGAGGAACTCGACCTGCGTCATCCGGTCGGCGGTCTGGTGCGGGTGTTCGACGGGCTGCTGGCAGCGATCGAGACGGGAGCCCCGGTCGCCGCGGCGACGCTCGGGGGGAACCTCGACGATCTCGCGGAGGGGTCCGCGACGGTGGCGGCCGGGATCGAGGAGGCGGCGTCCGCAGAGCTGGAGTGGTTGCGGCCGGCGTTCGCCCGGGAGTACACCTTCGCCGCGGGGGAACAGGTCACGGCCGGCGGTGCCGGAGCAGCCACGCTCCTGGCCGACGCCCTGTCATCGGATCAGGCCCCTGCGCTCACGCTGATGGTGCGGGCGGCGCGGGCGACCGCCGCGGTGGACGCCCTGCCCGAGGCCGCGCGGGCGCGCGTGCAGGTGCATGCGGGTGATGCCACCGGCACCTGGCCCGAGGCGCGCGCGGTCGTGCTCGGCGGGGCGCTCAGCACGCTGCCGGATCAGGATGCCGTACGCGCACTGCAACGGGCGCGGGCCGCGGTGCTGCCGGGCGGCCGGATGCTGGTGGTCGAGCACCTGCTGGTCCCGGAGGAGATCGACGATCACGATGCCGCGGAGGACCTGCAGCTGTTCTGCCTGCACGGCTCCGGGTTCCGCACGCGCGACGAGGTGCTCGCGCTGATCGCCGCCGCGGGCATCGAGGTCGCCAGGGAGCGGACGATCGGCTGGGGCGAGCCGGTGTTCGAGATCGACGGCTAGGCGTCGCCTGCCGTGGTGTCAGCCGCCGAGCGCGGCTGACACCACAGCACGCGCCTCGGCCTGCACCTCGGCGAGGTGCTCCGGGCCGCGCAGGCTCTCGGCGTAGAGCTTGTACACGTCTTCGGTGCCGGAGGGGCGCGCGGCGAACCACGCGTGCTCGGTCTGCACCTTCAGGCCGCCGATCGCCGCACCGTTGCCCGGCGCGTGCGAGAGCTTCGCGGTGATCTCCTCGCCGGCCAGCGTCGTCGCCGACACCGACTCGGGGGCGAGCTTGCCGAGGGTCGCCTTCTGCTCGGGTGTCGCCGGAGCATCCACGCGCTGATACGCGGAGGAGCCGAAGGCGGCCTCGAGCTCGGCGTACCGCTCCGAGGGGGTTTTGCCGGTCACGGCGATGATCTCGGCGGCGAGCAGGCAGAGCAGGATGCCGTCCTTGTCGGTCGACCAGACCGATCCGTCCTTGCGCAGGAACGAGGCGCCGGCGGACTCCTCGCCGCCGAACGCGACCGAGCCGTCGAGCAACCCGGGGACGAACCACTTGAACCCGACGGGCACTTCGAGCAGACGTCGACCGAGCGACTCCGCGACGCGGTCGATGATCATCGACGACACCAGCGTCTTGCCGATCGCGGCGTCGCGCGGCCACTCGGCGCGGTGCGAGAACAGGTAGTCGATCGCGACGGCCAGGTAGTGGTTCGGGTTCATGAGTCCGGCATCCGGGGTGACGATGCCGTGCCGGTCGGCGTCGGCGTCGTTGCCCGTGAGCACGTCGAAGTCGCCCTTCTTCGCGACCAGCGAGGCCATCGCCGACGGCGAGGACGGATCCATGCGGATCTTCTCGTCCCAGTCGAGCGTCATGAAGCGCCAGGTCGGGTCGACCTCGGGGTTCACGACTGTCAGGTCGAGGTCGTAGACCTCCTTGATGAGCGACCAGTACTCGACGGATGCTCCGCCCAGCGGGTCGGCGCCGATGCGCACACCGGCGCGACGGATCGCGTCGACGTCGATGATGGTGCCCAGATCGCGCACGTAGGAGTCGCGGAAGTCGTAGCCCGTGATCGCGTCCCAGTCGACGTCGCCGAAGCGCTCGCGCTTGACGCCTTCGAGACCGTTCGCGATGAGCTCGTTCGCGCGGTCGGCGATCCAGCCCGTGGCATCCGTGTCGGCCGGTCCACCGTGCGGGGGGTTGTACTTGAAGCCGCCGTCGCGCGGCGGGTTGTGGGAGGGCGTCACCACGATGCCGTCGGCGCGGCCGGGCGCGTCAGCGGCGAGGGCGCGGTTGTGGGTGAGGATCGCGTGGCTGAGCGCCGGGGTCGGCACCCAGGAATCGCGGGAGTCGACGCGCACGTCCACGCCGTTCGCGAGCAGCACCTCGATCGCCGTGCGCTCCGCGGGCAGCGAGAGCGCGTGCGTGTCCCTGCCGAGGAAGAGCGGACCGGTGATGCCCTGCCCCGCCCGGTAGTCCACGATCGCCTGCGTCGTGGCGAGGATGTGGTTCTCGTTGAAGCTGCCCGACAGCGATGACCCGCGGTGGCCGCTGGTGCCGAAGGCCACGCGCTCGGAGGCGACATCGGGCTTCGGGATGCGGTCGTAGTAGGCGGCGATCAGCTCGTCGACATCGATGAGGTCAGTGTCCTCCGCGGGGAGGCCGGCACGGCTCGTCATGCACACAGTCTGCCCCCGATCCCGCTGCAGGCGAAACTTCGGTTTCCCTGCTCGCGGGGAGGGCTAAGGTGAAACGCGTGACTGAACGCCGTACCTACAGCTATCTCGGCCCCGCCGGAACCTTCACGGAAGCGGCACTCGATCAGGTCGCAGAGGCTCGCGGTCAGCAGTGGCGTCCCGTGCACAACGTCGGCGAAGCGCTGGCCGACGTACTCGAGGGGCGCAGCTTCGCGGCCATGATCGCGATCGAGAACTCCATCGAGGGTGGTGTCTCCACCACGCAGGATGCTCTCGCGACGCTGCCCGGTCTTCGCATCATCGGCGAGTACCTGGTGCCGGTGAACTTCGTACTGGTCGCCCCGCGCGGCACCACGCTCGACCAGGTGCAGGTCATCGCCGCCCACCCGGTCGCCTACGCCCAGTGCCACGGGTGGCTCGGCGCGCACGTGCCCTCGCACTCGCACGTGCCCGCGGCGAGCAATGTGGCCTCCGCCATCGGCGTGCTCGACGGCACGCTCCCGGCGCAGGCGGCGATCGCCGCCCCCGGCATCGTGAACCACTACGACGTCGACGTGCTGGCCACCGACATCGGCGACAACGCGCAGGCCGTCACGCGGTTCGTCCTCGTGACCCGCACGACCACTCCGCCCGCACCGACCGGAGCCGACAAGACCTCGCTGATCGTGGAGTTGCCGCACGACCACCCCGGATCGCTCCTCGAGATGCTCGAGCAGTTCTCGACCCGCGGCATCAACCTCTCGCTCATCGAGTCGCGACCGATCGGCGACGAGCTCGGTCGATACCGCTTCGTGATCGACGCCGACGGACACATCGAGCACGAGCGGATGGCGGATGCGATGCTCGGCATCCGCCGCTTCAGCCCGCGCGTGGTGTTCCTCGGCTCATACCCGCGCGCCGATCGCCAGATCGTGCACTACCCGGAGCGCTACGCCGACGACGTGTTCGTCGAGGCGCGCGACTGGCTGCGCGGCATCCTCAGCGGCGAACCCGCAGAGTGACCGCTCGCCGGTAGCGGCGCTGTCTCCGGAGTCAGTGCTCCTGGAACAGCGGCCAGGCGCTGCCCGGGATCATCCGGGCGTGCAGCGCCCCCTTCGCGGAAGCGAGACTCGGATACGTGCCCGCAGGCCCGTCCGCTCCCGCCATCGTGACCTGATAGCCCTCGTCGTCGTGGCGGATGCTGCCGACCACACCGTTCGTGCCGTAGGCGACCCAGAGTGCGAGTGTCTTGGTGGTGCTCATCGTCGAACCCCTCTCTGAGCCCGAGGCTACGCCCGTCGCCCGCGGATGACCAGGCCCCTTGACAGTGGCCCGAATCCGGGTCAGAGAGCGGCGGCGACGAGTTCCAGCGTCTGGGCGCGGCCGGCGGCGGATGACTTCGGCTCGGCCTCGTACGCACCGGCGACGGGGGAGAGCATGACCTCGTCGACGCCGTAGCGTGTGGCGAAGTCGCGCACCTCGGCGGCGACCGACTCTCCGGTGCCGACGAACCAGCGCGATCGCGCGCCCTGCACGACCTGATCGGTGGCGGCATCCGCGTCGGCGATGCCCGCGGCGATCGCCTCCTCCACGGTCTCGAGTGCGGTGAGCGGCTTGTTCAGACGCAGCCGCGCCATCATCCGCAGCTGGGGGAGTGCGCGGGCCTCCGCCTCCTCCACGGTCGGCGACGCCACCGCGTTGACGGTGAGGAAGGTGCGCGGCTCCGGGTGCTCCTCGCTCGGCTGGTAGCCGGTGCGGTACAGGTCGAGCGCGCGCTCCAGACCCTGGCCGGAGAAGTGATTCGCGAACACATACGGCAGGCCCTGCGATGCCGCGAGCTGTGCGGAGTAGTCGCTCGATCCGAGCAGCCACACCTCCGGCACCCCGGTCGCGGCCGGGGTCGCGCGCACGGTGTACTCGCCACCCGAGGTGAAACGCACGGTCGCACCGTCGCCCGAGAGCAGCGCCGCGATGTCCTGCACGTGGCGGGGGAACTGTTCGACGTCGCTCGTCGTCCCCGAACCGCGCAGCAGCTGCGTGATCACGGGGTCGCTGCCGGGCGCCCGCCCGAGACCGATGTCGATGCGTCCCGGCGCGATGGCCTCGAGGGCGGCGAACTGCTCTGCCACGATCAGCGGCGAGTGGTTGGGCAGCATGACGCCACCCGAGCCCAGTCGGATCCGGTTCGTGCGGGTCGCTGCGGCGGCGATCAACAGCGGAGGAGTCGTGGATGCCACGGCGGGCATGTTGTGGTGCTCGGCGAACCAGTAGCGGCGATAGCCGAGCCGGTCGGCCGCCTCCGCGAGGGAGAGGGAGGCGGCGATGGCCTCGGTGCTGGTCTGACCGGTGCGCACCGGCACGAGGTCGAGGACGGAGAGAGCTGTATCGGACATCCCCTTCTGCAACGCGCGTTCCCGGCGCCGCATTCCCCACTACCGTGGAGGCATGGAAGCCGGGATCTTCTACGTCCTCGTCGGAGCAGTAGCCGTCGCCGCATTCGCGCGATGGCGAGGATGGCCGGCACCCCTGCTGGTGACGGTCGTCGCGCTCGCGTCATCGTTCCTGTGGTTCGTGCCCGATCTCGACATCGACGGCCACGTGCTCCTCAGCCTCGTGCTCCCGCCGCTGCTGTACTCGGCTGCGCTCGACGTCTCCTTCGTCGGCTTCAAGCGCAGCCTGCCGCAGATCCGTCGCCTGGGCATCTGGCTCGTGCTGATCACGGCGCTCGCGGTGGGCTTCGTCGCCTGGTGGATCATGCCGTCGTTGACTCTGCCGGGCGCACTGCTCCTCGGCGCGATCGTCGCCCCGCCGGATGCGGTCTCGGCCGCGGCGATCGGACGCAAGCTCGGACTGCCGCGCCGCATCATGACCGTGCTCTCGGGCGAGAGCCTGATCAACGACGCGACATCGCTCACGCTCTACCGGGTGTTCGCGGCGATCCTCGCCGGTCAGACGATCTCGGTCTGGGGCGGCGTCGGACAGTTCCTGATGGCCGTCGTCATCGGCGTCGTGATCGGCCTGGTCTTCGGCATCGTGCTGCACCAGCTGCGCATGCGCATCAGCGACCCGGTCGTGATCGGCACGTTCGGACTGCTCGCCCCGTTCGGTGCGTACGCGATCGCCGAGCATCTGCTCGGCTCGGGTGTGCTCGCCGTCGTCGCGATGGGGCTCTACGTCGGCTTCAACTCTCCGCGCACGGACTACACGACCCGTCAGCAGGAGAAGCCGCTGTGGCTCTCGGCCGACCTCCTGCTGGAGAGCTTCGTGTTCGCGTACATCGGCCTGCAGTTCCCGCGCGTCCTGCGCGACCTGGGCAGCGAGTCGGTCGAGCAGATCCTGATGCTGTCCGGAGCCGTGCTGCTGGTCGTGCTCGTCGTGCGGCCCCTGTACATCTATCCCACGAGTGCCTGGGCGAACTTCCAGGACCGCAAGCGGCTCGAACGCTGGGACCGCGGCGTCGAGTCGGGGGAGTTCGAGAAACGGCATCGCAAGAGTCGTCGCTGGGACAAATACACGGCGGACGAGCTGCGCACCCATATCGTGCGCGAGCAGATGGCGGGTCTCCAGCTCACCGGGAAGGACAGCGCGGTCATCTCCTGGGCCGGCATGCGAGGGGTGGTCACCCTGGCGATCGCACTCGCCGCAGCCGACCTCGCGACCCTCGACGCCGAGGCCTCGCACGCGATCGTGGTGGTCGCCTTCATCGTGACGGTCGGCACGCTCCTGCTGCAGGGACTCACGCTGCCGCTCCTCATCCGTCGCCTGGGCATCGAGGGCGACGTCGACCACGAGGACGACGAGCGTGCCCTGGCCGCCGTCAGGGAGAAGAGCCGCGAGGCCGGAAAGGCGTATCTCGCCGAGAAGCGCGTGGAATGGGAAGAGAAGTACGGGGCGGTCGACCTGAGCGTGTTCGACGCGTTCACGAAGCGCATGAGTCGGGTGGAGAAGGACACGGATGCCGCGCAGGAGGTCGAGGACACCGTGCCCCGGCCGTCGTACGAGGACCTCGTCGCCCTGTCGCGGGGGTGGCTGCAGGTGCGGCGCGAGATCCTGCTGCAGGAGCGCGACGCCGGTGAGCTCGACGAGGAGCTGATGCGCGAGCTGATCGCCGCGATGGATGCCGAGGAGCTCGCGCTCGACACCCGCGGCGCGACCCGCCAGCCGGGCCGCGCCTAGTACCGGCGCCGAGACCCACCGCCCTCCGGGCCGCGCCCGCCGCAGCATCCGCCGCCGAGACCCACCGCCGCCGCCCAGACCCACCGCCCCGGACGCACGCGACGGTGGGCCTCGGCGGCGGCGGTGGGTCTCGGCGAAAGCGGCTGTCGCGGGGTACGCGAGAGCGCCCCGCCCCGGAAGGGGACGAGGCGCTCTCGACGAGGTGGAGCAGGTGCGGAGTCAGCGCGCGGTGGCGGGCTCCGGCGTCGCAGCCGTGGCGTCGTCATCCGACTCGTCGTCGGCGTCATCCGCGAACGGCAGGCCCTCGCGGGGAGCGTTGTACAGCTCCTCGTTCAGGATGCCTTCGCGCTTGGCGACGATGGTCGGCACGAGCGCCTGACCCGCGACGTTGACCGCGGTGCGGCCCATGTCGAGGATCGGGTCGATCGCGAGCAGCAGGCCGACGCCCTCGAGTGGCAGACCCAGCGTCGACAGCGTGAGCGTGAGCATCACGATCGCACCGGTGGTGCCGGCGGTGGCGGCGGATCCGACGACCGAGACGAGCACGATCAGCAGGTACTGCACGAAGTTGAGTTCGATGCCGAAGAACTGCGCGACGAAGATCGCGGCGATGGCCGGGTAGATCGCGGCGCATCCGTCCATCTTCGTGGTCGCGCCGAACGGCACGGCGAACGAGGCGTAGGAGCGGGGCACGCCCAGGTTGCGCTCGGTCACGCGCTCCGTGAGCGGCAGAGTGCCGATCGACGAGCGGCTCACGAAGGCGAGCTGCACGGCCGGCCACACGCCGGAGAAGTACTGCTTGATCGACAGGCCGTGCGTCTTCACCAGGATCGGGTAGACGACGAAAAGCACGAGCGCGAGACCGATGTAGATCGCGATCGCGAACCAGCCGAGCGCCGCGAGCTTCTCCCAGCCGTACTTGATGACCGCGGCACCGATCAGACCGAAGGTGCCGAGCGGGGCGATGCGGATGATCCACCACAGCACGCGCTGGATGACCTTGAGCAGCGACTCCGTGAAGGCCAGGAACGGCTCGGCCTTCTTGCCGGCCTTGAGGGCGGCGATGCCCACGGCGGCCGCGACGACGATGACCTGCAGGATGTTGAAGCTGACGCTCGAGGCGGCGGTGCCGGCGTCGACGTCGACCTGCGTGCCGACGCTGAGGCCGAGGAAGTTCTGCGGGATGAGCCCGAGCAGGAAGTTCCACCACGTGCCGACCGTGTACGGGTCGCCTGTCTGCAGACCTTCGCCCGCGCGGGAGCCGGGCTGGATGACGAGGCCGAGCGTGATGCCGATGATCACGGCGATGAACGCGGTGATCGCGAACCACAGCAGCGTCTGACCGGCCAGGCGCGCGGCGTTCTGCACGCGACGGAGGTTCGAGATGCTCGCCACGATGGCCGTGAAGATCAGCGGGACGACGGCGGCGCGCAGCAGTGTGACGTACGAGCTGCCGATCGTGTCGAGGGTGGCGGACAGTCCGTTCGGGTTCTCGGCGGTGGCGCCCAGCTGACGGCCGATGAGACCGGCGGCGACGCCGAGGACGAGGGCTGCGAGGATCTGGAAGCCGAACGACGTCAGCAGCTTCCGGATCGGTCCGCGGGTGTCTGGCGCCTTCTGGGCGCGGACGGTAGTGCTCATGGTGGGGGGAACTCCAGAATCGCGACGTGCCGAGTGCACGCCATAACGCTCAACGCTATGAGGGCGTTTTCATTCCGGCGACCGAGATGACGAACCATGACGGCTCTCTGGCACGATGGCCTCATGTTCATGGTGACGACGAACGACATCCCCGGTTACCGCATCACTCAGGTGCTCGGAGAGGTGATGGGTCTCACGGTCCGCTCGACCGACTTCGGGCAGGGCTTCGCCGCGGGCTTCCGCTCGCTGGGCGGCGGGGAGATCCCCGAATACACGCAGGTGATGTACGAGGCGCGGCAGGTCGTGATGGCGCGGATGTGGGATCAGGCGCAGCAGCGCGGTGGCAACGCGATCGTCGCGATGCGGTTCGACGCCGGCTCCATCCAGAACTTCACGGAGATCTGCGCCTACGGCACTGCGGTGGTCGTGGAGCCGCTCGCGCCGGCACCCGCTGCGCCGGCACCGACACCGCCGCCTCCCACCGCCTGACGGATTCAGCGGTCGGAGAGCACCAGAAGCTCCCCGACCTCGCAGTCGAGCGCGTCGCAGATCGCCCGCAGCGTGGAGTAGCGGATGGCGCGCGCGCGGTCGTTCTTGAGCACCGACAGGTTCACGATGCTGACGCCGACGCGGGCGCTCAGCTCGGTCAGCGTCATGCCGCGCTCGGCGAGCAGCTCGTCGAGGCGGCAGTGGATGCCGGTGAGCTCGTCGTCGTTCTCGGCCGGGCTCACACCAGGCCCTCCGTGTCTTTGAGCAGTGCGTCCTTCTCCTGCTGCAGCCGGAGCTTCTCCTGCTCGAGGCGGAGGCCCTGCCGGAACACCGCGGCCAGCGCGATGAGGCCCAGTGCGCAGGCGAACGGCAACGGCGTGACGGTCAACTGGAACGTCATCGGATACCACTCGCTGTCGGGCGGGAACACCTCGCGGAGTCCTGCCGTCGCAGCGATGCCGCCGAAGATGTCGGAGGCGAGCCCGAACACGAGGACCCCGATCGCGCCGATCGTGAGGGCACGTGACACGGTCTGCGAGAAGGCGCGCCCTCGGAGCGTCTGGAAGCAGATGACCATGATCATCGCTGCCGGCATCGTGGTGAAAGCGAGGTTCGAGAGCTGAGCGGCACCGGCCAGCGCCCGCAATCCGAGCGAGGCGCCGCCCACGGTGATGTTCTCGATCGTGCTGCCACCGCATCGGAGCACCGCCCCGGTGATCTCGTAATCGTCGGAGCAGGTGAGATCGCTCGGCCACGAGATCCAGAGCGAGGTCGAGGCGATCTCAGCCCAGTCGGTCGCGAAGATCTTGATCACGAACACGATCGCGCTCAGCGCCGACAGCGTGACCCACCATCCGGAGACGGTCAGCGCGGCGTCGATCGCCAGCGTGCGACTTCCTCTGCGCGAGCCGCGCCAGACCACGATCGCGACGATGACCGCGATGACCGCGAGTCCGGCCGCGATGAAGAGCAGAGAGGGGCCGAGCTCTCTCGACGAGTAGGCGAACATCAGACGAGTCCTTCCGTTTCCTTCTCGAGCACGTGCTTCTCCTGTTGCAGACGGATGCCCTGGCGGAACGCGGCCGCGATCAGGCCGACGGCGACGCCGGTCGCGAAGAGGGGCACGATCGACCAGAACTCGACCGGGTGGACGGGCTCTCCTGGACCGAGTCCGATCGCTCCGAGCACACCGTTCAGTCCTCTGTTCTCGAGCATCACGATCAGCATCGGTGCGAGGACGAGCGTCCAGCCGATCGCGTCGAATGCCCGTGCGTTGCCCCGCACGAAGAAGCGGCCGCGGAGGAAGTTCCACGCCACGAGCATGACGCCGATGATCACGATGAGCGGGGCGAGCGTCCACAGCACCAGCGAACCGATGATCGCGGCGGTCGAGAGCGGATCCACGTCGGTCGCGAACACCATCACCTGCTGCGCGATGCCGTCGACCGAGACGGCTCCGGAGTCCGCTGTCGCGCTGAGGGGCTGCTCGTCGATCGGCACGGACCACGCGATGCCCTGATCGCGGAAGGTGCCGAGGGTGCGCAGGATGGTGCTGATCGAGACGACGACCAGCGCGGCAGCGCCGAAGAGCAGTACGGTGACCGCATCCGCGGTCTGGGAACGAGCGGTCCGGGAGGGGGAGGAGGACATCAGACCAGTCCTTCCGTCTCGCGCTGCAGCCGGTCGCCGATCACGAACGCGGTGCCGATGACCGAGATGATGAACGCGGCCAGGACGAAGGTGAACGGCTCGATGCTGATCACGGCGTTGTCGACCGCGTTGTCGGTGACCTCCGCGACGGCGGCGTTGGAGAGCATGTTCTCGAAGAACTGCACGGCCGCGAAGCCGACCAGGCCGACGATGCCCGCCGCCATGACGAGCCGCGTGTTGCGCCGACTGAAGACCGCGCCGGTCAGGATGCTGCGCGCCAGAAGCATCAGGCATCCGATCACCACCACGATCGTGACGATCTGAGCGATCTGTCCGAGGATGCCCGCTCCGATCGCGACCGGGGGCAGCGAGGGGACCGTGATGCTCGCCCGGTCGAGTTCGAGGGTGATGTTCTCCCCGTTCGCGCCGAGAGGGGCCTCGATCGGCTGGTCCACGAACTCGACCAGGACCGGGACCATCGTGCCGCTGAGGAGGGCGATGATGCGACTGATCGAGAAGACCGTGATGTAGGCGGCGATCGCGACGCCGGCGATGCAGAAGCCGATGAGCGCGCCGGCGTCGCCGCGGGACAGCGTGCCCTGTTTCGTCGAGGTCATGATCGCTCCTTATCGATGATCGTTATTAGCGATAAACGATAAGGTAACGACAATCGATAACCTCGTCAACCCCCGTCGCTGTGAGCGCCTCGTCATCCCGCCCGCTGCGACCCCACTCCGCCGACGGCGAACACGGGCATACCTGCCCTGCGCGGTGGTTACTCTCGATGTACAGGCGCAGAGAACGTCATCGGCGTCAGCGCTTCGCCCCGTGCGAATAAGGAGTCACAGCATGTTCGAGAGATTCACGGACCGAGCCCGTCGTGTGGTCGTCCTCGCCCAAGAAGAGGCGAAGATGCTCAACCACAACTACATCGGTACCGAGCACATCCTGCTCGGCCTCATCCACGAGGGCGAGGGTGTCGCAGCCAAGGCGCTCGAGTCCCTCGGCATCTCGCTCGACGCCGTGCGCGAGCAGGTGCAGGACATCATCGGCCAGGGTCAGCAGCAGCCGACCGGCCACATCCCCTTCACCCCCCGCGCCAAGAAGGTGCTCGAGCTCAGCCTCCGCGAGGCGCTGCAGCTCGGCCACAACTACATCGGCACCGAGCACATCCTGCTCGGCCTCATCCGCGAGGGTGAGGGTGTCGCCGCGCAGGTCCTGGTCAAGC
Organism: Microbacterium saperdae; assembly: GCF_006716345.1. Classification (NCBI taxonomy): domain Bacteria; kingdom Bacillati; phylum Actinomycetota; class Actinomycetes; order Micrococcales; family Microbacteriaceae; genus Microbacterium; species Microbacterium saperdae. The sequence goes on from NZ_VFOX01000001.1 coordinate 249,891, forward strand.
TCGGCGCCGACCTGAACAAGGTCCGCCAGCAGGTCATCCAGCTGCTCTCCGGTGCTCCGGGTCGCGAGCCTGCCGCCGTCGGCGCGCAGAGCAACGACTCGCCCGCCGGAACCCAGGGCGGCTCGGCCGTGCTCGACCAGTTCGGTCGCAACCTGACCCAGGCCGCGCGCGACAACAAGCTCGACCCGGTCATCGGCCGCGAGAAGGAGATCGAGCGGGTCATGCAGATCCTGTCTCGTCGCTCCAAGAACAACCCGGTCCTGATCGGCGAGCCCGGCGTCGGCAAGACCGCCGTCGTCGAGGGTCTCGCGCAGGCCATCGTCAAGGGCGATGTGCCCGAGACGCTGAAGGACAAGCAGCTCTACTCGCTCGACCTCGGCTCGCTCATCGCCGGTTCCCGCTACCGCGGTGACTTCGAGGAGCGCCTGAAGAAGGTCACCAAGGAGATCCGCACGCGCGGCGACATCATCGTCTTCATCGACGAGATCCACACCCTCGTGGGTGCGGGTGCCGCCGAGGGCGCGATCGACGCCGCCAGCATCCTGAAGCCGCTCCTCGCACGAGGCGAGCTCCAGACGATCGGTGCGACGACACTCGACGAGTACCGCAAGCACTTCGAGAAGGATGCCGCTCTCGAGCGCCGCTTCCAGCCGATCCAGGTCGCCGAGCCGAGCCTGCCCCACGCGATCAACATCCTCAAGGGGCTGCGCGACCGCTACGAGGCTCACCACAAGGTGCAGATCACGGACGGCGCGATCGTCGCGGCGGCGAACCTCGCCGACCGCTACGTCTCCGACCGCTTCCTGCCCGACAAGGCCATCGACCTGATCGACGAGGCCGGCGCCCGCCTGCGTCTGTCGATCCTGTCGAGCCCGCCCGAGCTGCGCGAGTTCGACGAGAAGATCGCCAAGGTCCGCGAGCAGAAGGAGATCGCCTCCGAGGAGCAGGACTTCGAGAAGGCCGCATCGCTGCGCGACGAGGAGAAGAACCTCCTGGCCGAGCGCCTGCGCCTCGAGAAGCAGTGGCGCTCGGGTGACGTCGCGACCGCAGCGGTCGTCGACGAGGGTCTGATCGCCGAGGTGCTCGCACAGGCCACCGGCATCCCGGTCTTCAAGCTCACGGAAGAGGAGTCCAGCCGACTCGTCTTCATGGAGAAGGCCCTGCACCAGCGCGTCATCGGTCAGGAGGAGGCGATCGCCGCCCTCTCCAAGACGATCCGTCGCCAGCGTGCCGGTCTCAAGGACCCGAAGCGTCCTTCGGGCTCGTTCATCTTCGCCGGCCCCACGGGTGTCGGAAAGACCGAGCTCGCCAAGGCGCTCGCCGAGTTCCTGTTCGACGATGAAGCGGCGCTGATCTCGCTCGACATGAGCGAGTTCGGCGAGAAGCACACCGTCTCGCGTCTGTTCGGCGCCCCTCCCGGATTCGTCGGATTCGAAGAGGGCGGCCAGCTCACCGAGAAGGTGCGCCGCAAGCCGTTCAGCGTCGTGCTCTTCGATGAGATCGAGAAGGCGCACCCGGACATCTTCAACTCGCTCCTGCAGATCCTGGAAGAGGGTCGTCTGACCGACGGCCAGGGTCGCGTGATCGACTTCAAGAACACCGTGATCATCATGACCACCAACCTCGGTGCGCGTGACATCGCCGGTGGTCCGGTCGGCTTCCAGGTCGAGGGCAGCAACTCCACGACCTACGAGCGGATGAAGGGCAAGGTCAACGAGGAGCTCAAGCGCAACTTCAAGCCGGAGTTCCTGAACCGTGTCGACGACATCATCGTGTTCCCGCAGCTGTCGAAGGACGAGCTGGTGCAGATCGTGGACCTGTTCACGAAGCGCCTGAGCGAGCGTCTGCTCGACCGCGACATGACGATCGAGCTGTCGCAGGCCGCCAAGGAGCGTCTGATCGAGATCGGCTTCGACCCGGCACTCGGTGCCCGACCGCTGCGTCGCGCGATGCAGCACGAGGTCGAGGACCGTCTGTCCGAGAAGATCCTGCACGGCGAGCTCAACGCCGGAGACCACGTCAAGGTGGACCTCCAGGACGGCGAGTTCCAGTTCGAGCACGGTCCGCGTGGCGAGAAGATCTCCGTCGGCGTCAACACCGGTGGCGAGATCACGGCGACTCCCGACCTGGCGGTCGCCAGCGGGGAGTGACCTGAGCCGGTCGAAAGACCAGGATCGACGAAGGGCGGATGCTGCGGCATCCGCCCTTCGTCGATCTACCAGCTGCGGGTTCTAGGCTGGAGGGGTGAGCGAGTACATCGTCCGACCGGCGCGCAGCGCCGACATCATCGGTATCCGGAACCTTCTGCAGCCGATGGTCGAGCAGCGCATCCTGCTCGGCAAGGACCTGGCCGTGCTCTACGGCTCTGTGCAGGAGTTCGTGGTGGCCGAGGCCGACGGCGAGCTGATCGGCTGCGGTGCCCTGCACGTGATCTGGGAAGACCTCGGCGAGGTGCGCACGCTCCTGGTGCGCGACGACTGGCTGCATCATGGCGTCGGCCGGGCGATCGTGGACCGGCTCGAGAGCAACGCCGCCACGCTCGGCCTGTCGCGGTTGTTCTGCCTGACCTTCGAGGTCGACTTCTTCGGACGCCGCGGATACACGCCGATCGGGGAGCAGGTCGTCGACCCTGACGTGTACTCGCAGCTGCTGCGCAGCGGCGACGCAGGTGTCGAGGAGTTCCTCGACCTCGCCCATGTGAAGCCGAACACGCTCGGCAACACCAGGATGATCCGGCAGCTCAACTAATCTGGAGGGATGGTCCGCCCCTCTGCAGCTGTCTACCGCCGGCGTCGGGTGGTCCTGCTCGGCGGATTGATCCTGCTCCTCGCCGCGATCGGCGTCGGGGTATGGCTCGTGATCGCCCAGCCGTGGGCGCAGGGGGCCGATCAGCCCACATCGAGCCCGACCACCTCCGCGAGCGGGACACCGTCGTCGACGCCCTCGTCCGATGCCGAGTCGCCCTCGCCGGACCCCACGGCCCCCGCGACTCCCACCATCGTGGCCTGCACCGCGAAGGACGTCGAGGTCGCCGCGGTCACCGATGCCGAGACCTACGCGGCGGGCGTGCTGCCCAAACTGTCGATCTCGCTGACGAACAAGAGCGCGACCGACTGCACGATGGATGTCGGGTCGACCACGCAGACGTTCACCGTGATGAGCGGGTCCGACGTCTGGTGGCGGTCGACGGACTGCCAGGAGAACCCGAGCAGCATGATCGTGACGCTCAAAGCCGGCGCGACGGTCACGAGCAAGGATCCGGTGACGTGGGACCGCACGCGATCGAGCGTCGAGACCTGCGCGCAGGAGAACCGTCAGCGCGCCCCCGGTGGCGGAGCCTCGTACCACGTGGAGGTCGCGATCGGCGGCTTCACGGGTCTCACCACGAAGCAGATCCTGCTGTACTGACCCGGAGATCCTGCGTCAGTTCGAAGCGAATCTTCGGTCGCGCCTTCGAATATCGATGCGTACGCCGATTTTCTGTTCGGAAGGGTCTGATTTTACTGCTATTGGGCAGAGGGGGGCTGACAGTTCCCATTCTTTGGGATACCATTGACTTGGCTCTCGGGATCATGCGGCACATGCCATCCCCAGTGGCGTCGAACTACAGCGTCCCCAGCGCTTCGACATCGCCGCTCGAGAGTCCGAGGGCCCTCTCGAGTACCCCAGTCCCCAATGTGGGACTCGAGAGGGCCCCAATCGTCTCCGCTCCCTTTCGGCGTGCGCCACGCTCAGCGTGCCTAAGCTGGAGGCATGGCAGCGAAGAAGGCGAAGTCCGCGAAGAAGAAGCCCGCACCCGAGGAGTTCCGCTCCGAGGCGCTCGCGCTGGCGCTCGAGAAGCAGGACATCGCCGCGGTCGCGTTGGCGCTCCGCAACGGCACCACCGTGGTCCCGCTCATCGCGCCCGGTGCCCGCGACAATCCTCTCGACAGTGGCGAGGTGTGGACGTATCGCGATCGGGAGACCGGCGACCTCGCGCTCCTGCTGTTCAGCGACGCCGTGAACAAGCCGGCCAACCTGCCTCCGGGCGTGGGGATCTACGACGCCGTCTGGTTGCGCAAGTTCCTCGCGGCGCATCCGATCACCACGGTGTTCCTGGACATCGCCGGTCCGCATCCGATGCAGGCCGCGCCTGCCGACCTGCTGCAGGCGCTCGACGCCTGACTCTCAGCCTCCGCGGCTCAGAACGGGGGCAGATCCGGAACGGCCCGCAGCCCCGGCTTATGCGCGCGCACGTCGTCGAGTGCGGCGCGCAAGGACTTCGAGCGATCGTCGACCACGCGCTCGTAGCCGAGGCGTGCGGCCTCCGATCGTCGCTGCGCTGCCTGGGTGACGGGCCGGATCTCTCCGGCGAGGCTCAGTTCGCCCACGGCGGCGACCGAACGCGGCACCGAGAACTGCTGAATCGACCCCGCGACCGCGACCGCGATGGCGAGGTCGGCCGCGGGCTCGGTGAAGCGCACGCCCCCGACTGTGGAGACGTAGACGTCGAGTTGCCCGGTGGGGATGCGCGCCCGCTTCTCGAGGATCGCGAGCACCATCGCCACGCGAGAGGAGTCGACCCCGTGCACGATGCGGCGCGGGTTCGGCGAGGTGCTCGGCACCGTGAGCGCCTGCACCTCGACGGGGAGCGCACGCCGGCCTTCGAGCGAGATGGCCACGCACGTGCCCGGCTCCGTCGCTCCCTGCGAGAGGAAGAGGCCGGAGGGATCGGGCACCTCGGAGATGCCGTCGCCGGCCATCTCGAAGCAGCCGACCTCGTCGGTCGGCCCATAGCGGTTCTTGAGCGCGCGGATGAACCGCAGCGATGTCTGCCGGTCGCCCTCGAAGTGGCACACGACGTCGACCAGGTGCTCCAGCACGCGGGGGCCGGCGACCTGCCCGTCCTTCGTGACGTGTCCGACGAGGATGACGGGAAGACCGCGCTCCTTCGCGACGCGGATCAGCGCCGAGGCGACTTCGCGCACCTGACTCGGCTGCCCGGCGGCGCCGTCGATCAGGGAGGAGGAGACGGTCTGCACGGAATCGACGATCACGAGTTGCGGCTGCACCTCGTCGATGTGCCCGAGGATCGTGCCGAGGTCGGTCTCGCTGGCCAGGTACAGCTCGTCGTGCAGCGCGCCCGTGCGCTCTCCACGCAGTCGTACCTGCGCCTGGGACTCCTCGGCGCTCGCGTAGAGCACCCGCCGCCCCGCGCGCGCCGCTTGAGCCGCGACCTCGAGCAGCAGCGTCGACTTGCCCACGCCGGGCTCGCCGCTGAGCAGGATCGCCGCACCCGGCACGATGCCACCGCCCAGTACGCGGTCGAACTCCCCGACGCCGCTCGTGCGTCGAGGGGCGTCGAGCGTGGTGATCTGCGTGATGGGTCGGGCCGCGCGATCGGCGGTCGGCGCCTGCGCGGTCACCCGCTGCAGGATCCCGGTCTTGGCGGCCTGCTCCTGCACGGTTCCCCACTGCTGGCACTCGCCGCACCGGCCGACCCACTTGGCGGTCGTCCACCCGCATTCGGTGCAGACGTACGCCGGGGGAGCGGGTTTTCGGGTGGCCATGCTTCCAGGCTATCGGCGGCATCTGACATCCCTATCGGCCCCGGCATTATTCACGGCCGAATGGCTCTGCGCGCGACGGCGCCCTGGCCATAATGGAGTCATGGCCAATGCCGGGCCCATCTGCGGGCCGATCTCGACCTTCTCGCGCGTGCAGCTCCTGCACCTGCTCTTCGAAGCGAGCGCAGCGCAGACGCGCCCCGAGCGCACGATCGGCGAGCTGTGCGAGGCCACGGGCCTGCACCCCAACACGATCCGCGAGCACCTGCAGCGTCTGATCGAGGGCGGCTACGTCATCCAGTCCACGGAGCACCGCACCACACGCGGTCGCCCGCGCACGCTGTACAGTGCGGCGACCGGTGCCGCGGATGCCTCCAGTCCCATCGCCCGCGACAAGGTCACGGCGGCCGCGCGTCGCGGTGACCTGCTGCGTCGGGTGCTTCCCGCGTCGGCATCCGCTCTGGGTCGCGATGCGACCTATCAGCTGGACGCCCTGATCGAACACTTGGAGGAGAGCGGCTTCGAGCCCGTCGTCGATGACGAGCAGCTCACAGTCGACCTCAGCCCCTGCCCGCACGCCGCGGGCCGCGCCGAAGACCGTCCGATGCTGTGCACCGTGCACCTCGGCCTCATGCAGGGGGTGCTCACCGAAGCCGGTGGGCCGCTCGCTGCCGAGGCCGTACGCACCTCCGCCCTCCCGGCGGATTGCACCGTGCAGCTGCGACTGACGGAGATGACCGCCGCCTAGGCGCCATCTGTCTTATTCACGGCCTGCAGCCCCACCGGGGCGGCGGGCTCGCCGTTAGCGTGGCTGCAGGCTGAGAAAGAGGAGTGGCCCATGGAATGGCTCGACCCCCTGGTCCTGTCCCGATGGCAATTCGGGTTGACGACCGTGTACCACTACCTGTTCGTGCCGCTGACGATCGGGATGGCGCTGGTCGCGGCGATCTTCCAGACCGCGTGGGTGCGCACCGGCAAGGTCCAGTACCTGCACCTGACCCGCTTCTTCGGCAAGATCTTCCTGATCAACTTCGCGATGGGTGTCGTCACCGGCATCGTGCAGGAGTTCCAGTTCGGCATGAACTGGTCGGACTACTCCCGCTTCGTCGGCGACGTGTTCGGCGCTCCGCTCGCGTTCGAGGGACTGCTGGCGTTCTTCTTCGAGGCGACCTTCATCGGGCTGTGGATCTTCGGCTGGGACAAGCTCCCGCAGAAGCTGCACCTCGCCACGATCTGGTGCGTCTCGATCGGCAGCATCCTGTCGGCGTACTTCATCATCGCCGCCAACGCCTTCATGCAGAACCCGGTCGGCTACACGTACAACCCCGTGACGAACCGCGCCGAGCTCACCGATTTCTGGGCGCTGCTGACGAACCCGGTCGCCCTCGCCGCCTTCCCGCACACGATCTTCGGCGCGCTCATGTTCGCGGCCGGCGTCGTGATCTCGGTCTCGGCCTGGCACCTCTCGCGCGGTCAGCACTTCGACACCATGCGCATCTCGCTCAAGTTCGGCCTGTGGGCGATGATCGTCTCGACCGCCGGCGTCGTGCTCACGGGCGACCAGTTGGGCCTCGCGATGTACGCCGCGCAGCCCATGAAGATGGCGGCGGCCGAGGCCACCTTCAACACGGTGTGCGGACCCGACGCTTCCTTCAGCCTCTTCACGCTCGGCACGCCGGACGGCAGCTCTGAACTCTTCTCGATCCGCGTGCCCTATCTGCTGTCGCTGCTGTCCACGCACACGCTCGACGCGTGCGTGCACGGTATCAACGACCTGAACGCGGAGTACAGCCAGACCTACGCCGCCACCGGGCTCACCGACTTCGCGCCGGTGCTGTGGATCACCTACTGGGCATTCCGCTGGATGATCGGCCTGGGCATGGCCGCTGCCCTCGTCGCCGTCGTCGGTCTGTGGCTGACCCGCAAGGGCGCCAAGAAGCCCCCGGCGCAGTGGATGTGGAAGCTCGCGATCTGGTCGTTCCCGCTCGCACTCGTCGCCAACATCATGGGCTGGGTCTTCACCGAGATGGGCAGGCAGCCCTGGATCGTGTTCGGACTCATGACCACGCAGGACGGCGTCTCGCCCGGGGTCTCCGGTCTCGAAGTGCTGATCTCGCTGATCGCGTTCACCGCGATCTACGCCGCGCTGGCCGTGGTCGAGATCCGCCTCATCATCCGGGCCGCGCAGAAGGGCCCAGACACCACCGAGCAACCCCACGACGAGACGGCCCAGCTGCCGTCGGTCGTGTACTGAGAGGAAGGGACATCATGGATCTCGCAACACTCTGGTTCTGGGTCGTCGCCTTCCTCTTCGTGGGGTACTTCGTGCTCGACGGGTTCGACTTCGGCGTCGGGATGTCGCTGCCGTTCCTCGGCAAGAACGACGTGTCGCGCCGCCAGGTCATCAACACGATCGGCCCGGTCTGGGACCTCAACGAGACCTGGGTCATCGTGGCGGGTGCGTGCCTGTTCGCGTCGTTCCCCGAGTGGTACGCCACCCTGTTCAGCGGCTTCTACCTGCCGCTGCTGCTCATCCTGCTCGCACTGATCCTGCGCGGCGTCTCGTTCGAGTACCGCCACCAGCGCGAGAGCGCGAAGTGGAAGGCGGGCTTCGACCGGATGATCGTGATCGGCTCGGCCGTACCCGCCCTGCTGTGGGGCGTCGCCTTCGGCAACATCGTGCAGGGCGTCGCGCTGGACGAGAACCACATCTACGTCGGCGGATTCTTCGCCCTGCTCAACCCGTACGCGCTGCTGGTCGGCGTCACCACGCTGCTGCTGTTCTTCCTGCACGGGGTGCTGTTCGTCGCGCTCAAGACCGATGGGCAGGTGCACCAGGATGCGCAGCGGCTCGCCCTGCGCGCCGCGGTTCCGACCGTGCTCGCCGCCGCCGCGACCGTGGTGTGGACCGTCGTGATCGCCGCGGGGCGCGAGGCGCCGCTGCTCTGGCTCGTGATCGGCACGGGAGCGGTCGCCGCCGTCGCGCTGCTGAGCGCGGTCGTGCTCTCGGTGCGCAAGCTCGACGGCTGGGCGTTCTTCGCCGGCATCCTGACGGTGCTGTTCGCCGTGGTCATGCTGTTCTCCGCGCTGTTCCCGTTCGTGATGCCGTCGACCATCGACCCGGCGTACAGCCTCACGATCGCCAATGCGTCGAGCACGCCGTACACGCTGCAGATCATGAGCTGGACCGCGCTGATCGCCCTGCCCCTCGTGATCGCGTACCAGACCTGGACGTACTGGGTCTTCCGCAAGCGCGTCACCCGCAGCTCCATCGAGGGGGCTCCGGCGCACGCGTGAAACCCGTCGATCCGAGACTGCTGCGCTACGCGGGTGCCGCGAGGGGGTTCCTCGCGGCATCCGCGCTGATCGGCGTGGTCCAGACCGCGGTCGTGATCGTGTTCGCGTGGCTGCTGACGGATGCCGTCACCGGCGCGCTCGCGGGGCGCGACGTCACGGCGTCCCTGCTGTGGCTGCTCGCGGTGGCGCTGCTGCGCGGACTGCTGATCGCGGCATCGGATGCGGCCGGCACCCGCGCCGCCGCGAAGACCGGGATGCAGTTGCGCGCCGCGCTGATCCGCGCGGTCGGACGCCTCGGACCCGGATGGCTCGCGCAGCGCAACCGCACGGCGCTCGCCGTCACCGCGGGGCACGGGCTGGAGGCGCTCGACTCCTACTTCGCGCGGTACATCCCTCAGCTGGTGCTGACCGTGATCGCGACGCCCGTGGTGCTCGCGGTCATGTGGTGGCAGGACTGGCCGAGTGGACTGACCGCGGCGGTCACGCTCCCGTTGATCCCGCTGTTCCTGATCCTGATCGGCATCGCGACCCGCACCGTGCAGCAGAAGCAGTGGCACACGCTGCAGCGGCTCGCCGTCCGTTTCGCGGACACGGTGCAGGGGCTCGCGACGCTGCGACTGTTCGGACGCGAGCAGCGCGCCGCCGACCGGATCGAGTCGACGGCCGACGAGTACCGCCGCGAGACCATGAAGGTACTGCGGTTCTCGTTCCTCTCCGGCTTCGCGATGGAGCTGCTCGCCTCGCTCGCGGTCGCGCTGATCGCGGTGTCGGTGGGGTTCCGGCTGCTGTCCGGCGATCTGTCGCTCGAGGTGGGATTGTTCGTGCTGCTGCTCGCCCCCGAGGCGTTCCTGCCGATCCGGCAGGTCGGCGTGCAGTTCCACGCCGCGGCCGAGGGCGTCGCCGCGACCGAGGACATCTTCGCCGTGCTGGATGAGGCCGGGGCTCAGCCGGATGGTGTCCACAACTCCTCCAGAACCGTCGCAGCCGCGGCGGGAACCACGGCGGCGGGCGCCCATCCGGAGATTCTGGAGGAGTTGCGAACCGCGAACGCGGGGCTCGTCATCGACGGACTGCGCGTCCGTGACCTTCCACCCGTCTCCTTCGCCGCCGACTCCGGCAGGATCACGCTGATCGAGGGACCGAGCGGGGTGGGGAAGTCGAGCCTGTTCGCGGCGCTGCGCGGGGCGGCGGAGTACTCGGGATCCGCATCGTTCCGGGGCAGCGAGGTGCGGCAGCTCGATCCGGCCGACTGGCTCGCCTGGGGCGGGCAGACCCCTGGCCTGTTGCGGGGAACGGTCGGAGACAACGTCGCGCTGGGTGATCCGGCACCGGATGCCGACGGCATCCGCCGCGCGCTCGATGCCGCGTGCGCAGAGACCATCGATCCGGCGCTCGAGCTCGGCGTGCAGGGAGCAGGACTCTCCGGCGGACAGGCGCAGCGGGTCGCCGTGGCCAGGGCGCTGTACCGGCATGCGCAGGATCCGCGACGCGTGCTCGCGCTCGACGAACCGTCCAGCGCCCTCGATGTCGAGACCGAGGCGCGGCTCTGGGCGGCGCTGCGCGAGCGGGCGGATGCCGGCGCCACGATCCTGCTCGTCTCGCACCGCCGCTCCGCGCGGGAGATCGCCGATCAGGTCATCGCACTGGGGGTGAGCGTATGAGCGTCGCCGAGTCCCGCCGTGCGCGGGTGCGCTCCGTGCTCCAGCTCGCCCAGCCACCGCTGCGCCGCTTCCTCCCCGGGTTGCTGTGGGGCGCGCTGTCGGCCGGGGCCGCAGTCAGCCTGCTCGCGGTGAGCGGGTGGCTGATCGTGAGCGCCTCGATCGTCGACTCGCTCGTGCCACTGTCGATCGCGGTCGTGGGCGTGCGCTTCTTCGCGGTCTCGCGTGCCGTGCTGCGCTACCTCGAGCGGCTGAGCGGACACGACGCCGCACTCCGCCAGCTGGCCACGACCCGTGCCGACATGGTGCGTCGACTCATCCCGCTCTCGCCGGCGGGGCTGGGCTCCACCGACCGCGGCCACGTGCTGTCGGCTCTGGTCGACGACGTCGACAATCTGCAGAACCTCCCCTTGCGCGTGGTGCAGCCGCTCGCGGTGTCGGGCCTCGTCGCGATCGGCGCGGTCGGGTTCATCGCGTTCGTGTCGCCGCCCGCCGCGCTGACGCTCGCCGCGTGCCTGCTGGTCGCGGCTGCGGCGGCCGTCGGGATGGGCTGGCTGTTCGGCTCCCGGGCGGAAGCGCTCGTCTCCGCACGCCGCGCCGCACTGTCGGCCGCGCTCGTCGACTACCTCGGGAGCCTCGACGTGCTCCTCGCCTACGGTGCCGAAGAGCAGGCCCGTGCCCGGATCGCCGCGGAGGATGCCGCCCTGCGCCGGGTCGTGGGCAGAGCATCGCTCGCGCAGGCGGTGGCCGCGGGCGTGGTCTCGGCCGTCTCGGGCGCGGCGTCGGTGTGGGCGCTCGCCGCGGCAGCCCCCGGACTCGTGACCGGTGCGATCGACGGCCCGTGGCTGGCGGTGGCCGTGCTCGTGCCCATGGTCGTGTTCGAGGTGTTCGGCGCGGTGCCGATCGCGGCGGCATCGTGGCGCAGCGTGCGCGCGAGCGCCGAACGCATCGTCGATGTGCTGCCCGAGCGGATGCCGGAACAGCTCCGCGGTGACGAGGGCGCGGAGTCGCAGATCGAAGGGACGCCGACGCTGCGGTTGCGCGATGTGCGGGTCACCTGGCCGGGCGGCACCGCGGGGCTGCGGGGCGTCGATCTCGACCTGGCTCCGGGGGAACGGGTTCTCGTCGCCGGCCCGAGCGGGGCAGGCAAGAGCTCACTCGCGGCCGCGCTCGTCGGCTTCCTGCGCGCGGAGGGCGAGTACACGATCGACGGCGTGAGCGCGGCCGAGCTGTCCGGGCCGGCGCTGCGGCGCACGATCGGGCTGTGCGAGCAGAGTCCTCAGCTGTTCGATGAGGACATCCGCCAGAACCTGCTCTTCGCGCGTGACTCCGCGAGCGACGCCGAGCTGGAGGACGTGCTCGACCGCGTCGGTCTCGGCGACTGGGTGCGCGAGCGCGGCGGACTGGATGCGCGCGTCGGCGACCGGGGAGCGCTGGTGTCGGGCGGGCAGGCGCAGCGCATCGCCTTGGCGAGGGCGTTGCTGCGCGGATTCCCGGTGCTGGTGCTCGATGAGCCGACCGCGGGAGTCGACCCCGCGGCATCCGATGCGCTGCTGCGCGACCTGCTCGATGCGGCGGGTGGGCAGTCGGTGCTGCTGATCTCGCACGTCGCCCCTCCGGCCGGAATCGTCGACCGTGTCGTGCGCATCGAGGCCGGTCGCACGGTCTGACCCGCTCCCGCGCTGCGCATCCGCCATCCGTGAGGAACGCCTGCGGGGTCAGCCGTAGAGAGGAGTGGGAGGTTCCATCACGATGCCCTGCGCCTCGAATGCGCGGCGGCGCTCCTCGATGCGGCGGTGCAGTTCGACCTGGGCGTCGTCGACGAACTGCGCATCGAGGTCGACGGTCGGCGGATGCGGGTCTCCGTGGTTCGCGGCGATGTACGCATCGAGCTCGGGTCCCGAGGTCCACGACGTGATGAGCGCATAGCGCGGGGCGACGCCCCGGTGCCAGACCGCGTGCCAGAAGCGCTGCGTGTCGACGATGATGCGTGTGCCCTCTCGCAGCGGCAGTCGGATCTCGGTCGCGGGATCGAAGCGGTCGGAACGGAGGATGAGCATCGAGTCGGGGTCGTCTGTCAGGTTGTAGTACCCGCGCACCACCCAGCCGGTGCCTTCTTCGTTGAGACGGTTGTTGTCGTCCTGGTGGAGGTTGTAGATCGCGTCGGCGTAGTGGTTCGGCTGCAGCTCGATCACCCGGCAGCGGCCGACCGCGGCACCGGGCTCCAGCGCCCGCGCCTGGAGGACGGGAGCGATCGCGACCTGAGAGGGAACCCAGACGCCATCCTTGTCTGTACGTGGAGGGGTGTGGTTCCAGAACCCGTTGCACTCGACGGCGCCCGCGTAGCTGGCAAGCGGCGCGAAACGCGTGATGCCGGAAGAGCGCCAACCGACGTACTCCAGATCGAGCCATTCGGCGGGGTCTGCCGCCTGGTCGTGGTCGTCCAGGACGACGTAGCCGGTCTCGGCCAGCGCTGCGGAGGTGATGAAGCCCATGATGCGCATCCTTCCTTCGGGTGCTTAGGACATCCTAACCGCGAGCAGTGCCCTCGCCCAGGGAGGAGGGGCCGTGGATAACACTCGTGCGCCGGCGCGTGCGTTCCTCTCGCGGGCGGGGGCACGCGGGCGTGCACACGTGCGGTGAGAGTGTGGAAATCCGGGCGACACGCCCGGCGGGGGAGCCGGATTTGCCCGATCCCCGGGATCCGCGTAACTTATTACTTGTTCGCCCCACAGGGAAGCGGAGAGGCCGAGAGCCTCACCCCCCTCAAGCGGAGAACCACCCCCACTCGATCAGCTCCTCGGAGAAGATCGCAGACACACTTCTGTCTGACGTGGGGCATCCACACCGGAACAGCAGTCAGTTTGACAGCGACGCCGGAACGGATAAGCTAGTGAAGTTGCCTCGGAGGCCTTGAGTCCCGAGCTGCAGATCTGGTTCTGAGCCTTCCGGCGTGTCGATTTGACAGCCCGAAAGACACAGATAAGATAGAGAAGTTGCCCTTCGGGCCTGGTTGTGATGACTGGGTCGTGGGAGCATCCGATCCTTGAGAACTCAACAGCGTGCACTTGTCAAATGCCAAATTATCCTCGTCTAGCTTCGGCTAGTTGAGAATTCCTTTGGATCAAAGACCAATCCCTTCCGGGGGGTTGGCAATGGATGAAGTCAGCAATGAATTTGTCTCTTTGGTCAGCATCAAACTCGCTGCGTCACCGTTTTCCCGGTGGGGTATGCATTTCTTTTTTACGGAGAGTTTGATCCTGGCTCAGGATGAACGCTGGCGGCGTGCTTAACACATGCAAGTCGAACGGTGAACACGGAGCTTGCTCTGTGGGATCAGTGGCGAACGGGTGAGTAACACGTGAGCAACCTACCCCTGACTCTGGGATAAGCGCTGGAAACGGCGTCTAATACTGGATATGTGGCGTGACCGCATGGTCTGCGTCTGGAAAGAATTTCGGTTGGGGATGGGCTCGCGGCCTATCAGCTTGTTGGTGAGGTAATGGCTCACCAAGGCGTCGACGGGTAGCCGGCCTGAGAGGGTGACCGGCCACACTGGGACTGAGACACGGCCCAGACTCCTACGGGAGGCAGCAGTGGGGAATATTGCACAATGGGCGCAAGCCTGATGCAGCAACGCCGCGTGAGGGATGACGGCCTTCGGGTTGTAAACCTCTTTTAGCAGGGAAGAAGCGAAAGTGACGGTACCTGCAGAAAAAGCGCCGGCTAACTACGTGCCAGCAGCCGCGGTAATACGTAGGGCGCAAGCGTTATCCGGAATTATTGGGCGTAAAGAGCTCGTAGGCGGTTTGTCGCGTCTGCTGTGAAATCCGGAGGCTCAACCTCCGGCCTGCAGTGGGTACGGGCAGACTAGAGTGCGGTAGGGGAGATTGGAATTCCTGGTGTAGCGGTGGAATGCGCAGATATCAGGAGGAACACCGATGGCGAAGGCAGATCTCTGGGCCGTAACTGACGCTGAGGAGCGAAAGGGTGGGGAGCAAACAGGCTTAGATACCCTGGTAGTCCACCCCGTAAACGTTGGGAACTAGTTGTGGGGTCCATTCCACGGATTCCGTGACGCAGCTAACGCATTAAGTTCCCCGCCTGGGGAGTACGGCCGCAAGGCTAAAACTCAAAGGAATTGACGGGGACCCGCACAAGCGGCGGAGCATGCGGATTAATTCGATGCAACGCGAAGAACCTTACCAAGGCTTGACATATACGAGAACGGGCCAGAAATGGTCAACTCTTTGGACACTCGTAAACAGGTGGTGCATGGTTGTCGTCAGCTCGTGTCGTGAGATGTTGGGTTAAGTCCCGCAACGAGCGCAACCCTCGTTCTATGTTGCCAGCACGTAATGGTGGGAACTCATGGGATACTGCCGGGGTCAACTCGGAGGAAGGTGGGGATGACGTCAAATCATCATGCCCCTTATGTCTTGGGCTTCACGCATGCTACAATGGCCGGTACAAAGGGCTGCAATACCGCGAGGTGGAGCGAATCCCAAAAAGCCGGTCCCAGTTCGGATTGAGGTCTGCAACTCGACCTCATGAAGTCGGAGTCGCTAGTAATCGCAGATCAGCAACGCTGCGGTGAATACGTTCCCGGGTCTTGTACACACCGCCCGTCAAGTCATGAAAGTCGGTAACACCTGAAGCCGGTGGCCTAACCCTTGTGGAGGGAGCCGTCGAAGGTGGGATCGGTAATTAGGACTAAGTCGTAACAAGGTAGCCGTACCGGAAGGTGCGGCTGGATCACCTCCTTTCTAAGGAGCATCTGACTCTTCGGAGTCCAGAACCCAGATCGAAGGCATACGTTCTTCGCTGGGAGCTCATGGGTGGAACATTTGACATGGCATCGAGATCTGATCTCGGAACTAGTACGCTGCTTCGGCGGTTGGAAGGTTCTGGGTGAGGGGACCGGTGTCTGCACGCTGTTGGGTCCTGAGGGACCGGATGCGGATCCTTTGGGATTCGAGTCTGTACCTCTGGACCTCTTTCTGTTTCCTCTTTTGGGGGGTTGTGGATGGGGGTACCGCCCGTACTTTGAGAACTACACAGTGGACGCGAGCATCTTGCAACTGCCTTCGGGTTGTTGCACAAGATGATCTTAAAGATCATTAGTCAATTTCATGCCGGACCTTTCGGGGTCTGGTGTCGATTCTGATTCAAACTCATGTGATTTCAAGTCTTTAAGAGCAAACGGTGGATGCCTTGGCATCTGGAGCCGAAGAAGGACGTAGCAATCTGCGATAAGCCTCGGGGAACTGATAAGCAAGTTTTGATCCGAGGGTGTCCGAATGGGGAAACCCCGCTGGGCGGCGTGCCGACCTAGTGACTCCCGCCTGAATATATAGGGCGGGTAGAGGGAACGTGGGGAAGTGAAACATCTCAGTACCCACAGGAAGAGAAAGCAACCGCGATTCCGTTAGTAGTGGCGAGCGAAACCGGAACAGGCTAAACCTAGCGTGTGTGATAGCCGGCAGGCGTTGCACGTTGGGGGTTGTGGGACTTTTCAGTCATCTCTGCCGAGATGGCGGCGTTACAAGAAGGTATAGACGAACGGTCTTGAAAGGCCGGTCATAGAGGGTGCCAACCCCGTAGTCGAAATGCCTCTCTTGGCGCGAAGAGTATCCCAAGTAGCACGGGGCCCGTGAAATCCCGTGTGAATCTGTCAGGACCACCTGATAAGCCTAAATACTCCCAGATGACCGATAGCGGACAAGTACCGTGAGGGAAAGGTGAAAAGTACCCCGGGAGGGGAGTGAAATAGTACCTGAAACCGTTTGCTTACAAACCGTTGGAGCCTCCTTAGTAGGGGTGACAGCGTGCCTTTTGAAGAATGAGCCTGCGAGTTAGCGATATGTGGCGAGGTTAACCCGTGTGGGGTAGCCGTAGCGAAAGCGAGTCTGAATAGGGCGATTCAGTCGCATGTCCTAGACCCGAAGCGAAGTGATCTATCCATGGCCAGGTTGAAGCGACGGTAAGACGTCGTGGAGGACCGAACCCACTTAGGTTGAAAACTGAGGGGATGAGCTGTGGATAGGGGTGAAAGGCCAATCAAACTTCGTGATAGCTGGTTCTCTCCGAAATGCATTTAGGTGCAGCGTTGCGTGTTTCTTGCCGGAGGTAGAGCTACTGGATGGCCGATGGGCCCTACAAGGTTACTGACGTCAGCCAAACTCCGAATGCCGGTAAGTGAGAGGGCAGCAGTGAGACTGTGGGGGATAAGCTTCATAGTCGAGAGGGAAACAACCCAGACCACCAACTAAGGTCCCAAAGCGCGTGCTAAGTGGGAAAGGATGTGGAGTTGCTTTGACAACCAGGAGGTTGGCTTAGAAGCAGCCACCCTTGAAAGAGTGCGTAATAGCTCACTGGTCAAGTGATTCCGCGCCGACAATGTAACGGGGCTCAAGCACGCCACCGAAGTTGTGGCATTGATATTTTTGGTAGGCCTTCGTGGTCCAGCCGTATTGATGGGTAGGAGAGCGTCGTGTGGCCAGCGAAGCGGCGGTGTAAACCAGCCGTGGAGGCCACACGAGTGAGAATGCAGGCATGAGTAGCGAATGACGTGTGAGAAACACGTCCTCCGAAAGACCAAGGGTTCCAGGGTCAAGCTAATCTTCCCTGGGTAAGTCGGGACCTAAGGCGAGGCCGACAGGCGTAGTCGATGGACAACGGGTTGATATTCCCGTACCGGCGAAGAACCGCCCAAGCTAATCCAGTAGTGCTAAGTGTCTGAATCCCAGTGACTGATCCCTTCGGGGTGACGCTCTGGGCCTAGCGCACGACCCCATTCTGGTGCGGTTAGCGTATTAACAGGTGTGACGCAGGAAGGTAGCCCAAGCCAGGCGATGGTTGTCCTGGTGCAAGTGCGTAGGCCGAGAGATAGGCAAATCCGTCTCTCACATAGGCTGAGACACGATGCGGATAAAAAGTGGGTGATCCTATGCTGCCAAGAAAAGCATCGACGCGAGGTTCTAGCCGCCCGTACCCCAAACCGACTCAGGTGGTCAGGTAGAGAATACCAAGGAGATCGAGAGAATCGTGGTTAAGGAACTCGGCAAAATGCCCCCGTAACTTCGGGAGAAGGGGGGCCTTCGGCGTATAGGGATTTACTCCCGAAAGCGTTTGGAGGCCGCAGAGACTAGTGGGTAGCGACTGTTTACTAAAAACACAGGTCCGTGCCAAGTCGCAAGACGATGTATACGGACTGACGCCTGCCCGGTGCTGGAAGGTTAAGAGGACCGGTTAGCCGCAAGGCGAAGCTGAGAATTTAAGCCCCAGTAAACGGCGGTGGTAACTATAACCATCCTAAGGTAGCGAAATTCCTTGTCGGGTAAGTTCCGACCTGCACGAATGGCGTAACGACTTCCCAACTGTCTCAACCGCGAACTCGGCGAAATTGCATTACGAGTAAAGATGCTCGTTACGCGCAGCAGGACGGAAAGACCCCGTGACCTTTACTACAGCTTGGTATTGGTGTTCGGTGTGGCTTGTGTAGGATAGGTGGGAGACTTTGAAGCATGGACGCCAGTTCATGTGGAGTCATTGTTGAAATACCACTCTGGTCACTCTGGATATCTAACTTCGAACCGTAATCCGGTTCAGGGACAGTGCCTGGTGGGTAGTTTAACTGGGGCGGTTGCCTCCCAAAAAGTAACGGAGGCGCCCAAAGGTTCCCTCAACCTGGTTGGCAATCAGGTGTCGAGTGTAAGTGCACAAGGGAGCTTGACTGTGAGACTGACAGGTCGAGCAGGGACGAAAGTCGGGACTAGTGATCCGGCAGTGGCTTGTGGAAGCGCTGTCGCTCAACGGATAAAAGGTACCTCGGGGATAACAGGCTGATCTTGCCCAAGAGTCCATATCGACGGCATGGTTTGGCACCTCGATGTCGGCTCGTCGCATCCTGGGGCTGGAGTAGGTCCCAAGGGTTGGGCTGTTCGCCCATTAAAGCGGTACGCGAGCTGGGTTTAGAACGTCGTGAGACAGTTCGGTCCCTATCCGCTGCGCGCGTAGGAAATTTGAGAGGATCTGACCCTAGTACGAGAGGACCGGGTTGGACGAACCTCTGGTGTGTCAGTTGTTCCGCCAGGAGCACCGCTGATTAGCTACGTTCGGGATGGATAACCGCTGAAAGCATCTAAGCGGGAAGCCGGCCTCAAGATGAGATTTCCATACCTTCGGGTGAGAGGCTCCCAGCCAGACTACTGGGTTGATAGGCCAGATGTGGAAGTGCAGTAATGCATGCAGCTGACTGGTACTAATAAGCCGATGACTTGATAACACACCGTTTGTTGGTGCTACGCGTCCACTGAGTGGTTCTCGATGTACGGTCGAGAACCGCATAACAACAATGACTTTGTTATGTGTTTGATTGAAACATCAATAGTGTTTCGGCGGCCATAGCGTGAGGGAAACGCCCGGTTACATTCCGAACCCGGAAGCTAAGCCTCACAGCGCCGATGGTACTGCAGGGGGGACCCTGTGGGAGAGTAGGACACCGCCGGACTTCTTTTAAGCAAATGGCCACCCATCGATGGGTGGCCATTTTGCGTTTACGCAGAAGTGTGCACGAAACATGAAGAAGAGCCATCCCTCGCGGGGTGGCTCTTCTGCGTTAAGGCAGTAGCGCTGGGCGGCCGATGACGCCGCTCACCTCTTGACGCGTGACTCGAGGATCCCTGCTGTCTCGATCACGGCATCCGCGAGCAGGCGCTCCTCCAGGCCCTCTCCGCCCCACGTGACCGCAACAGCGGCGACCGGCCAGCCGGCGTGGTCGCGCACGACAGCTCCGACCGATCGCAAGCCGTCCGCCACCTCGCTGTCTTCGACCGCATAGCCACGCGCCCTCACTTCCCGCAGGAGTTCCCGCAGCTCGGCGGGACGCCGCGGCCCCAATCCGGTGCGATCAGGGAAAGCAGAGGCACTCGGGTACAGCGCGCGCACCTGCTCACGGGGGAGCGCCGCCAGCATCGCCCGACCGCTGGCGGTGAGGTGCGCGGGCAGCCGCACTCCGACATCCGTCACCAGGGCGGGGCGCCGGGGGGCGCGCTCCTCGACGATGTAGAGCACGTCGCCGCCGCTCATCACGGCGAGATGGGCGCTCTCGCCCAGCCGGTCGGACAGAGCGGCGATCAACGGCCGCCCCAACCGAGCGAGTGGCTGCTGGCGCGTGTAGCCGCCGGCCAGTTCGAAGGCCGAAGTGCCCAGGCCCCAGCGCTGCTCCTCGCGGAAGTGCAGCACGAAGCCGTGAGCCGACAGCGTCGTCAGCAGGTGATAGACCGTGGAGCGCGGCAGGTCGAGCTCGCGCGCGATCGCGGATGCTGCCACCGGGGCCGGCCGCCCGGCCAGGTAGCTGAGGATGCGCAGCGTGTTCTCAGCCGCCGGCACCTGCGGTTCGCCCGCACGAGGCTGGGGGGTGCTGTCTGGGATCACAGACACAGGATCTCACGATCCGCTGTCGCCGTCGACACGGCGGGTGTGGAATCAGAACATGACTGATCTTGCCCCTGTTCTCGTCGGCGCGGCGCCCCTCGCTCCCGCAGATGTCGTCGCCGTCGCACGGCTGGGCGCGCCCGTGGTCATCGACCCCGCCGCTCTCGCCCGTGTCGCCGAGACCCGCAGTGTGATCGACGGCCTGGCTGCGGACCCGCATCCGCACTACGGGGTCTCCACCGGCTTCGGTGCGCTCGCGACCACCTTCATCGCACCGGACCGTCGTCTGCAGCTGCAGGCCAGCCTGATCCGTTCGCACGCGGCCGGCACGGGGCCGGAGATCGAGCGCGAGGTCACGCGCGGTCTGCAGCTGCTCCGTCTGCAGACCCTCACCTCCGGTCGCACCGGAGTACGCCCTGTCGTCGTCGAGACCTATGCCGCGATGCTCAACGCCGGCATCACCCCCATCGTGCGCGAGTACGGGTCGCTCGGGTGCTCCGGTGACCTCGCGCCTCTCGCCCACATCGCGCTCGCGGCGATGGGCGAGAGCGATGTCCGCAACGCCGAGGGTGATCTCCAGAGTGCTGCGGAGGCGCTGGCCGCCGCCGGCATCGAGCCGCTCACCCTCGTCGAGAAGGAGGGCCTCGCGCTGATCAACGGCACCGACGGAATGCTCGGCACGCTGGTGCTCGCGCTGCACGACCTGCAGGAGCTGCTTCTCACCGCCGACATCGCGGCGGCCATGTCGATCGAGTCGCAGCTCGGAACGGATGCCGTGTTCGCGGCCGACCTGATGGCGCTGCGTCCGCAGACCGGACAGGCCGAGTCCGCGGCGAACCTCCGTGCCTTCCTCGGCGACTCCCCGATGGTCGCCAGCCACAAGGGCCCGGACGACGGACGCGTGCAGGATGCGTACTCGTTGCGCTGCTCGCCCCAGGTGCACGGTGCCGCGCGTGACACCATGGCCCACGCCGCCATGATCGCCGGACGTGAGCTCGCCAGTGTGATCGACAACCCGGTCATCACGCTCGACGGCCGCATCGAATCCAACGGCAACTTCCACGGTGCTCCCGTCGCCGCGGTGCTCGACTTCCTCGCGATCTCGGTCGCCGATGTCGCCTCGGTCTCGGAACGTCGCACGGACCGTGCCCTCGACCCCGCGCGCAACCACGGGCTCCCGCCGTTCCTCGCTGATGAGGTGGGCGTCGATTCCGGGCTCATGATCGCGCAGTACGCCTCCGCCGGAATCGTCTCGGAGCTCAAGCGCCTCGCCGTGCCGGCATCCGTCGACTCGATCCCATCTTCGGCGATGCAGGAGGACCACGTCTCGATGGGGTGGGCGGCTGCCCGCAAGCTCCGCCGCGCGATCGACGGGCTCGGCCGCGTGCTCGCGATCGAGATCCTCACGGGTGCGCGTGCCCTCGATCTGCGGGCACCGCTCCAGGCCGGCCCTGCCACCGGCGCCGTGCGCGACCTCATCCGTACCGTGGCCGCCGGCCCCGGTCCCGACCGCTTCCTCTCGCCCGAGATGGAAGCCGTCGCAGAACTCGTCCAGTCGGGCGCCGTCGCCCGCATCGCAAAGGAGCACACCCATGGCTGAGTCCACCGCATCCGGCCCTCGTGTCGTCCGCGCCGCGCGCGGCAACCAGCGCACCGCCAAGAGCTGGGGCGCCGAGGCCGCCAAGCGCATGCTCATGAACAACCTCGACCCTGAGGTCGCCGAACACCCCGAAGACCTGGTCGTCTACGGGGGCACCGGCAAGGCCGCGCGCAGCTGGGAGGCGTACGACGCGATCGTGCGTACGCTCGACGAGCTCGAGCCGGACGAGACCCTGCTGGTGCAGTCCGGCAAGCCGGTCGGAGTGTTCCGCACCCACGAGTGGGCGCCGCGCGTGCTGATCGCCAACTCCAACCTGGTCGGCGACTGGGCGACATGGCCCGAGTTCCGCAAGCTCGAAGAGCTCGGACTCATCATGTACGGCCAGATGACGGCCGGCTCCTGGATCTACATCGGCACCCAGGGCATCCTCCAGGGCACGTACGAGACCTTCGCCGCCGTCGCGCGCTCGCTCGGCCGCGATTCGCTGCGCGGCACGCTCACCCTCACCGGTGGGGCGGGCGGAATGGGGGGCGCGCAGCCGCTCGCGGTGACCCTCAACGACGGCGCGGTCCTGATCGTCGACGTCGACGAGTCGCGCCTGGCTCGTCGCGTGGAGCACGGCTACCTCGACGAGTACACGACGGATCTCGACGCCGCCGTCGCTCGAGTGGTCGCGGCCAAGGAGGCCGGCGAGGCGCTCTCCGTCGGCGTGGTCGGCAATGCGGCCGAGGTCTTCCCCGAGCTGCGCCGCCGCGGCGTGCCGATCGATGTCGTGACCGACCAGACCAGCGCGCACGACCCGCTGGCGTATCTCCCGGTCGGCATCAGCGTCGCGGACTGGAAGGTCGAGGCGGAGCGTGATCCGGAGGAGTTCACACGGCGCGCGCGCGAGTCGATGGCCGCGCACGTCGCCGCGATGGTCGCGTTCCAGGATGCCGGCGCCGCGGTGTTCGACTACGGCAACTCGATCCGTCGCGAGGCGGAGCTGGGTGGCTTCGAGCGGGCGTTCGAGTTTCCCGGCTTCGTGCCGGCGTACATCCGTCCGCAGTTCGAGGAGGGACGAGGGCCGTTCCGCTGGGCCGCGTTGTCGGGCGACCCCGAGGACATCTACAAGACGGACCGCGCGATCGCGGAGCTCTTCCCCGAGGATGCGGCGCTGCACCGCTGGCTGGAGAAGGCCGGCGAGAAGGTGCACTTCGAAGGACTGCCTGCCCGCATCTGCTGGCTGGGCTACAAGGAGCGCCACCTCGCGGGGCTCAAGTTCAACGAGATGGTGGCATCGGGCGAGCTGGCGGCGCCGATCGTGATCGGCCGGGACCACCTGGACTCCGGTTCCGTCGCCTCGCCATACCGTGAGACCGAGGCCATGAAGGACGGCTCCGACGCGATCGCCGACTGGCCGCTGCTGAACGCGCTGCTGAACACGTCATCCGGCGCGTCGTGGGTCTCGCTGCACCACGGCGGCGGCGTCGGGATCGGCCGCTCGATCCACGCGGGTCAGGTCACCGTCGCCGACGGCACTGCTCTCGCGGCGGAGAAGCTCGAGCGTGTGCTCACGAACGATCCGGGCACCGGCGTCATGCGTCACGTCGACGCCGGGTACGAGCACGCCCGTGAGGTCGCGCGTGACCGCGGCCTCAAGATCCCGATGCTCTGACACACTCGACACAGCGGCGAGGGGTCAGAACACGCCGCAGCATCCGCTCCGGAAGGGGCGTGTTCTGACCCGTCACCAGGAGGAAGCGCCATGACCACGCTCATCACGAACATCGGCGAGCTGACGACCAACGTCGGCAGCGACGGCGATCTGTGCGGGACCGTGAAGGATGCGGCGGTGCTGATCGAGGACGGCCGCATCGCCTGGGTCGGTGCGGCGGCGGATGCTCCCTCCGCTGATGACGTTGTGGATGCCGGGGGCGGGGCCATGATCCCCGGATTCGTCGACAGCCACAGCCACCTCGTTTTCGGCGGGGACCGTGCCGCGGAGTTCGAGGCGCGCATGGCGGGGCAGAAGTATGCCGCCGGCGGCATCCGTTCCACCGTGGCTGCGACACGCGCCGCGAGCGACGACGAACTGCGTGCGCGACTGCGTGGGTTCCTCGACGAGATGCTCGCGCAGGGGACCACGACCGTCGAGATCAAGAGCGGCTACGGCCTCAGCGTCGTCGACGAGGAACGGCTCGTGCGTCTGGCCGCCGAGGTGACACCCGAGGTCACCTTCCTCGGCGCGCATGTGGTGCCCGCGGAGTACGCCGACCGGCCGGACGAGTATATCGACCTGGTGACGGGACCGATGCTCGACGCGTGCGCGCCGCACTCGCGGTGGATCGACGTGTTCTGCGAGACCGGCGCCTTCACGGTGCCGCAGTCCCGACGGGTGCTGGAGGCAGGGATCGCGCGCGGTCTCGCCCCCCGCGTGCACGCCAGTCAGCTCGGCCCCGGTGAGGGCGTGCAGCTTGCCGTCGAGCTCGGTGCGGCCTCGATCGATCACGGCACCTACCTGACCGATGACGACATCGCGGCGCTCGCGGCGTCGGACACTGTGCTCACCCTGCTGCCCGGGGTCGAGTTCTCGACGCGCCAGCCTTATCCGGACGCGCGCCGGCTGATCGATGCCGGCGTCACGGTCGCACTGGCGTGCGACACCAACCCGGGGTCGAGCTTCACGTCATCCATGCCGTTCTGCATCGCGATCGCGGTGCGCGACATGGGGATGACGCCCGCCGAGGCCGTGTGGGCGGCGACCGCGGGCGGTGCCAGAGCGCTGCGCCGCGACGATGTGGGCGTGATCGCACCCGGGGCCCGTGCCGACCTGGCGCTGCTCGACGCGCCCACGCGCATCCACCTCGCCTACCGGCCGGGGGTTCCGCTCGTGCGCGCGGTCTGGAAGGACGGCGTCGCCGTCGTCTGACTGCGGCTCAGGCGTCCGTGGCGGTGAGCAGGTCGCGCAGTCGCGACGCCGAGTCCCCGCCCAGCGTGAGGAAGCGGGTGCCCCCTGCGCCCTCGCGCTCGTCCGCGAGGTCGAGCAGTGCCGCATCCATGGCGTCACGCAACGCGGGGTCCTCATCGAGGGGGACTCGGATGGGATGCCGGTCGTCCAACGGCAGGAGCACCACCAGGTCGACGTCGGCCAACGAGGCATCGGCGATGGCCGTCGCGCGGGAGAGGAGCTCGCCGTCGCTGCGCCCCAACTGCTCCAGCGCCGTCAGATAGGCGACGAAGTCGAGGGGTCCGCGCTCGGAGATCACGGCGGGTTCCCCCGCCGTCTCGCGCACACGTGCCGCCGTCAGACGCAGTTGTGCGGCGAAGCTCGCGGCACTCGCCGGGTCATCGAGGTCGAGCTCCTCGAAAGGGTCGCCGAGGGCGAGATACTCCGGACGCCGCGCGACGAAGTCCGCGATGAGGGTGCTCTTGCCGCTGCCGTGCGTGCCCGAGACGACGATCCTCATGGCCGTGCGGCGAGCCCGGCCAGCAGGTCCAGCACGCAGAGTGCCGCCAGGCGGATGGTGCGGGCATCGTCGGTGTCGGCGGTCGCGTCGACCTCGGCCAGGTCGGCGCTGACGACGCGCGGATCGGAGGCCACGGCGCGGGTGAGCGCGCGCAGCTCCCACGCCTGCAGGCCGCCGGGCACGCTCGCCGGGCAGCCGGGGGCGACCGAGCGGTCGCACACGTCGACGTCGATGTCGAGATGCACGCGCGGGTCGGACCCGGCGCCGGCGATCTCGACGGCCTCGGCCACCACGTCGTCGATGCCGCGGCGACGCAGCTCGTCGAGCGTGATCACGCGGATGCCCCAGTCCGCTGCGCGCTGGGCGTAGGCAGCGGAGTTGGCGAAGTCCGCGATACCGATCTGCACGATGCGGCTGGGGTCGATGCGCGCCGTGTCGAGGGTCGAGGACACCGGCACATCTTCGACCAGGCGTCGCACGGGCGTGCCGTTGGAGACGCCGTCGCGCAGATCGAAGTGCGCGTCGAACGTGATGAGCCCGGTCGCCTGCGCGCCCAGCGCGACGGGGTAGGTGAGCGAGTTGTCGCCGCCGAGCGCGATCACGAGCTCGGTGGCCGCCGAGAGCTCGCGTACGCGCGCGATGACCTCGGCCTCGCCCGCGTCGCCGTCCGGTTCGGCGATGTCGCCGACATCCGCGATGCGCAGCCGCTCGTTCAGGTCGACGATCGGCGGGCCCATCAGGGTGGTGCCGTAGCGGGGGAGCGCATCGCGGATCGCCGCGGGCGTCGCGTGCGCACCGGTGGGCGAGAGCGAGGTGCGCCAGGTCGGCACGCCGAGCAGCACGGCATCGGCCGCCCCGTCGAAGGCCGGCCAGGAGCCGGCGCGCGGCCAGAGAGCGTCGTGCGAGAGGGCCATGTCAGACTCCGGGGATCAGGGCGTGGGCGATGGTGAAGATCGCCAGGCCGGCGAGGGCACCGACGAACGTGCCGTTCAGGCGGATGTACTGCAGGTCGCGGCCGACCATGAGCTCGATCTTCTCGGTCGTCTCGGCGGGATCCCAGCGCTCGACGGTGTCGGTGATGATCGAAGCGATGTCGTGGCGGTAGCGGTCGACCAGGAAGACCGCGGCATCGGACACCCAGGTGTCGACGCGGGTCTGCAGTGCGGCATCCGTCGTCAGACGCTCGCCCACCTCCTGCAACGCCTGCACGGCCCGGCGGCGCAGGCCGCTCTCGGGGTCGGCGAGGGCGGTGAGCAGGCCGTTCTTCGCGGTGTTCCAGGCTTCAGCCGCCAGCGCGCCGACGCGGGGGCTGTCGAACAGCGATGCCTTCGCGTTCTCGAGCTTGGCGCGGGTGGCCGGGTCGTTCTGCAGGCTGTCGGCCAGACGTGCGAGGTAGCCGTCGACCGCGAGCCGGGCGGGGTGATGCGGGTCGGCCTGCACCGCGTGCACGAACTTCACGGCCTCGTTGTAGACCGTGTCATCGACGAAGCGGTGCGCGAGACGCGGTACCCACGAGGGGAGGCGGCGTGAGACGAGACCGCTGAACGACTCGGCGTTGACCTCCAACCACCGGGCGATGCTGTCGGCGGCGAGATCGACGGCGCCGTGGTGGGCATCCGCCTCCACGATCTTCTCCAGCCACGCACCGGCGGGCGGGCCCCACTCCGGGGTGACGAGGTGCTCGCGGGCGAGATCCGAGATGAGGTCGCGCACATCATCGTCGCTCAGGGCGTTCAGCACCGCTGTCGCGATGGTCGCCCCCTCGGCGCCCACGCGTTCGGCATGCGGGGCCTCGCGCAGCCACTCGCCGGCGCGCTGGGCGATCGCCGTGCTCGACAGCTTGGTGCGCACCACGTCGGCTGCCAGGAAGTTCGTCTCGACGAACTCCCCGAGCGTGCGGCCGATCTCGTCCTTGCGGTTCGGGATGATCGCGGTGTGCGGGATCGGGAGTCCGAGCGGACGGCGGAACAGCGCGGTGACCGCGAACCAGTCGGCCAGTGCACCGACCATGCCGCCCTCGGCCGCGGCGCGCACGTACGCCAGCCACGGCTGTCGCTCCTGGAACATGAACGCGATCACGAACGCGATCGCCATGAAGATCAGGGCACCGAGCGCCACCGCCTTCATGCGCCGCAGTGCGCGCAGTCGGACCTGGTCGGCGGGAGACAGCATCGCCATCGGTGTTCGCGGCATGTCGCCATCCTCGCACGCGGGTGCGACGGCCCGGCCGACATCCGCCGCCTCCCCGTCTCGCGGGCCAGACAGCGGGATCCGTGCGGTGAGCAGCTCTGTCGCGCTCGCGGACAACACGGCACCCGAGAAGCTAGGAGCTCTTTGTCTTTGTGTTATCCAAGTGGCGCCCGATGTATCCGATGTAGATCTTGCCTCCCTCCCCAGGCCGAATGTCGTCCCAGTAGTGGAGGCGAGGGGCCACGGTGTCTGCGTGAGTCGCTTTGAAATGCGCCGACATCAGCACGCGCCCATCCGGGTGCGCGGTCGTGGGAACCGGCAACACACGTTGGGTACGCCACGTTGCATTGGTAAGCACGCTTTCGCTCTCGGTACCGGCATGCCGTTGCGGCGAGCACTTATAGCCAGCAACGTCGCTGGCGAGATACTGATGCACGCTTCCAGCGAAGTCGCCTGCCACCTTTAGCCGCGCGTAGTCGTGCAGAGTGCGGATGAACTCCCAGAACGCTCCTGCGTATCGTCCGACGGGGTCTCGTTTCTGTACGTCTTCCACGAGACGGATATCACCGCAGAACTCAACAACTTCGAACGCAGGATGTCGCTGTTCGGAGTCGCGGCGTAGGACGGTAGCGAGCTCGACCAGGCTTTGAGGCACGTCCCATTCGGGTTCAGCCGACGGCGCGCCATAGGCTTCGTCATAGAGTTGAGCGTCGACCAACTTCGTCCGAAGGTGAGCGATTTGCCGACGTAGTCTGGCAGATTCTTCCTCGACGACTGATAGTTCGAGGTCAAGGTCGTCGCGTTCTGCACGGAGCGTCTCCGTATCGACGGTCGAGGTGCTGAGTTCCACTTCCAACGCCGAAGCCGTTTCAAACCACTCTTCGGCGGTCGCAGTCTTAACCGCGAGGTACTCCTCAAGGTCGTCGACCGCCGACGGAGTTATGGGCGCGGTCTTGTCTCGTTTTAGCCACCGGCTCGACAAGGTCGCCAACTTGTCGAGAATCTCCCTGAGTCCGCGAGGCAGAGCGGAGGCGACTACTGGGGCGCTGAGCGTCTCGTCTACGGTTGCCTCGTCTGCTTCGAGATGTGGCGGTGTGTGCGACTCGACGGATGCTTGCTCTCCCTGGAGGGGAGACGACGACAGGCGGACTCGAACGCGTTCACCGATCCGGCTTTCGTGGCTGATCCGGTTCGACTCCGCGTCGAGAGCTTCAATACCTCGTCGGATGTCGCTTGGGAGCGGGCGCGCTAGCAGCGCGGTGCGTGTCTCAAGTGCGAACGCAGACTGGAGGTAGCTCGCCACACCATTGCCTCGGATAGCGTTCGCAAATGTGGCCGGCCCGAGCACCCGATGGCGACGAGCATCGGCCTGGTCGTGTAAGTCCACGAGTGGAAGGAACGTTCGGATTCGGCCGGGTTCAATCGAATGCGACTTGCCGAGGTGTTCGTTTAGCGACGAAACGGCGTCAGACGTGATGAAGTAGACAGCGGCTACGCCAACCACCTTGGCGGTCAATCGCGACAATCGCCCTCGAAACTCACTGTCGTACTCGGATCCGAGCGAAGCCGCCACGATGACCGATACTGACCGAGCTCGGTCGGTGATCGCCGCCAGCACTCCTTGAATCTCTTCAACGCCGGAGATTTGCGGCTCAGCGGTGACCCGAGCCTCGCCATCGTAAACGTTCTCCCGCGCCAGGAAATCCTTGACCAGACGCGGGGGGTCGGCTTCCCAATCGCCATGCGCATCGCCGAGTTTGGCAGCACCAATAATTAGGGCGTCGCGTCGGCGGTTTCCAACGGGGTAGTCCACCGCTGTGATTGACGCTTCCCATTCGCCGTGAGGGTTCTTTTCAACGAGCCGCATGCGCACTCGCCGGCTGCCGTCTTCGTCCCGATCTGCTCGCACGACGGTGAGAGTCTTGTCTTTGCCGATGGCATGAACGCCCGCTTTGAAAACTTCACCTGATCGGACAAGTTCTCGGTACTCCGGAGACGCTTTGGAGAGCAGCCAGCGTTCAGCTTCTTGCTCTGCTATCGCGACTGCGTTCGCATTCGCTGGAAGGCGTAAGACTGTTTGATATGGCAGCGGCATGTGCGGAGTTCCTCCTTTGGAACCTGCTAGAGGCCGACAGTATCACTGGGCCACGACAGGCGTCTCGGCATCCGGAACTGGTCCAGCGGTGCTGCAGGATTCTTTGATGCATACAACTGCTCGTGTCTGCACCTTCAGCGGGACCCGGCGTGCGCGGCGCGGAGTACCCTCGGAGGGTGATCGAAGACATCAAGAAGCGCGCGCTGCACCGCACCAGCATCCTCGAGGGTCAGATGCGCGGCGTCGCGCGGATGATCGAGAACGAGGAGTACTGCATGGACATCATCACGCAGTCGCGTGCCATCCAGCGCTCCCTGGAATCGCTCAACCGCCTGCTGCTCGAGAACCATCTGCGCACGCACGTCACGCACATGTTCGAGGAGGGCGGCGAGGAGCGGGACAAGGCGGTCCTCGAATTGCTCAAAGCCTTCGACTTCGATTCGAAGTAGCGCCTCGCCCCGCTCCGAGCGTCACTTGCCCTTGCCGAACACCTCGCCCTCCATGGCGTCGTAGCCCTCGGCCTGCGGGTCTCCGTGCGAGCCGCCCGAGAGTGCATACTCCTCCTCGGGCGAGAGCACGAGGCGGTGGCGGAAGAACAGCGCGAAGCCGAGCAGGATGACGACGTAGACGATCGCGATCGCGATGATCGCCGGTCCGAACGTCGGGTTGAGCAGGAAGCCCACGAAGATCAGCGCGGCGATCACCAGCGCGAGGGCCGCACCGGGGATGCCCCAGGGGCTGCGGTACGGACGGTCGACGTTCGGGTACTTCTTGCGCAGGATCATGAACGAGATGAGCTGGAGGCCATAGGCGAGCACGGCTCCCCAGACGGCGATGTTCAGCACGATCGCACCCGCGACGGTACCCGCGCCCTTCGCGTCGACGGCCGCGAGGACGTCGAGCACGATGAGAGCGACGAAGCCGATCGCGGCGCCCACGACGAGAGCGACCCACGGGGTCTGACGCTTGCCCGTCAGCGACAGGAAGCGCGGGTAGTAGCCGGCGCGGGACAGCGAGTACATGTTGCGTCCGTAGGCGAACATGATCCCCTGCAGCGAGGCGAGCAGTCCGATCAGGGCGAACAGGGCGAGCACGGCGGCGAACTGGTCGCCGACGATCGCACGGAAGCCGTCGAGCAGAGGCTCTCCGGCCTTGCCCGTCGCCTCGGCGCCGATGACGCCGGTGTTGAGGAAGAGCACGAGGAGTCCGGTGACGATCAGCGTGCCGCGGGCCCAGAATCCGGCCTTCGGGATGTCGCGCGTCGGGTTGTGCGACTCCTCGGCCGCGAGCGGAAGCTCCTCGATGCCGAGGAAGAACCACATGGCGAAGGGCAGAGCGAACAGGATCGGCAGCACGCCGTGCGGCAGGAACTCGGTCTGACCCTCATCCGGGGCGATGTTCCACAGCGCGTCCCAGCTGAACGCGCCGGAGAAGATCGCCATCAGCGAGAACACCACGATGATGCCGATCGAGATGATCGAGACCACGATCGCGAAGCGGAAGGAGATCGCCGCTCCGGCGGAGTTCAGTGCGATGAACACGATGTACAGGATCAGGTACCAGACCCAGCCCGGCAGTTGGAGTCCGAGCAGTTCACTGGTGATGCCGTTCGCATACGACGCCGAGAAGTAGACGATCACCGCCGTGGTCGCGACGTACTCGATGGTCTCGGCTGCGCCCGTGACGAGTCCGCCCCACGGGCCCATCGCGGATCGCGCGAAGGAGTACGCCCCGCCGGTGTGCGGCATCATGGCGGCCATCTCGCCGATCGCGAAGATCATCCCGTAGTACATGAGCACGAGGATCACGAAAGCGATCAGCATGCCGCCGAAGCCGGCGAAGTCGATGCCGAAGTTCCAGCCGGAGAAGTCGCCGGAGATCACGGCGGCGACGGCGAGGCCCCACAGACCCCACACTCCGGCCGATCGCTTGAGCGTCCGTTTTTCGAAGTACTCGCTGCCGGCGCGTGTATAGGTCGCTCCGGAGACCTTGCGGGCACCGCTGTTCTGTCCAGACATCCGTTCTCCGCTCGCTGAAGTACAGGCGCCGGGTGCACCTTGGGCATGATTGTGACAGTCAATGGTGGTTTCGTCTACCTTTAAACGCGACAGTGATCTACTCTGATGGCGAAGCCGGTCGGTCGATCGCTTCACCACGACGACGGGAGCGAGAAGATGTCGGGAAACCTCAGCATCGAGCAGCTGGATGCCGGCATCGCCGCCGGCGAGATCGACACGGTGATCGTGGCCTTCGCCGATGCGCAGGGACGGCTGGTGGGAAAGCGGGTCTCCGCTCGCCTGTTCCAGGAGGACATCCTGCACCACGGCGCCGAGGCCTGCGACTACCTGCTCTCCGTCGATGTCGACATGAACACGGTCGACGGCTACGCGATGTCGGGATGGAACCGCGGGTACGGAGACATGGTGCTGCGCCCCGATGTCGCGACACTGCGGCGGATGCCGTGGCTCGAGGGCAGCGTGCTGATCATGGCCGACCTGGTCTGGCAGAACGGCGAGCCCGTCGGGCCCTCGCCGCGCGCGATCCTCGACCGCCAACGCGACCGGCTCGCCGAGCGCGGATGGACGGCCTTCTCCGGGACGGAGCTCGAGTTCATCGTGTTCGAGAACACCTACCGCGACGCCTGGGCGCGCAAGTACGAGGGGCTGACGCCTGCTACCGACTACAACGTCGACTACAACCTGCAGGCATCCACGCGCATGGAGCCGCTGTTGCGCGACATCCGCCTCGGGATGGACGGCGCCGGTCTCTACTGCGAGGGCGTGAAGGGCGAGTGCAACCTCGGGCAGCAGGAGATCGCATTCCGCTACGCCGAGGTGCGCGAGACCGCCGACCAGCACGTGATCTACAAGAACGGAGCGAAGGAGATCGCCGCCCAGCACGGGCAGTCGCTCACCTTCATGGCGAAGTTCAACGAGCGCGAGGGCAACAGCTGTCACATCCATCTCTCGCTGCGCGCCGACGATGGCACGCCGGTGATGGCCGGGGACGGAGAGCACGGGTTCAGCCCGGTGATGGAGCACTGGATCGCGGGCATCCTGGCCACCCTGCGCGAGTTCACGCTGCTCTACGCGCCCAACATCAACTCCTACAAGCGCTTCGCGAAGGGGAGCTTCGCGCCGACCGGTGTGGCCTGGGGCATCGACAACCGCACCTGCGCCCTGCGCGTGATCGGCAGCGGATCGGGGCTGCGCGTCGAGAACCGGGTGCCCGGCGGCGACGTGAATCCGTACATGGGCATCTCGGCGATCATCGCGGGAGGACTGTACGGCATCGAGAACGAGCTGGCCCTGCCTGAGCGGTTCGAGGGCAACGCCTATGAGGCCGGCGTCGATCACCTGCCGACGACGCTGCGCGAGGCTGCGCAGCTGTTCAGCGAGTCGCGGATCGCCAGGGAGGCGTTCGGCGACGACGTCGTGGACCACTATCTGAACCAGGCGCGCATCGAGCTGGAAGCCTACGATGCCGCCGTGACCGACTGGGAGCGCGTCCGTGGCTTCGAGAGGCTCTGAGAGCGCGCCGCTGGTCGGCGTCACCACCTACCTCGAGCGGGCGCAGCAGGGCGTCTGGGATGTGCGGGCGGCATTCCTCCCCGAGCAGTACCTCACCGGCGTGACCTCGGCCGGCGGCATCGCGCTGCTGCTGCCGCCGCAGGATCCGGAGTCCGCGGATGCGGCGATCGCCGGGCTCGACGGGCTGATCCTCTCGGGTGGCGCGGATGTGGCGCCCGAGCTGTACGGGGCGGAGCGGCATCCGACGACCGACCCCGCCCGCGTCGACAGGGACTCCTGGGAGCTCGCGCTGTTCCGCGCGGCCGAGCGCCGGCGCATGCCCGTGCTCGCGATCTGCCGCGGCCTGCAACTGGTCAACGTCGCGCGCGGCGGAACCCTGCAGCAGCACCTGCCGGAGTCTCTGGGGACCGAGCGCTACCGGATCGGTGGAGGCGTCTTCGCCGAGAACCAGGTCGCGGTCGCCCGCGACACCGCGCTCGCCGCCGTGCTCGGAGAGGACGCGGTCTCGGTGCGCAGTTACCACCACCAGGGCATCGACCGGCTGGGCGAGGGGCTCGTCGCCGCGGCACACTCCGACGACGGTCTGGTGCAGGCCTTCGTCGACACCCAGGGCGGCAGTCACGTGGTCGGCATCCAATGGCACCCCGAGGAGGATGCCGAGGATCGTCGGCTCTTCCAGGATCTCGTCACACAGGCCCGTGCGTTCGCGCGGCAGAAGGAAGGCACGTCATGAGCGCGTTCACGGTGATCAACCCGGCGACGGGAGCATCCATCCGCGAGGTGTCCCGCGCGGGAGTGGCCGAGACGGATGCCGCGATCGCCAGGGCCGTCGCGGCGCAGCGGCGCTGGGCGGCGCTCGCCCCCGTGGCGCGTGCCGATGCGCTGCGCTCCTTCGCCCGCACGGTCGAGGGGGCAGCGGAGGAACTCGCGCAGCTGGAGGTGCTCAACTCCGGGCATCCGATCGGGTCGGCGCGCTGGGAGGCCGGCCACGTCGCCCAGGTGCTCAACTACTACTCCGCCGATCCGGAGCGGCTGTCCGGTCGTCAGATCCCGGTGTCCGGCGGGCTCGACGTGACCTTCCACGACCCCTACGGCGTGGTGGGGGTGATCGTGCCGTGGAACTTCCCGATGACGATCGCCGCCTGGGCGTTCGCTCCGGCGCTCGCCGCGGGCAATGCGGTGGTGCTCAAGCCCGCCGAGCTGACCCCGCTGACGGCGGTCCGTCTCGGAGAGCTCGCACGCGAGGCCGGTCTGCCCGAGGGGCTGTTCGAGGTCGTCACCGGCTCGGGTTCCGTGGTCGGACAGCGGCTGGTCGATCACCCCGATGTGCGCAAGGTCGTGTTCACCGGATCCACCGAGGTGGGCATCGAGGTCGCAGCGGGATGTGCGCGCGCGCTGAAGCCCGTGACCCTGGAGCTCGGCGGCAAGAGCGCCAACATCGTGTTCGAGGATGCCGATCTCGAGCGGGCTGCCGGCGCGGTGCCCGGCTCCGTGTTCGACAACGCCGGTCAGGACTGCTGCGCTCGCAGCCGCCTGCTGGTGCAGCGCTCGGTCTACGACCGGTTCCTCGAGCTGTTGGAGCCGGCGGTCGCCGCGTGGCGCGTGGGCGATCCGGGCCGCGATGACACCGACATGGGGCCGCTCATCTCCGCCGGGCACCGGGACACGGTCGCGGACTTCCTCGACGGTGCCGACATCGCGTTCCGCGGCACAGCCCCTCAGGGGGACGGTTTCTGGTTCGCACCGGCCGTCGTGCTCGCGGACCCCGGCGACCGCATCGCGCAGCAGGAGATCTTCGGTCCCGTCGTGGCCGTCATGCCGTTCGACGATGAGGCGGATGCGATCCGTCTCGCCAACGACACCATCTACGGTCTCGCGGGTTCGCTGTGGACCGAGAACCTCGGTCGCGCCGTGCGCGTGGCGCGCGGTGTGCGCAGCGGAGTGCTGTCGGTGAACTCGCACTCCTCGGTCCGCTACGCGACACCCTTCGGCGGGATGAAGGCCTCCGGCCTCGGGCGCGAGCTCGGACCGGATGCGGCCGAGCATTTCACCGAGACCAAGAACGTCTTCTTCGCCACAGACCCCCACTGATCCCTGAACCCCACCCGGAGGAACCATGAGCATCGATCTGACCCAGCGACTCCGTGACAAGGTCGCGATCATCACCGGCGGGGCGAGCGGCATCGGCTTCGCCACCGCGCAGCGATTCGCCGCCGAGGGCGCCTTCGTCGTGATCGCCGACGTCGACCCCACCTCGGGTGAGGCGGCGGCAGCGCAGGTCGGCGGGGTGTTCCGTCCCGTCGACGTCGCCGATGAGGCCAAGGTGAACGCGCTGTTCGACGGCGTCGCCGCTGAGTTCGGCCGCATCGACATCGCCTTCAACAATGCCGGGATCTCGCCGGCAGACGACGACTCGATCGAGACGACCGAGCTGCCGGCCTGGGATCGGGTGCAGGACGTGAACCTGAAGAGCGTGTACCTGTGCAGCCGGGCGGCGCTGCGGCACATGGTGCCCGCCGGCCGCGGCTCCATCATCAACACCGCCTCTTTCGTGGCGCTGCTCGGATCGGCGACGTCGCAGATCAGCTACACCGCCTCCAAGGGTGGAGTGCTGGCCATGTCGCGTGAGCTCGGCGTGCAGTTCGCCCGGCAGGGTGTGCGCGTGAACGCGCTCTGCCCCGGACCGGTGAACACCCCGCTGCTGCAGGAGCTCTTCGCGAAGGACCCTGAGCGCGCGCAGCGCCGCCTCGTGCACGTGCCGATGGGGCGCTTCGCCGAGCCCGAGGAGCTCGCCGCGGCCGTGGCCTTCCTCGCCTCGGACGACTCCTCCTTCATCACCGCGAGCGCCTTCGTCGTCGACGGCGGCATCACCAACGCCTACGTCACCCCGCTGTGAGATCCGCATACCTCGCTGTGACAAGGTGAGAGCATGAGCGAGCACCCCGCGGACGGCGACCTGGTCGAAGTCCGGCGCGCGGTCTATCGGCCGCTGCGGCGCGGCAACGCCCTCGAGGACACGGTGGCTCGCCTGGTGCAGACGATCCGCCTCGGCGTGGTCGCTCCGGGGGAGTCGTTGCCCCCGGAGCGCGAGCTCGCCGCCTCGTTCGAGGTGAGTCGCGACACCGTGCGCGAGGCGATCAAGGAGCTCGCCGATGCCGGGTACCTGATCGCGCGCCGCGGCCGCTACGGCGGCACGTTCGTGGCGGATCCGCTGCCGCAGCCCGCGGAGGCGGCCGGGGTCACGGCGGCGGAACTGGACGACGTGCTCGGGCTCCGGCGTGTGCTCGAGACCGGTGCCGCCCGGGCTGCCGCGAGCCGCTCGCTGGACGCGGCGACCAGAGCGGACCTCTGGGCACGCCATGAGGCGGCACTCCCGGCCGGGCCGGAGGAGTACCGCCGCCTGGACACGCTCTTCCACCTCGCGATCGCCGAGGCCGCCGGCATCCCCTCGCTGGTCGCGCTCGCCGCCGAGAACCGCGCCGATGTGAACGCCTGGCTCGACACCTTCCCGCTCATGCCGCGGAACATCCAGCACTCCGGCGAGCAGCACGAGCGCATCGTGACCGCGATCCTGGCCGGGCAGCCCGAGGCGGCCGAAGAGGCGATGCGCGATCATCTGGCCGGGTCGGAGGCGCTGCTCCGCGGCTTTCTGGTCTGAACCGACCAATCGGTAGCGTGTTGGAGGATCTGCAACGGATATCGTTGCGATTCGATCAAGAGACTTCTGATTTCGCTATACGTCGGGCCGTTCCTATGACAGACTCACCGCAAGTGATTCTCAATGGGGAGGTTTCATGCCCGGTACTCTGCCTGCATCGACGACGCCTGATCCGACGGCGACGGTCGAGACGCCCGCCGTCACCGGCGCTGTCCACATCGACGGCGTCACCAAGCGCTACGGATCCGCGGTCGCGGTCGATGATCTGACGCTCGACGTGCAACCGGGGGAGTTCCTCTCCCTGCTCGGCCCGTCCGGCTGCGGCAAGACCACGACCCTGCGCATGATCGCGGGCTTCGAGTATCCGGATGCCGGCGACATCCGCATCTCCGGACGCAGCGTGCTGAACCTGCCGCCGTATCGGCGCGAGGTCAACACGGTCTTCCAGGCCTATGCGCTGTTCCCGCACCTCACGGTCGCCGAGAACGTCGCCTACGGCCTGCAGCAGCGCCGCGTGCCGAAGGCCGAGCAGCGCGAGCGGGTGAGTGAAGCGCTCGACATGGTGCAGCTGCGCAGCTTCGCCGACCGCAAGCCGACGCAGCTCTCGGGTGGCCAGCAGCAGCGCATCGCACTCTCGCGCGCTCTGATCAACCGGCCGAGCGTGCTGCTGCTCGACGAGCCGCTCGCCGCCCTCGACCGCCAGCTGCGCGAGGAGATGCAGCTCGAGCTCAAGCTGCTGCAGGCGCGGCTGGGCACCACGTTCGTGTTCGTCACGCACGACCAGGCCGAGGCGCTGTCGATGAGCGACCGGATCGCGGTGATGCGGGCGGGCCGGATCGAGCAGCTCGACGCCCCGGCCGCGATCTACGCCGAGCCGGCATCCGCGTATGTCGCCTCGTTCATCGGGCAGCAGAACTTCGTGCACGGCACGGTGCGTGCAGACGGCGCTGCCGTCGACACCGCCATCGGGGCGATCGCCGGCCGCTGGGGTGGGGAGCGCGTCGCCGCCGGGCAGCCGGCCGTCGCCGCCATCCGCCCCGAGTACGTGCGCCTGGAGCACGGGGAGGGAGCGGGCGTGCCCGGACGCGTGCTCGGCGTCTCGCACCTCGGAGAGACCCTGCAGGTCGCGGTGCGTGTCGCGGGAGACGCGACCTTCCTGTCGCGGATGCCGGCGCCGACCGCCCCGAGCGTCGAGGTCGACGACGAGGTGCGCTGCCTGTGGGATCCGGCCGACGCCCGGCTCTTCGCCGCCGACGGCATCCCCACAACCGCCACGCACGTGATCGCGCTGCCGAAGGAGGGCGGCCGGTGACGGGTGCTCCTCCGGTCCGCGTCCTCGCGCACCGGAGCGCCGCGCGGGTGATCCGCACAGAGCTCACCCGTCGCGGGTTCCTCGCCACCGCGCTCGCCGCGGGAGGAGCCGTGCTGCTCTCCGCCTGCACCCCCGGGCAGAACGCCGCGGCGGTGCACGCCAAGGGCGGACCGCTCGAGGACCGGCTGTCGATCTACAGCTGGGGCGACTACGACGCCCCCGAAGTGCTCGAGCAGTTCACGGCCGAGAGCGGCCCCCGCATCGTGCTCGACGCCTTCAACTCGAACGAGGAGCTGATCGCGAAGCTGGTCGCCGCGCGCGGCACCTCCGGGTACGACATCGTGGTGCCCACCGGCGTCTTCGTCGGGCCGATGGCCGAGAACGGACTCCTGCAGAAGTTCAACCTCGATCTGATCCCGAACATGTCGCACGTGGCGCCGGAGTTCCGCGGACGCTCCTGGGACCCGGGCAACGAGTACTCGGTGTGCAAGGCCTGGGGGACCACGGGCTTCGTCTACGACAAGACGGTCATCTCCCGCGAGCTCACGACCTGGAGCGACTTCATCGACGCCGCCCAGAACGAGGCATCCGGGTCGACGTCGGTGCTCGACGATCCCGCGCCGCTGCTGGGCATCTATTTCTGGGCGAACGGCATCGACTGGACGACGACGGATCCGGACGACCTGGATGCGGTCGAGAAGTTCCTGGTGAAGGATCTGGCTCCGCACGTCTCGGC
Source organism: Microbacterium saperdae (assembly GCF_006716345.1). Taxonomy (NCBI): domain Bacteria; kingdom Bacillati; phylum Actinomycetota; class Actinomycetes; order Micrococcales; family Microbacteriaceae; genus Microbacterium; species Microbacterium saperdae. Next base: position 288,400 of record NZ_VFOX01000001.1, read on the forward strand.
GTTCGACTCGTATCCGGGTGGCTCGTCGATCCCGCAGGGCTCGCACGCACTCCTGCAGTCGTACAACGGCGACGCACGCCTGGGCATCTTCGAATCCGGCGATCCGGACCGCTGGCAGTGGGTGCTCGGCAGCCCGGCGACGGAACTGTGGATGGACAACTGGGCGATCGCCGCCGGGGCTCCGCATCCCGAGGCCGCGCACGCATTCATCAACTTCGTGCTGCAGCCCGATGTGCAGCTCGCGCAGGTCGACTACATCGGCTACGACACCGGGATCAGCGGCATCCGCGAAGAGGCGGAGGCCGCGGGTCTCGAACGGCTCGACATGGTGTTCTTCGACGAGAAGCAGGTGGAGACCATGCATGAAGGCAAGCTCACGGATGCGCAGGACCGCGTCGTCTCGATCTGGAACTCGATGAAGGCGGCCGCCGGTGCCTAAGCTCAAGTTCGGTCTCGCCATCCCCGCGTGGGCCTGGCTTCTCGTCTTCTTCGTCGCCCCGATCTTCATGGTCGTGGTGTTCAGCTTCGGCTACAAGCCCAGCATCTTCGCCACGCACGCCCTCGATCATCTGTCGTTCGACCGGTACCTCGAGGCGCTGTCGCCGACGTTCTTCAGCACGTTCCTGAACACGCTGTGGATCGGCATCCTCGGCACCGTGCTGTGCCTGGTGATCGGCGCGCCGGTGGCCTACTGGATCGCGGTGAAGGCGCCGCCGTCGAAGCGCGGGCTGCTGCTCGCGCTGGTGATGGTGCCGTTCTGGACGAACTTCCTGGTGCGCACGATCGGCTGGCAGGTGATCCTGGCCCCGGAGGGATGGCTGTCGCAGCTGCTGCAGGGCATCGGGGTGATCCCCGGTCCGCTCGATCTGCTCTATTCGCGCGGCGCCGTGCTGCTGGGCGTGGTCTACAACTACCTGCCGCTCATGATCCTGCCGCTGTTCGTCGCGTTCGATCGGGTGTCCGGTCCGCTGCGCGAGGCCAGCAAGGACCTCGGCGCGGGCAGCGTGTCGACCTTCCTGCGCGTCACCGTGCCGCTGGCGCGCCCCGGCATCATCGCGGGCGTGCTGCTGGTGTACATCCCGCTCATGGGCGACTACATCACCGCCACCGTGCTGGGTGGCGCGAAGGGCAACATGATCGGTCAGGTCGTGGCGAGTCAGTTCCAGACCGCGCAGAACTGGGCGCTGGGCTCCGCGATGGCCGTGCTGCTGATCATCGTCATCATGCTGTCGATCGCCATCGCCGCCGGGCTGCTCTGGCTCGTGACGCTGCCGCTGCGACAAAGGAACCGTCTCGTCCTCGGGGAGGGATCATGACCGCCATCGCGGATGCTCCGCAGACGTCCGATGCGTCGCAGAAGAACGCGGCTCCGCGCGCTCGGCGCGGTGCCGGACGGTTCCTGCTGCCGATGTGGGCCGCGCTCGTCTTCGTGTTCCTGTTCCTGCCGATCCTCGTGATCATCGCCTACTCCTTCAACGTCGGGCGCCTGCTCGTGTCGTGGGACCACTTCGGCTTCGAGTCGTTCCTCGCGATCGTCGAGAAGCCCGCGATCCGCGATGCCGTGCTGGTCTCGGTGCGCACGGGGCTGCTCGCGGCTCTGCTCGCCACGGCCCTGGGCACGCTGGCCGGCATCGCGATGGCCCGCAACCCCGGTAAGTGGGTGTGGTGGTTCCTCGGCCTGCTGCTGCTGGTCTCGGTCACGCCCGAGATCGTGGATGCCGTCGCGCTGCTGCCGTGGCTCGTCTTCCTCGGGCAGGACGTCGGGATCGGACTGTTCAACGACGGCACCATGAGGCTCGTGGTCGGGCAGTCACTGTTCTCGATCGCGATCGTGTCGTACATCGTGCGAGCCCGCCTGGTCGGACTCGATGCGCGGCTCGAGGAGGCTTCGGCCGACCTCTACGCCCCGCCGGTGCGCACCTTCCTCAAGGTGACGCTGCCGCTCGCGATGCCCGCCGTGCTCGCCGGGTTTCTGCTGTCGTTCACGTTGAGCCTCGACAATACGGTCGTCTCGGCGTTCGTGCAGGTCTCGGGTACCACGCCGTGGCCGGTCTACGTGCTGAGCGCGCTGCGCAGCGGACTGCGGCCGGAGATCGCGGCGGTCTCGACGATCATGCTGGTGCTCACGTTGCTGGCCCTCGCGCTGGTCGCGGTGGTTCTGAAGAGAGCGGGGGACTCGGCGACCGAGATCGCCCGCACGATGGCAGGAGGATGAACGTGGGATACGCGGATCTGGTCTTCACCGGCGGCGAACGGGGCGGACGGGTGTTCCTCTCGGACGGCGCGCGCACCACCGCCCGGACGGTCGCGGTCACGGGCGGCATCATCAGCGCGGTCGGTCATGATATCTCGGGGCTGATCGGTCCCGACACCGCGGTCGTCGACCTGGAGGGCGGACTGCTCGTGCCGGGGTTCCAGGACGCGCACGTGCATCCGGTCTGGGGCGGGCTCGACATGCTGCGCTGCGACCTCGCGGCACTCGCGACGCGCGAGGAGTATCTGGCGCGGATCGCGGAGTACGCCGCCGCGCATCCGGATGACGAGTGGATCCTCGGCGGCGGCTGGCAGATGTCGGCGTTCCCCGGCGGCACGCCCACCGCGGCCGACCTCGACACCGTGCTGCCCGACCGCCCGGCGTTCCTGCCCAACCGTGACGGACACGGCGCCTGGGTCAACTCCCGGGCGCTCGCGCTCGCCGGCATCACCCGCGACACCCCTGACCCCGCCGACGGCCGCATCGAACGCGACGCGGACGGCGCCCCGAGCGGCACCCTGCACGAGGGGGCGATGGGGCTGGTCAACCGGCTGCTGCCGACCGAAGCGCCCGAACGGTTGGTCGAAGCGCTCCTGCAGGGGCAACGGCACCTGCACTCCTACGGAGTGACCGCGTGGCAGGACGCGATCGTCGGCACCGAGTACGGCGATGCGGGAGATCCGCTGCCGGCCTACCTCAGCGCCGCCGGGTCCGGTGCGCTGACCGGCAGAGTCGTCGGCTCGCTGTGGTGGGACCGTTCGCGCGGGCTGGAGCAGATCGACGACATCGTGCGCCGTCGCGAGGAGAGCACGGTCGGGCGCTTCCGCGCGCGCAGCGTGAAGATCATGCAGGACGGCGTCGCCGAGAACTTCACGGCTGCGATGCTGGAACCGTACTGCGACGGCCACGGGCATCCCCGGGAGGACTCCGGCATCTCGTTCGTCGAACCCGAACTGCTCAAGGAGGCGGCGACCCGGCTCGACGCCCTCGGCTTCACGCTGCACTTCCATGCGATCGGCGACCGCGCCGTGCGCGAGTGCCTGGATGCGGTCGAGGCGGCGCTCGTCGCCAACGGCCCGCGCGGGAACCGGCACCACATCTCGCACATCCAGGTCGTGCACCCCGACGACATCCCGCGCTTCCGCGCACTCGACGTCACCGCGAACATGCAGATGCTGTGGGCGACGCTCGAGCCGCAGATGGTCGACCTGACCCTCCCGTTCCTCGGCGAGCAGCGCAGCGGGTGGCAGTATCCGTTCGGCGACCTGCTGCGCTCCGGCGCCGCGCTCGCCGCGGGCAGCGACTGGTCGGTGAGCACGCCGAACCCGATGGCCGCGATCCATGTGGCCGTCAACCGCCGCTCCGCGCCGACCGAGTGGGAGGGCGACTACGAGCCGTTCCTGCCCGAGCAGTCGATCGATCTCGCGACCGCGCTCGCCGCGTACACGGCCGGTTCCGCGCGCGTGAACCACCTCGACGACACCGGCACGATCGCGGTGGGGATGCGCGCCGACCTCGCCCTGCTCGACCGGGATCCGTTCGAGCATCCGGCCGCGGAGATCGGCCTCACCGAGGTGCGCGGCACCTGGGTCGACGGGGTGCGGGTGTACGACGCCGGGGAGTGAGGGTGCGGCGACCGGGCCGGTGACGAATCGGTCCGCGAATCGTCACCGGCTCCGCATTTCGTCGGGGCGACACGGCGGATGCAGAAGGGCCCGCGCTCGTGAGTACGAGCACGGGCCCTTCGGCACGGATGCTCAGCCGGCGGCGGCCTCGTCGGCCACGGCCAGTGCGCCGTCGATCGCGGTCAGGCCGCGCACCAGGTCGTCTTCGCTGATGACCAGCGGGGGAGCGACGTGCACGCGGTTGAAGTGCGTGAACGGCCAGACGCCCGCCTTCTTCGCCGCTGCCGCGAACGCACCCATCGGCGCGGCATCCGCTCCGGAGGCGTTGAACGGCACGAGCGGCTCGCGGGTCTCGCGGTCGCGCACGAGCTCGATCGCCCAGAACAGGCCACGCCCGCGCACCTCGCCCACGCTCGGGTGGGACTCGGCCCACGCGCGCAGGGTCGGCTCGACGATGCGCTCACCGAGATCGCGCACGCGCTCCAGGATGCCGTCGCGACGGAACACCTCGAACGTCGCCACACCCGCGGCGCACGCGAGGGGGTGGCCCGAGTAGGTCAGCCCGCCGGCGAACGGCATGGTGTCGAACGCCGCGGCGATCCGCTCTGAGATCACGACCCCGCCGAGCGGGACGTATCCGGAGTTGACGCCCTTCGCGAAGGTGATCAGGTCGGGCTGTCCGCCGAACGCGTCGACGCCGAACCACTCGCCGAGGCGGCCAAAGCCGACCATGACCTCGTCGGCGATGTACACGATGCCGTAGCGGTCGCACAGGTCGCGCACGCCCTGCAGGTAGCCGGGCGGGGGCACGAGCACACCGTTGGTGCCGACGACTGTCTCGATGATGATCGCCGCGATGGTCTGCGGGCCTTCGAGCTGGATGGTCTGCTCGAGGTGCGCGAGCGCGCGCTCAGACTCCTGCTCCGGCGTCTCGGCGTGGAACGGCGAGCGGTACAGGTAGGGACCGAAGAAGCGGACGGTGCCGTTGTCGACGCCGTCGTTCGCCCAGCGGCGCGGGTCACCGGTCAGCGAGATCGCGGTCGAGGTGGAGCCGTGGTAACTGCGGTACATCGACAGCACCTTGCGGCGACCCGTGAACTGGCGCGCCATGCGCACCGCGTACTCGTTGGCCTCGGCGCCGCCGTTGGTGAAGAAGACCTTCTCGAGACCATCCGGGGCGACCTCGGCGATCAGGCGGGCGAGCTCGCCGCGCACGTCATTCGCGATCGACGGCTGGATCGTGGCGAGACGCCCGGCCTGCTGCTGGATCGCGGCGACCAGGTCGGGATGCTGGTGCCCCAGGTTCAGGTTCACCAGCTGGCTGGAGAAGTCGAGGTAGGCGTTGCCCTGGTAGTCCCAGAACGTCGAGCCCTCGCCCGCCGCGACGGGCAGCGGGTCGATCAGTGCCTGCGCACTCCAGGAGTGGAAGACGTGGCCGCGGTCGTCGGCGCGCACCTGCGCCTCCGCCTCGGGGGCGGGGAGCGGGTGCGAGACGCCGTGGCGGTCGGTGAAGTTCGTCATCGTGGTCGCTCCTGTCAGTGGTTGCTCGGGAAGCCGAGGTCGATCTGCGACGGCGTGTGATCGGGCCAGCGGGTGGTGACGACCTTGGACCGGGTGTAGAAGTGCACCGACTCGGGGCCGTAGATGTGCGAGTCGCCGAACAGCGAGTCCTTCCAGCCGCCGAACGAGTAGGCGCCGATCGGCACCGGGATCGGCACGTTCACGCCGACCATGCCGACCTCGATGTCGAACTCGTACTGCCGGGCCGTGCCGCCGTCGCGCGTGAAGATCGCGGTGCCGTTGCCGTAGGCGTTGGCGTTCACGAGGGCGACAGCCTCGGCGTAGGTCTCGACGCGGACCACCGTGAGCACCGGGCCGAAGATCTCGTCCTCGTAGACCTTCATGCCCGGGGCGACCTGGTCGATCAGGCTGACCCCGAGGAAGAAGCCCTCGGAGTCGAACTGCTTCTGCGTGCCGTCGACGACGACCTTCGCGCCCTCGGCCTCGGCGCCGGTGACGTAGGAGGCGACGCGGTCGCGGTGCTCGCGGGTGATGAGCGGACCCATCTCGCTGTCGGCATCCGTGCCCGGGCCGATCTTCAGTCCGTCGATGCGGGAGGCGATCGCCGAGACCAGGTCGTCGGCGATGTCGCCCACGGCGACCAGCACCGAGACGGCCATGCAGCGCTCGCCGGCGGAGCCGTAGGCGGCGGAGACCGCGGCGTCGGCGGCACCGTCGATGTCGGCATCCGGCATCACGACCATGTGGTTCTTGGCGCCGCCGAGGGCCTGCACGCGCTTGCCCGCGGCCGAGGCGCGCTGGTAGATCGAGCGGGCGATCGGGGTGGAGCCGACGAAGCTCACCGCCGAGACCTGCGGCGACTCGAGGAGCGCGTCGACGGCCTCCTTGTCGCCGTGCACGACGTTCAGCACGCCGTCGGGCAGGCCCGCCTCGGAGAAGAGCTTCGCGATCCAGACCGCGGCGGACGGGTCCTTCTCGCTGGGCTTGAGCACGACCGTGTTACCGCAGGCGATCGCGGAGGCCACCATCCACAGCGGCACCATCACGGGGAAGTTGAACGGGGTGATCGCGGCGACCACGCCGACCGGCTGCTTGACCGAGTGCACGTCGACGCCGCGCGAGACCTGCTCGCTGCGCTCGCCCTTGAGGAGGTGCACGAGTCCGGCGGCGAACTCGACGTTCTCGATACCGCGCGACACTTCGCCGGCGGCATCCGAGAGCACCTTGCCGTGCTCGGAGGTGACGATCGCGGCGAGCTCGGGCGTGCGGTCCTTGAGCAGCTGGCGCAGGCGGAAGAAGACGTCGGCGCGCTTGATGAGGCTGGTCTCGCGCCACGCGGGCGCCGCGGCGGCGGCGGCGGCGATCGCAGAGTCGACCTCGGCGGTCGAGGCGAAGGCGACCTGCTTCGACACCTGGCCGGTGGCGGGATCGAAGACCTGGCCGGTGCGGGCCGCCTCGGCGGTCTCCACTCCGTTGATGACGTGACGGACGATGTCCACGATGTTCCTCCGACTGCTGGGGAATGCGGGCTCGAACACTCTGACCGGTGTTCGATAGGCTTGTGCTCCTCAATGATCACAGAGCGAAGGAGCGGATCATGATGTCAGAACGTCAGGACTTCCCCTCCATCCGGACAGATCGTCCGACGCGAGACGACGCGCTCCTGACGGTCGCCGATGTGCTCGCAGAGCCCGTGCTGCAGGCCGGTGCTCCCGACGTGATCGTCGGCGGACGTGCGCTCGATGCTGCTGTGCGCTGGGTACACGTGTCCGACAGTGCCGGCGTCGCCCGCCTGCTCGACGGCGGGGAGCTCCTGCTCAGCACCGGGGCCGGCTGGCCGACCGCTGCCGAGGAGCTGCGGGACTTCGCGCGAGGGCTGCACCAGGCCGGGGTCGCGGGCATCGTGGTCGAGCTCGGCTCCGGCCAGGCGCGTATCCCGGATGCCGTCGTCGAGGTGTGCACGGAACGAGGACTCGCCCTGATCGCGCTGACCAGCGAGGTCAAGTTCGTCGCCGTCACGGAAGCCGTGCACCGGGCGCTGATCGCCGCGCAGACCATGGCGCTGCGCGAACGCCAGCACCTGCATGAGCTGTTCACTGCGCTGAGTCTGCGGGGGGCCCCGGCGGACGTCGTGGTCGCCGAGACTGCGCGAGCACTCGGCGCACCGGTCGTGCTCGAGAACCTGGCGCGCGAGGTCATCGCCCACGAGACGCTGCGGATTCCGGTGGCCGAGGCGCTGGGAAGGCTTCGCGAGGCGGATCGTGTGCCCGTGCAGGCGCGCGGTGTGCGGTGGGGGACCCTGCTCGCGTTGCCCGGTCCTGCGCATCCGGCCGGGCGGCTCACCGTGCTCGAGCAGGGCGCGACGGCCCTCGCCTTCGGATGCCTCGCGGACGGCGGTGATTCCGAGTGGTCGCTGCTCGCCCAGCGCGGCCTCATCGACGACCTGCTCGGCGCGCGCTTCGCGAGTCCGGACGACATCGAGGCCCGCCTCGCGACCAGCGGCTTCATGCTGCCAGGGAGGCATTGCCACGGCATCGTGGCCCGTAGTGCGGAGTCCGCCGCACAGCTCGCGTACCGCGCGCGGCAGGCCGGAGCAGCGGTGGTCGCCGCGCGGGTGGGGGATGACGACGTCGCGCTGCTCTCGCTGCCGGCATCCGTCCCGCTCTCGGATGCGATCGCCGCGCGTATCTCCGGCCCCGATCGCACGGTCTTCGTCGGGCCGCCTGCGGATGACGTGCTCGGGCTGCTCGCCTCGCTCCGGGCTGCGCGGGATCTGGCCGCCAGCGACCGCTCGGATGCCGGTCCGCGCGTGCGACGAGTGGACGACCGCCCGCTGGAGCGCTTCGTCGCCTCGCTGCGTGATGACCATCGCCTGCTCGCGCACAGCGAGCGGATGCTGGCGCCCGTCGTCGCGTACGACCGCGAGCGCCGTGGCGACCTGCTCGATGTGCTCACCGCACTCGTCACCCACCCGGGCAACCGCTCGGCCGCGGCGGCAGCGAGCCACCTCTCGCGCTCGGTGTTCTACCAGCGCCTCACCCTGATCGGCGACCTGCTCGACGCCGACCTCGACGACGGGGAGACGCTCGCCGCGCTCCACCTCGCCCTGCTCGCCCGCCGGAGTGAAGCTCCGGGGTGACGCGGTCGGCGACTCGATTCGCGTGCTCGCCCCGTCTCGCGTAAGCTGTTCCGCGGTGACGTGTCCGAGCGGCCGAAGGTGCAACTCTCGAAAAGTTGTGTAGGGTAACCCCCTACCGTGGGTTCAAATCCCACCGTCACCGCCACCACGAAGGCCCCGACTCCCTTGGAAGCACTGGGATGCGGGGCCTTCGTCATGCGGGGAGCGGCGGTCGCGGTAAAGCAGCGGCAACACGATGCGAGATACCCGTCGCCGTCATCCTCGCGACGTCGACCGGCACAGCGACTGCCGCCTCCTCGCGGGGGACGACGCCGGATCACGGGTACTTTGTGGGAGTGACTCACATGCGTGCGGATGGCGTGGCCATCATCGGTCCCGGTGCGATCGGCTCGACGGTCGCCGCCGTCCTCCACGAGGCGGGAAGGACCCCCGGTCTATACGGTCGCACGGCTCGCGACGGCCTGGACGTGCTCGTCGGCGACGATGCCATCCGCGTGCCCGGCCCCGTGCGCACCGACCCGGAGCGTGTCGGCGGCGCGGCAGCGATGGTGTTCCTCGCGGTCAAGGCCACGCAGATCGAGGGTGCCGCGCCCTGGCTCGCGAAGCTCTGCGGGCCCGATACCGTCCTGTGCGTCCTGCAGAATGGCGTCGAGCAGCGGGCGATGGTCTCCCCGCTCGTCCCTGAAGGCACGGTCGTCGTTCCCGCGGTCGTCTGGTTCCCCGCACAGGCGCAGGGCGACGGGTCGGTGCGGCTGCGCGGCGCGGCGCGATTGACCCTGCCGGAGGTGGCGGGCACCGAGCGGGTCGTCGAGACTCTGCGGGGGACGCGCTGCACCGTCGAGGTGGCGTCGGACTTCTCCTCCGTCGCGTGGCGTAAGCTCCTGCAGAATGCCGCGGCGGGACTCATGGCGCTCACCGGGCGGAGGGCGGGGATGTTCGCCAGGGAGGATGTCGCCGAGCTGGCCCTGCGGTACCTACGGGAGTGCTTGCGCGTCGCACGCGCCGAGGGCGCGCGACTGGACGATGGTGTTCCCGAACAGATCCTCGCCGGTTTCCGATCCTCTCCCGCCGACCTGAGCACATCGATCCTGACCGATCGTGAAGCCGGGCGCGCTCTGGAGTGGGATATCCGCAATGGTGTCATCGCCCGGCTCGGCGCCACGCACGGCATTCCCACGCCGATCAGTGACGTCCTCACTCCGTTGCTCGCTGCGACGAGCGACGGGCCGGGTTGAGAGCGCGTCTGCCGAGCCGACGGGGCCTTCGCAGGTCCTGAGTCAGGCGCTACGGAAGCCGAGTGATGGCGCCAGGTGCGCGCTCGAGGGCGCAGTTCGGCGCAGTCGGTGGCGGTGTCGGGTGGCTATGTGTCGCGTCGCGCTGAGGTGTAGTTCTCGATGTCGATGTTGAAACGATGCAGCATGTCCGCAAACGTCGACACCTCGGTGTCGGTCCAGTCGGCAAGGATATGCCCGAGCGCTGTGACAGATCGGTCCCGCACTGCCGTGAGTCTCTCCCTGCCCTCCGGAGTGATCTGGAACTTGCGTGCGATTCCGCCATCCGGGTCGGGAATGCGTTCAAGAAGTCCCGCGCGCATGGCTGAGCCTGTCTGACGCTGAACAGTCGACACGTCGAGCCTGAAGATCTCGCTGAGTTCTCCGATCGACTTCGGTCCCTCCGCGTCGATGCGGCTGAGCAGGAGGTAGGCGCTGCGCTCGATCTCGTCGTCGCTCCTGCGCTGGTGCTGCGCGATCGCATATCGGCTCTGCACCATCTGCTCGTACTCGATGTCGGCGATTCGACGTTTCATGCTTCTCCTCATTGGGAACTCGAGTCTATCGCACAATGTGTATAGTACATATGCACTCTACATACTCACTGCATGATGCATATCGCCGACCAGGGGAGACACCGTGTCCGCAGTCACTCGTACGCACCGACCGGGACTGATCGTCGCGGTGCTGGCTTTCGCCGGCATCGCGTCATCGATCACCCAGACGATGGTCACTCCGCTCATCGCGCAGTTCCCCGTGATCTTCTCGACGTCGTCGGCGAACACCGCGTGGATCGTCACGGCGACTCTGCTCGCCGCTGCCGTGGCGGTGCCGATCTCCGGCCGGCTCGGCGACCTGTTCGGCAAGCGGCGGATGATCCTGATCCTTGCGGTGCCTCTCATCGTCGGCGGAATCGTCTGCGCGATCGCGCCGACGGTCGAGATCATGATCGTGGGCCGCGCGATGCAGGGTGTCGGTTCCGGCATGGTTCCCCTCGGAATCGCGCTCCTGCGTGATGTCGTCCCGCGCGAGAAGCTCTCCTCGGCGATCGCGACCGTGAGCGCGACGCTCGGCGTCGGTGGCGCGATCGGGATGCCGCTCTCGGCGGCGGTTGTCGAGTTCGCGGATTGGCGTGTGCTGTTCTGGGCCGGCTCCGCGATCACAGGTCTCGTCGTCGTCGCAGTCTGGGCGCTCGTGCCCGTGCTGCCTCCCGGTGCCAAGGGCCAGCGATTCGATGGGGTGGGTGCGGTCGGCCTCGCAGCAGGTCTGGTCTCGCTCATCCTCGCCGTCTCGAAGGGATCGGAATGGGGCTGGGGCTCCTGGTGGACTCTCGGCCTGCTCGGCTTCGCGCTCGTCGTCTTCGCGTTGTGGGGATTCTGGGAGACGCGGACGAGGGACCCGTTGGTCGATCTTCGTACGACCGTCCGGCCTCGCGTCCTGCTGACCAACATCGCGTCGATCTTCGTCGGGTTCGGCATGTACGCGAGCATGCTCGTGATGCCACAGGTGCTTCAACTCCCGGCGATCACCGGATACGGCCTCGGTCAGTCCGTGCTCGCGGCAGGTCTCTGGATGGCGCCCGCCGGATTGATGATGCTGCTGCTCTCTCCCGTCGGCGGACGGATGACCGACGCCCGCGGCCCCAAGTTCACGCTCGTTCTGGGAGTCGGGATCCTCGCTGTCGGATACGTCGTCGCGCTCATCGGCATGGGGAGCACCTGGGGCCTCCTGGTCGCCGGCATCGTCATCAACAGCGGCGTCGCACTGGCCTACGGCGCGATGCCCGCGCTGATCATGGGCGTCGTCCCGCGCAGTGAGACCGCGGCCGCCAACGGCTTCAACACGCTCATGCGGTCCCTGGGCACCACCATCGGTGCGGCCGTGATCGGCGTCATCCTGGCTCAGATGACCATCTCGTCGGGCGGCGTGGTCGTTCCGTCGGAGGATGGCTTCCGAGTCGCGCTCGTGATCGGCGCCGGAGTCTCGTTGGTCGCGGCGATCGTGGCTGCATGCATCCCGGCCGACAAGGGTGCCACCCTCGCCGGCATCGAACCGGACCCGGAACTCGCCGCCATCCGGTGAAGGGAGGGCGGATGCGACGCTGTGATGCGATCGAAAGGTTCCTACTTCTCCTATTGTCAAGTGAGATGTGGCATCGGATGCATCGATGACAGTGACTCGTGAAAGAACATGACTCCGACTGAGGGGCAGCGTCGGATCCTCGGCTCCGCGCGCCGAATCGGCGAAGTACAAGCACTGTGGGATGCGAGTAGCGAACGGAACTCACATAGCTAGGAGGAGGAAAGCTGAGTTGCGCAGCCGCAGCTCAGCCTGGCTCCTGATGCGCGCTCGTAGGGGCGCCAGGCCTTCGTCATGCTCAGCCCGCGGCAGCGGCGCTGCGCTCCTCCTCGGAGTTCGGGGTCCAGCCGTACCATCCGTCGTCTGCAGCGATCACGCTCCAGTCGCCGCAGGCGAAGACCGTCTTCGCGGTGTACGGGTCGGGGGCGTCGTCGAGTGCCTGCTTCCCGAGTCATTCGGCATTCGTCCCACGCTGACGCGCGCACGGCTTCGCACCGCCCGACCCCGGCTGAATCAACTCGGCGGCGAGCCATTCCACCCGCAGGATGGCGTTCCTCAGGCTGACTTCGGCGTCCCCTCCGGTTTCTGCGATGACCCCGACGGGTCCTTGCCAGCCACTGTCTTCGATGACGCGCATCATCTCGAGGTCGTGCTCACCGTCACCCGGGAAGAGAGTGGTGTCGTCTTCGAAATGCGTCCCGGCGAGATTGACGGAGGTGACGTACGGCTGGATGCGCGACCACAGCGCATCGAAGTCGACAGTATCGTCGTGGATCTCATCGCGCGCATGGCTGAAGTTGTAGGAGATGCCGATCTCGGGCACCCCCAGCTCGCGGGCCTTCTCGACGACGGCGACAAGGTTGTCGGGGATACCGAACCAGTCGTTGTGCGTATACAGGTCGATGCCGTGGCCGCGCGCGAGCTCCGAGACTCGCAGGGCGCGCTGTGCTTCGAGCTCGATGCGTTCCTGCTGCTGTTCCGCCGTGCGGGGCAGCCGGTCGGGGAGGAGGTTCTCGCCCTGCATGAACCAGAGTCGGGGGCGCACGTCACGGCTCGCGAACGTGTCGAGCGCGTACCTCAACTCCTTCTCGTCCTGCTCCGGCCACCACCACCAACCCAGAAGTTCGATGTCGTGGCGGGCAAGGGCATCCAGCTCCTCACCGAAGTGGGGAACGTTCTCGGCCCGCCAGTCGTAGGAGAACGTGCGGATGCCGAGGTCTGCCAGCATCTGCGCGCGCGCTTCAGGCCCGCGCTTGACCTCGTCGAAAGGTACAACGCACCAGGCGTGCAGGTTGTCTCGATCCCAGATCCGCGTCATCTCAGTTCTCACTCCAGCGGAAGAGGGCTGTCAGTCGGGCCGACGCCGCAAGTCCGTCGTAGATGCGCTGGGCATCCGTCGGATCGGCGCTCTCGGCCAGGCCGTCGACGTTCACGCGGCCCTCCGCGAGCCACTGCATGGCGCCCGCGTGATTCCCGAGGAGGTTGCCGGCGGAATAAGCCTGCGGGTAGAGGGGGAGCTCCCACTCCCAGCCGCTCCGCAGAGTGATGTAGTGGTGGAAGACGACGTCGAGAAGCTCGTGAGCGGAGAGCTCCGTGCGCCGCCGCCACGGCACTCCGACCAGCACGAGCTCGCCGCCGCGCTTGAGCGTCTTGGCGGCATCGAGTACCGCGGCTTCGTGTCCGGAGCAGTCGACGGCGAGATCGAAGACGCCGAAGCTCTCCTCGGTGAACCGTGAGTATTCACCCAGATCGGGAACGTTCGCCCGCACGTCAGGGAGCCCCGCGCTCGTCGCGATGTCGCGACGGCTCTCGACCGGATCGACGGCGGTCACGCGGTATCCGGCAGCACGGAAGATCTGGGCGGCGAGATTGCCCACGAGACCGAGTCCCATGATGAGGACGCGCGACGCGGGGCGCGCTCTCGTCGTGACCAAAGTGGTCCAGCTCACCGCCATCAACCGGCAGAAGACCGCGACGGCAGGGTCCAGGCCTTCGGGAACCGCGACGACATCGCGGGCGACCGCTCTCTGGAACCCGGCGTGGTTACCGAAGCAGAACACGAGTTGGCCCACCTCGAGGTCGGAGACCTCGCTTCCCTTCGCCGTGATGCGGAACACAGCGGCATACCCCGTGGCGCGAGGCGTCTCGTCATCGCTCGCGATCGCGTTCGTCTCGGTGCCAGGACTCACCAGGGAGACGATCGTGACGCCCTCGACCTCGTCAGGACGGAGCGGTTGGGTGGGCATCGCGTGTGACGTGAGCGCGATGCGGCCGCGACCGGTCGCCTCGATGCGGGATGTGGACAGGTCGGGCGCGTGAGTATCTTGGGGCACCCGAGAAATGTATGGTTCGAGGCCCCTTCCGACGTAGCGTCAGAGTCTCAACTGCATATCCCCACCTCTCACTGGGGGACGCCGCGGGCGAGGTCACCGGGATGCGGCCGTGCGGAAATCGCGCGGTGGCATCCCGAACGCCCGCTGGAACTCACGGCTGAAGTGGTAGGGATTGGCGAATCCGACCTCTTCGGCGACTGCCCCGATGGTCCGATCGGTGCGGCCCAGGGTTCGGGCGGCCTCGTCGAGACGCAACCGCTTCAGGTACCGCATCGGGGTGGTCCCGAACACCTGCCGGAAGCGCCGGTGCAGTGTCGCTTCGGACAGGCAGGCGACGCGAGCGAGCTGAGCGACATCGAGCGGATCAGCCAGGGACTCCTGCATGTATCGCAGCAGGGGCCGCAACTGGAACGCGCCCTCGGCGATATCCGCCGCCTCGGGGCGTGGAGTGGAAGCCGTGATCAACACCTCCGCCAGGGTGGCTCCGATCTGCAGCCGTCTCGTGAGGCGTCGCACGGGATCCTCACCGGGTGCGTCCGTCAGCAGCGCGTGGATGCTCTCGCCGACGATCTCTGCGGCACGCCCGTCGAGCCGTCGGGGCAACTCGACCAGATCCCACAGGTCTATCGACCCCCACAAGCTGAACGCGACGTGGGCCCACCGCGAGCGCATCACGCTCTCATCGGTTGCATAGTGGCCGAACGTGAGTCGTCGGTGCGGGGGTGCGATGACGATCGATTCCGGGCCGGCTTCTGTCGATCGGCCGTCGTAGGCGAGGCGGTACCGCCCGGACGTGGCCTGGGCGAGGATCGCGAACGGCACGGTCTTGGCGTCCAGTGCGCCATCGACCGTGTCGACGCCGGCGCCTGCCTCGAGATAGCGCATCGTGAGCGCTTCCGGCCATTCGTCCCGCATCCATTCCATGCTTGAGTATGACAGTCACGGATATCTTCTCCATGTTCGCATCAGCGCTATGATTAACCGGTTAGGTCGGATGTGATCCGACGCG
This sequence comes from Microbacterium saperdae, assembly GCF_006716345.1. Classification (NCBI taxonomy): domain Bacteria; kingdom Bacillati; phylum Actinomycetota; class Actinomycetes; order Micrococcales; family Microbacteriaceae; genus Microbacterium; species Microbacterium saperdae. The sequence continues at coordinate 303,631 of NZ_VFOX01000001.1, forward strand.
CGTCTCGAACGGCTCTCAGCCTCGAGAGGGACGGCTCTTTTCACAGCCACGAAGGGGAAGTGGGAGATGGATAACAAGAGGCAATCGTCCGATGCGGTCTCGTACGTGCGACCGCAGTTCGATCAGCGCATCGATGTGGTGCATCCGCGGCTCTTCGGTGCTTTCGTCGAGCAGATGGGGCGCTCCGTCTACACGGGCATCTACGAGGCCGATCACCCGACGGCAGACGCCCGTGGATTTCGTGGCGATGTGAAAGAGCTCGTTCGCGAACTCGGAGTCACCACCCTGCGATATCCCGGAGGGAACTTCGTGTCGGGCTACCGCTGGGAAGACGGAGTCGGACCGGTCGAGGAGCGACCCGTGCGACTGGATCTGGCGTGGCACTCGACCGAGCCGAACACGGTCGGATTGCATGAGTTCGCCTCGTGGGCCGAAGAGTCCGATGCGGAGATGATGCTCGCCGTGAACCTCGGTACTCGCGGTCTCGAAGAAGCGCTGGAGCTGGTCGAGTATGCGAACCACCGCGGGTCATCGGAGCTCGCTGATCGCCGTCGCCGGAATGGTCGCGAGGATCCCTTCGACGTGCGGATGTGGTGTCTCGGAAATGAGGTGGACGGCCCGTGGCAGCTCGGCTCGCTGAGTGCCGAGGAGTACGGCCGCCTTGCATCTCGGGTGGCGCGCGCGTTCCGACGATTCGACCCCACGCTCGAGCTCGTCGCGTGCGGTTCGTCGGCATCCTTCCTCCCCACCTTCGGTGACTGGGAGCGGGAAGTGCTCATGCAGGCCTACGACGACGTCGACTTCATCTCCTGCCACGCCTACTACGAGGAGATCGATGGGGATACCGCGGCGTTCCTCTCCTCATCCGACCACATGCAGCAGGTGATCTCCGATGTCTCCGCGACCATCGAACACGTGCGATCGGTCAAGAAGTCCGATCGACGAGTGCGTATCTCCTTCGATGAGTGGAACGTCTGGTACCAGGCGGATCAGGCGCGTCCCGGCGCCGTGCCGACGAGCAATGATGACTGGCCGATCGCCCCGCCCATCCTCGAGGACCAGTACACGGCCGCTGATGCGGTCGTCGTCGGGAGCCTTCTCATCACCTTGCTGAACAACGTCGATGTCGTGCACGCCGCGTGCCTCGCGCAGCTCGTCAATGTCATCGGGCCGATCGTGACCGTGCCTGGTGGTCCTGCCTTCCGGCAGACCTCCTACTTTCCTTTCGCGGAGACCGCCGGCCGCGCGCGCGGCTCCGTCGTGAAGACACTCGTCAGCTCGCCGACGCACGCGGCGGGCGATCGCGGTGACATCGCCAGCATCGTCGCTGCCACGACGTTCGATCCGCTCGACGGCACGGCGACCGTGTTTCTCGCGAACCGGAGCACCACTGATTCGGTCTCCGTCGACGTGGACGTGACTCAACTGGGTGTCTGCGCGGTCGATGCGGCCCGGCTGCTGCACGACCCCGACTTCCATGCGAAGAACACCGCGGCGGAACCGGAACGGGTCGGTCTGATGGACCTCGACGTGGCCGTCGAAGCGGGCCACGTTCGAGCGGAACTTCCGCCGTGCAGCTGGGCGGTCATCGCACTGTCGTCTGGGCGGGCTGAGTTCTCGGCGGAATGAGTCCCGGAGACGCGACCGCGCTGAGTTCGTGAGGGTTCAGTGGAACTCCGCGCTCGTGGTCCAGACAACGCGCTCTGACGGATCCAACACGAACGCGGTCCCGCTCTGAAGCGCCTGCGCCAAGGAGTCGTGGGGAGAGGTGGTGGCCTCGAGCGCAATCCAATGGCTGCCAGGGTCATGCGCCGGCCAGGAAGCCGCGTTGATGCAGACCCCGAGCCACGGCGTGATGTCGGTGGACTGTCGGAGCGTGAGGCTGTGCCCTGAGCGGAATGAGAGCGTCACGGATCCGTCCCACTCGACGAAGAACTTCTTCATCATCGGACCGCGCTCAGACGGAATGCGCGAGATATCGCGCCCGTCAAGTCGTGGCCAGGCTCCCACTCGGCCCGGCAGGCCGAAGGCGGGCGTGACCCTGCCGCCTCGGGGTATCTTCAGCACCGCGTCGTCGGTCCATCGGAACAGGGGGTGGCCGCTGAACAGGAACCGATAGGGGACGTCGGAGGTGTTGGTGAGGACGTAGTCGATCTCGACGATCGACGCATCCTGGTGTAACCGCACCGTCTTCTCGGCGCGGAGGGGATGCGGGATGCCGGTCGTGCGCATCGTGGTGCTCATCGCGTTGACGGCGCTGACTGCCCACGGGCGGAACCAGAAGTCGCCGTGGTCGGCGATCATCCGGTCCCCGCGCGGGTCGGCCTCGGCGTCGATTGAGGGGAAGCAGTCATCCCATCCGCCCCGGGTTCCCTGGTCGAAGGGGATCGGCATATCGGACGTCGGCTCCGGCCGGCCATCGTCGACCAGCCACTCGTGGCCGCGTGGGTCGGTGATCTGGCAGAGGCGCGCACCGACGGTGCTGACGGTCACCGTGAGTTGGCGAGGGCCGCCGCCGAGAGTGAGAGTCGTCACATCGCTTCCTGCCGCTCGTGGATCTGCCGCGTGCCCTGCCCGGCGATCCCCTCGAGCTACCTAACCGGTTAGGTAATGCTATCAGTCGTCGCCGCCCGCAGCTCGGGTCGAAGATGTCCTCGCTGCTCCGCTCCGTCGCAAGTAGGGTGTGGTTAACCGGTACAGCGATTTCTAGGAGTGAGATGCCGCGCGCGACCATCGCAGACATAGCCAAGATCGCCGGGGTGTCGAAAGTGTCGGTGAGCTACGCGCTCAACGGCCGAGCGGGCGTCTCTGACAGCACTCGAGAGAAGATCCTGCGGATCGCGGACGAGCTGGGCTGGACGGCGAACATCGCTGCCCGAGCGCTGACGGGGTCGAAGGTCGGCGCGATCGGTCTGGTCATCGCGCGCGAGCCCGAGCCGTTCGGGGTCGAGGCCTTCTTCATGAACTTCCTCGCGGGAATCGAGCGAGTGCTGAGCCCCCACGGGGTCGCCTTGGTGCTGCAGGTGGT